>CANRET010000028.1 GCA_947629715.1 uncultured Akkermansia sp.
AATTATTACTATACCGCCCACATGAATTACCCGAAAAAGGGAGGATATCGTAGTATTCTCAATTCCTGTCGTGAAGGATTAGACATTCGCTTCCGTAAAAAGGTGGTTGCGATTGATCCTCGCGCGCAGACGGTCTCTTTGGATGATGGCACGTGTTTTCCCTACGAAAGGCTCTATTCCTCCCTTCCCCTGCCGGAGATGGTTCGCCTGATTCCCGATTGCCCGAAGGAGGTGCAGGAGGCTGCAGCGCAACTCAGCTGGACCTGTGGCTACCAGGTCTCACTCGGTTTCAATCGTCCGGATGTGGCGAAATACCTGTGGTTCTACATTTATGATGAAGATGTGCCGCCGGCGAGGGTGTACTCGCCGAATTTGAAATCCCCGGATAATGTACCGGCGGAGTGTTCCGCCTTGCAGGCGGAAGTGTTTTATGCCAACGATGCAGTCATTCCTCCGCCGGAAGAAGTATGGGAGACGACCGTCAATCAGTTGAAGACAACATGCCGTTTCTCCGAAGAGGACATCATCGTACGCGATATCCGCTTTGAACCCTACGCCAACGTCGCCTTCACGCCACCTATCTACAGCGCGCGCGAATGCATCCACGCTTGGCTGCGCTCACACAATATTGCTCCCATCGGTCGCTTCGGTCTATGGGATTATCTGTGGAGTCATCAAACCTTTGCCCAATCAATTAATCTCACGTGAACATTAGAAAACATGAAAGTTATTTATTTAAAAAGATTAGGATTTGTCTCAAAAGTAACACTGTGGTGGGACAGAACGCAAATCATTGTGCATCTTATGACATACCGCTACATTTAACCAAAAATGATTCCCCTAGAAAAATATGAATGTAACTCCTAAAGTATCCATTATAGTTGTGCTGTTTCGTGCCGATGAGCAAGATGTGCGCAGGGGCATAGACAGCGTGTTGTCACAAACTCTGAGGGACATTGAAGTTATTATTGTTGATGGAAGCAGTGAACATCAATACGCTTCATTATGCCAAGAATACAGCGCACAGGATTCTCGAATATCTATTCTTCTCTCTCCGGGGGCCTCCTTGGGAAGAGCCTACAATGATGCTCTGAGACATGCTTGTGGGGAATATGTAGGTTTTGTTGGCGAGCAAGATTGGGTGGAAAAGGACATGTATGAGCAACTCCACGTGAAAGCGCTTGAACATGACGTCCAGGTTGTAAAATGTTTGGCGTCGGCGGAGGATCTTTCAGAGGAGTTCGGGGATCCATTCGGCATGTTTCTTTATAACATTCGGATTACCGAAATAAAAAAACTTCCCGCAATTGTAGTACAGAAGGGATCACTCTTTGAGGGGGGGATCTATCAGCGAAGCTTTCTGGAGCGCGCAGATATCAGATTTCCGGAGGAAAACTGGGCACACACTCAAAGCTATGGTGAGGCTTTTCTTTGGAGCGTCTATGCTCGACTGAGATCCTGTTACATTATACCCCTTGCGCTGTATTCTGCACGAGAGGACGAGTCCTCATCAGCGCCCAATCTTACCGTAGCTCAGGAAACGTTGTCACTGCATCACTGGGTGTGGGAACACTACAAAAAATCCCAGGCCCCTTCCTATTGTTGGGAACTTTTGTACCCATATATATTTGGACAGACAATTCCTGAGCTCTATGACGCATTCGGATTCGGGAATAAGCTTCGCTTCGCGCGTGCGGTATCGAACACATGGAAACCTCACCTTGAGCAGCTCCGCGCCGATCCTTCATTTGGCAAGTACTATTACAAGCGCATAAGATCTATAGTAAGTAGTCCCGCAGCTTACTTTATACGAACTCAGATCTGTCACAAGGTGATAGTGCGCGGTGTTAAAAAGAAGTCGTTCCTAGGAGTAGAGGTATTGGAACAAGGCGCTTCCCCTTTACCTTTCCGTCGTATTTTTGGTATCCCCTATTACTCGGAGAAACAGAAAGGAGGAGAGATCACCAGTTATCTACTCGGTATCCCTTTTAGAACAAAACGAGTACCGGAGGATTTGTTGCAAGAGAAACTAAACGAGAAAATAAGCGAGTACGGTAAAAGTTTACTAATGTCCTGTCATGCTCTTGCTATATATCATCTACATCAAAAAACCTTCCCCAAGTACAAGAACTCCTTGAGAGACTGGGATGTTGTGATCGTTGCTACTGGGCAGACTGCACAATTTGCCCCCTCCCTCTCTTCCTTTACTCGAATGAAATATGTCGCTGTTAATCGAGCCATCACATGGGATAAATATCACTTTGATTACTGTTTCATGCAGGATTGGGTTGCTGTGCGGGGATATATTAGTAAGATCTTTGACTACGGATGTACTAACTTTTTTGGCCAAATTATTTTTCCACCGGAGGATCGTGTTTTTAACATACCTGATCATATAGCTCAACGGGCGCATGCCGAGAGGTATCATTTAATCGCTGGTTGGGGGGGGGTACCAGCGTATCATGAAATAGATTGTTTCCCCTTGCCGTCCTGGGGCTCAGTTACGCATAGTGCTCTTGCTTTTCTCCTCTACACGAATCCTCGTAGAATTTATCTTGTAGGATGTGACACAGCACAGACGGGATACTTTGATAAGAGGGTCAAGCAACAACAATTTAAGATAGAATGTGTAAAATCCGGTTACTATCATCTGAAAAACATTCGTGATACTTATTACCCCGACACCGAGATTATATCCATTAACCCCGTGGGTCTGAAAGGGCTGTTCCATGATGTCTATACAAAGTCCTATCTGGCTTCACATCCCGAAATAGACCCCTCAACCGTAGAAATCATCAACAAATGAAAATCAAAGCACTTATACCGGTACGCTCCGGTTCCGTACGGGTCAAGAATAAGAATATCGCCCCATTTGCGGGCAGTTCTTTATTGGAAATAAAAATCAGGCAAATGCTGCGCATTCCCGAACTGGACGGCGTGGTCGTCAATTCCAATTCAGAGGAAATGCTGCAGATGGCGCAGAGACTCGGTGCGGAAACCGTCAAGCGCGATGAATACTTTGCAACGAGCGAAGTCTCTCCCAACGAATTGTATGAGAATATGGCCCAAAATATGGAGGCAGACGTAGTAGTTTACGTTCATTGCACAGCTCCACTAGTTGAAGATAAGACGTATTCTTTAGCAATTCAGAAATTTCTGACTTTACGTGAGTACGATTCTCTTGTGAGCGGCTCCCCTCTGAAAGAATTCTTGTGGATTGACGGGAAAGCTGCCAACTACGACCGTAACCATAAGCCTCGTTCACAGGACTTGCCGGATAATTTTGTGTTGCTCAACCATGTCGTGCATATTTTGCCTCGTGAAACGATGAGGCAATGCAAGGACATCATTGGGGAAAGACCGTACTTTTTCCCTATTAGCCAGAGTGAATCTATGGATATTGATACGCCTACAGATTTTGCAATCGCTGAGTATATGTATAAGAAACTAATTATCAATAACAAACGGGGGGGGTAAGTAATAGTAGCTATTTCTCATCCTCCTTAGTCAACGTTTTAGCCGCGTAAGGAGGATAAAAATGAAGATTTTAGCAGTTATTCCAGCTCGTTATCAGTCATCTCGTTTTCCAGGTAAGCCATTAGCAGATATATGCGGAAAACCAATGATATGGTGGGTTTATCAACAAGCAAAAAAGGTTTCAGAATTCACGGAAGTTTATGTTGCAACAGAGAATTCCCAAATAGAAGAAGTTTGTAGGGAACTAGGTATGAATGTAATTTTAACAGCAGACACTCATCCCACGGGTACGGATAGGATTGGAGAGGTGGCGAAAAAAATAAAGGCGGATTTGTACGTCAATATACAAGGTGACGAACCGATGATTGAGCCGGAAGTTATACGACAGGCTGTTCTGCCCTTTTTTGATCATCCGCATTTGCAGGTTTCTAATTTAATGACCAAAATCCAGGATCCGATAGATGCCATTAACTTTACCGTTCCGAAGGTTATCACAAACCGTGACAACATTGGGATATATCTTACCCGATCGCCTGCCCCCTACCCCAAGGGCAGCCTTGAGTATAGTTATTATAAACAAGTCTGCGTATATGGATTTAAGCCGGAAGCTCTACACTTTTTCTGTACGCAGCCTCGAGGAAAGATGGAACAGATTGAAGACATAGAAATCCTGCGCTTTATTGAAGCGGGATACAAGGTTCAATATGTTGAGGTGTCTTCGAAAACGGTTGCTGTCGATACGCCCAAAGATTTGGAGAAGGTAAACAGATTAGTAAGCGACATCATATGAACATCAAAGTACTAGATTGCACCCTGAGAGACGGGGGCTATATTAACGATTGGAATTTTGGTTACGAGCCTATTAAGGGCATTGTCAAAAATCTGGTTCAAAGCGGCGTGGATTACGTTGAGTTGGGTTTCTTAAAGCATTGTCAGTATGATGTTCATAAGACCTTATTTAACAGGGTAAGTGAATTGTCTCCTTTCGTGGTCCCTCAAGCGAAGACTCAGTTTTTAGGAATGATCACGTACGGCCAGTACGATGCGGCGGAGATTCCCGAGAGAGAAGATGGAATGATCGACGGGGTACGTGTTATCTTCAAACCGGGGCAATACAAAGAGGCTTTGGAGTTTTGTAAAAAGGTAAACGGCAAAGGATTCAAAACATTCGTGAATCCCATGCACACCTATGCCTATTCCGATAAGGAATTACTGTATATCATCGATTGCGTCAATGAGATGGGTGCCTATGGTGTTTCGATTGTTGATACCTTAGGACTCATAAGTATGAAGCAACTCTTGCATATCTTCAGGCTCATGGATTACAACCTGGCGCCGGAAGTGGGCATTTGTTTCCACTCACATAACAATCTGCAGCTTTCTTTCTCCAATGCTCAAGTGTTGATTGGAGAAAATGCAGATCGAGAATTGATCATCGATGCCTCTGTCCGGGGCATGGGGAGGGGCGCGGGTAATCTCTGCTCGGAGTTGTTGCTGCAATACCTGAATGACAACTTTGAGAAAACTTATAATTTGGTGCCCATCCTCAAGATCATCGATGACCAGATTGATAAGATCTATGCAAAGAGGCCGTGGGGGTACAACGTCCCGTATTATTTGGCAGCATCGATGAGGTGCCATCCTAATTACTCCTCTTTCCTGATGGATAAGGCATCGCTCTCGGTGGAAAGCATCAGTGAAATCCTCGCGATGATTCCCGACGACAAACGCTCCAATTATGATGAGAAACTGATCCAAGATCTGTACCTGAAGTACCAGAAAAATGAAGTCAATGACGATGCTTTGCTGGATGAGCTGCGTTGTGCTGTACAAGACAAAGTTATTCTAATCTTGGCGCCTGGCAAGAGCATTGTCAAGGAAGCGCAGAAAATTACAGACTATATTGCCAAAGAACAGCCGTATATCATCAGCATCAACTTCCGCCCGGCAAATATCCGTGTGGATAAGGTATTTATCAGTAATGCTCGTCGCTTTTCCGAGCAAAGCGACCTGAGCAATGTCATTGTGACTTCCAATATCCGGACAAACGACGCGCCTAAGTTGAATTATGGGTCCTATCTGAACAACTCGGATATGGCAGACAATGTGGCGTTGATGCTCCTGAAGGTGTTGATGAAGATCGGCGTTAATTCGGTGAGCTTCGCGGGACTGGATGGTTTTGCATCGGATAATGACAATTATTATGCTCCGGAGATGATCAACAATGCGCGACTGGGAGAAGAGACGGATCGCCGTAATGACATCATGGCAGAGATGCTGCATAAGTTTCCCATCCGCATTCAATTTGTAACTGCGTCGCGCTATGAAAATTAAAGCAGTTATTTGGGATGTTGACGGCACGCTGCTGAACACGCAAGAGGGTTTAACAGCGGCATATCGCTACGCTATCGAACAATGCCACTTGCCTGCCAAAACGGATGAGGAGCTGAGGTCGTACATCGGCCCCACGCCGCAGACGATTTTCACGACTCACTTCGGTCTGAATGAGGGCGAGGCACAACACGCCGCAGATATTTTCCGCGAACGTTATAAATCGCATGACCTCTTTAAGGCATTTCTGTATCCCGGCGTGGAGGAGGTTCTCTCAAGCCTGGATAAGGCAGGCATTCAGCAGGCGATAGCTACGAATAAACGCCAAGATTATGCCACAGAGATTTGCAAGCACTTCGGAATAGCTGACTACTGCGATCCTATCATCGGTGCAGACAACGAAAACAAGCTGACAAAGGCAGATCTCATCAAGGAATGTTTGGAAGAGCTGGAAATTTCTGATCCCTTCTCGGTGGTGATGATAGGCGACACCGAAGGCGACAAACAAGCCGCCCAGGCCGCAGGCGTCCAATTCCTCGGTGTCAACTACGGCTTCGGATTTCATAACATTCCCGGCTATGCTAACTCGCCAGAGGAAATCCTGGAATTGCTCAAAAAATATGAAGCGTGAGTTATAATTCATCTTTTAAATATCGTGAGACACTAAAATCTATTCAAAAACCAAGCAATCTAACCGACGAAACTATGAGTACCGCAAACCAAGAAAACGTAGTCATTTTGGACTGTGAAGATCTAACTTCCAGCATCGTCACTAAGGATACTGTATTTGGGGTCATACACAAACAGCTTCTTAACAGATTGTCGGAGCAGATCCATGAAAGCGTATCGAGAGAAAAAGCAAAGCGAGCGAAGAGGAAGCTGGATTCATTTATTGAGGGATCTAAGAGAGAGGATAATTTCCCACTTAATTATTACATTTCAGGGGAACGTGGAAGTGGCAAGACGACTTTTTTGGAGCAACTTGAAGAAAGAGTGAAATATAGCGATTATAATGACGTCAAGATCAAATTCTTGCTTTGGTATGATCCCTCCCAATCTTTTGGTGTCCCGAACGACCTTTTCATAACGGTGACAGCCGCAGTCAAAACAAGAATGCGAGAATTGGCACAAGAACCCGACCGACAAAAGGAATATAACTCACACCGCTATCGTTTTTGTGAAGAAAAATTAGATAAGCTTGATAAAGACATTGTCCGTTTTTCACAGAAGAAAGAAGCTTTGAGTAACATGAGTGAGTACAGAGCCTCTGCTCTGAGCAGTGAGGATCCGGAGATGAATAACAATATCCGAGAGAATTTCAGAGAGAGCATGAAGTTGTTGTGCGAGTTGGAGCAAGCTGACGCTTTCGTTCTTGTGATTGACGACGTCGATATTCGAACTAAACAATGCTACAATGTACTTGAGGATTTACGTCTGTATTTGTCTAATGATTATCTCATTGTTCTCATGGCGGGTGATCGAGAGAATAATCTTGAACATGTCCGTGAGAAGTTTTTCAAGGAATATGACATTGAATATCATAGGGCTGATAGGCATGGACGGGAAGTCCGTATGAATTCCACAGTGTCGCATGCTGCACAGTATTTTGCTAAACTTTTTCCTGTGAAGCAGCAATTTGAGTTAAGCAATCTTTACGCATTATCGAATAAATATAACGCATTGAAATTAAAGATTAAATATAAAGGAAAAGAAGAATTTCTTCGAACATGGGTAAGACGTATATTTATGATAGCCATTAGTATAAATGTTTTTGAAGCTAAATCATATGCTGATACGTTGATATCTTTCCCTCTCCGCAATATTATTCAAATTTTGGATTATTGGATCAAAAATGGTATGTGGGAAAGGCTTAATGCATATCATTCAAATAGTGACAAAGATAAAAAAGGAAAGAGAGCAAAGCAAATAGAACTACTTGTACGAACGGCTTTAAATCGATCTTTGCAGGATCAGTTGCCAGAGCTATCGGATAATTATAAAGCTTTCGATTCAGGCGATCGCAGTGTCTATTACGCTTTGCTTTTACGCCTTTGTCAGGAGACTGGAGATTTCGAGCATGGATATTATCTTTCATGTGAAAGAGAAAGGAATTCGCAACATAAATTCTTGATTTTAGTGCTTGCAGCAAATTTCAGAAGACATCTTATGCATTTGGGAGGGTTCTTGTCATATTGGCTCTACGGACCAGCTTCTGTTGCCTTATATGGAAAAGCCTTAGAGCAATTCTTAAGCATTAAGAGAAGAGAGAATTCCATACTCAAAACCCAAGATGATTTAAGAAGAAGTTTTAACGAATACTTGCAAGTGGGGAAACCTATAACTCCCGCACAATGGGCAAAACGAGCTAATATGATATGGTGTCGTGACTATAAGGGACATCATGTTCATTCCGGTGTTGTACGGATCCAAAAGAGCGAAACAATAGAAAAATTAGGGGGATACTTAATAGAAGATAATCAAGATGAGGCGCACTTCAAAAAAGCCATTGCTCTCATCGTGAGTATGACTAAATCGGATGGACGAGATAATAGCTATTATATTTCGATTCATGCTTTCTTAGCTTTTATACTTGAATGTGTAGAAACATGCGATAAGGTATTTAGTATAGTTGAGGATGGGGAAAAGCGAAAAAAACTTGCTAGAGCGATGCTAGACCAGTTAATTGCCCGGTACTTCCCTATCATGACATGCAGACGACCGGAATGGCAAGGTACTACGTATCAAGAAAAAGAGCAAGAGACGATTATATTGGTTCAATACGAGGATATGTTGGATCAAAGGGGCGAGCAAAATCTATCTTCTGGTTACACCCCTGAGAATGCTTATCTCTACCATCTCATAGGAGAGATTGTAGAATGGTACACAAAAATTAGGGAAGATAAGGCAGACACGTGGAAAAAAGATGATATTAGTCCTCAGTTTATGGGAGAATTATGGTCACTTTTCTATGGATCTATACGAACAGTCAGCCAAGCATCTTCCAAGACTATCGCTGAAAAAGATATATTCCCCGGAGTTGAGAAGAACAAAGGACCTTATAAGTCATATTTAGAAGTTTTTCATCGGGTGATCTCTATATTAAAGCCCTCTGAATCATACAGGTTAGCGAGGCAAGATACTGCTACTGAGTATTATATTAAGTGTATTTCTAATTTTCCTTTAACAAAACATTTTGGTTTGGATATTGATGGAACGGAGGAATTAGTATAAAGTTGACAAACAACAAATCGTTAGAAAACCCTTTAGGCTCAGTTTATTTCATTCATGGCAAAAGTATCTACCATACCGGCGTATATCTTAGCCAATGAGAACTTGCTCATGGAGCTGTTGAGGGAGCCGTTTAGCGCGAGTCTTATCGAGGGGAACCGCGACAAACTTCAGGAATTAGTTCAGTTGGATTTTCATCGGTGGAACAGCACACGACCGGATCATGTTTTTCAGAACCGGTGGAAGGAGTTTGAGTATAAATACACGCAACAGAAAGACAAAGTAAACAGGTGTGGCTGGCAATATGCTGATCCTGGGGAGGGGAAAAGCAATCCTCATTACGTTTTGGCGTCACTTGAATGTCTCATTGATGAATACATTGAGATACGGCATCATGAACTGCACATCAAGCTGGACAAGTTTGGCTGGTGGCAGAATATGCTCAGCCGGATGTCTCCCTTGCCCATATTGGCTTGGGCGTACGTGAAACTGGAAGAGCGCTACACTCAGCTGCTTCCGCCGACAGAACGAAAGTATAGGCAGCTTTATCCGTACGATGCCGGGGTCGAGAGTTACATTGCTCAGCAGGGATTGAACGATGTGCACGTCCATGCCAAGATGTGTGCCTATGCCGAGGATTGCTGGCTTGAGGCGTTGGATCACACGGAAGAGGAATGGATGGAGCAAGAACATAAGTACCGCCGAAATGTTGAAGTGCCCATGCTGTATCGTCTGGTACATGTGGATTTGACTCCGCGAGTCATGGAGCATCACATGGAGATTGCTAAAAGACTCAGATACCTCTTGATCAATTATGCGAGGGACAGGAAGGTCCCATGGAGAAAGAAGGAAGTGGGAGAACGTGAAAAGATGGAAGCGGTTGGGGCGGATGGATTATTAGCATCGCTGAGTTCTCTTCCGCCTATTGAGTGGGATGACAGTCACGTATCAAGTCGATTGGGAGAACCGAGAAAAACGGATACGGCAAGAGGAGAAAATCTTCCCGACACAACAGCGGAAATGAAGTGGATGGTGCAGCTCTTTAAAAAGCAAATGAAGGAGCCGAATAAACATATCGAAAAGGCTTTCTTCCTCTATTTGCTGTTGATGAATGAGTATTACATGTTCTGCGTCCAGAGGGAGAACTCGTATGGCTTCAAGCAATTTCAGCGATACTCCTCGGTGCAGAAGTATGTCGTTTCCCAGCCGTTCTATTTCAGAGGAATCTTTCAACGCATGCATGGCGGAGGGACGAATAGCGTTGCTCATTACGTGGAGCTGCGGATATCTCCTGCTGATGATAAGATAAAGCTTCAACGCAAGCTCCTTCTTATTCTGTGGGGATATTTGGAATATGTGTGGGAGAATTTGAATGGAAAAGATCTACCTCCCGAGGAGCAGTACCGTTGGCGTTGCGGCAAATATTTGCACGGTTGGCGGGATGTAGAGGCAGAAGAGAGATATGCAGAAGCAATGGATGAGGTGTTAAATGAATTGGAGGATAAGCTGCAATATGTTCACCATCGGACGATACAACTTGCGATCGTTGTTCATCTCATTAAAAAGCCATGGAAGCCGGATTTTGAAAATAAGAGGGTATCACTACGTTATAAGCAAAATCGGGACGAGTATAAGAGACAGCTCAATCTGATCAAAGAATTATTTGAAGGCTATCCTAAACTCAGGCGATGGGTCCGCGGCATTGATGCGGCGGCAGACGAGTTGGAGACGCCGCCCGATGTATTTGCGCCGGCTTATCGTAAAGCTCGTTATGATTTGAATCTTCCACATGCCACCTACCATGTGGGAGAAGATTTTTGTCATCTTGTCAGTGGTATCCGCGCTGTATGCGAAGCCGTTGATTTTTTGCAATTGCGCAGCGGAGACCGCATCGGACACGCCACAGCGTTGGGTGTGGATCCCACGTTGTGGAGGGAGACGATGCCCATACAAATCACTCTTAAGCGGGGCGATTGGTTGCTTGATCTCCTTTATGCATGGAACCTCCTTCAGGGACAAAGGCAAATGGATCATGTCGTGCAGCGGCTGATCACCGATATTTGTCAGCATGGCTATGCCATCTTCCGGAAACAACACGCTCCACATCTCCTAAAAAGGGTATTTGATTTGCGGCATTTGGATCCACTCGTTTTGATGGATATGTACCATCAGGCTGTAAGCGTGATGAAAAAGAAGGACTACAAACCGGACGATCATTTCGAATTTGCGCAAGCTGTGGAAGAGATACGAAATATGCCCAATACCTTCCGTCCAAACCAGATTGAAGAAATAGAGGCTTACCGGGCTTTTTGCCGAGAAGCCCCGGAGGTGATGGGGCTGCTGCTCGATTGGCAAAGCAAAAGAGAAATATGGGAAAGCAGTCAGGAGCTTATCGAGGTTCCCGCAGATTATTTTTCTGATGAGATCTTGGAGCTGCTGCAGCGATTGGCGATGCGCAAGCTCGTGGAAAAATCGATCGTGGTGGAGACTCTCCCCACGAGTAATTTGCGGATTGGACAGTACAGGGAGATGGGACAGCATCATTCATTAAGGTGGCTCAAAGCAGATCCCGATGGTGAAGAAGTGTTGCCGCTTGTTGCATTGGGGACGGATGATCCCGGGGTCTTTTTTACTGACATCAAGGGGGAGTTTTATCACCTCTTCGCTTCGCTGTGCAAGAGGGGAGTTAATGCACAGAGGGCATTGGAGATCCTCATCCGTGTGAATCAATGTGGCGAGAGATATGCTTTCCAATCACGTAATGAACCAGCATCTTATGGAAGATAAACAACGCAATCACATCGTGATGGAAATGCTCTATAGTTTTTTCCATCGTTTCCAATTTACCGTCTCATTCTATTTGTAGTATCGAATGATAACTCAAACGATGAAAACATCCCTCGACAGATTTCGGCGTCCACTCTTGGTGTTATACCCCTGTTTGCTTATTGGGATACTTCACTTTTGTTATCATCGTGTGGGAGGAGAAAAGAAACAATTAGAGTTAATTGTTTTTGGAATTTCTATGATATATTTTTTACTTATCTGTTTTTATGAATATTATGAAGAAAAACAGGATAAGTTCGTCGCTTCTTATAAAGGAAGTATTTTGATAGCTATTTGTATTCTTGTTAGTCTTGGTTTGGATATTTACTTTCATGGTAGCTGCGATTGGATGGACGGGCTAATTTTGTTCCTTTTTACAAGTTGCATTGCAGTATTGTTGTGGGAGGGCAAAGAGAGATCTAATATGTCGAAGAAGAGGGAACAAGAACAGAACTCCAATAAAAAAACGGATTTGCTTTATAGGGATAAATTCCTCAATGGGATGCATCGTCGCATTCGAGAAATTGCGAAGATTAGAAACGACGGCATTACCATCGGAGTTGTCGGCTCCTGGGGAGTGGGGAAGACATATATGATCGATATGTTATGTGATCGCCTTTGCAAGAAATTGAGGAAAGGAAAGCAAACAGAAAATGGCTATAATCGAGCGTTTAAAATATGCGCTCCTGTGGAATTATGGCAGGCTGCATCATTGGATGACGCGTGGAATAGAGTTATTTATTCGTTGCACACTTGTATTCTTGGAAAGCCTCCTTTCACTCAGACCAAATTTTGGCGGATGTTATTCAACCTAGCGGGTGTTAATGAAGTAGCGAAACAAATTTTCGAGATTGTTGAACCTGAGTTTGAGGACTTTAACCGAGATGCCATCGAGAAGTATATTGGAGATAGCAGAGTGGTACTTATTTTTGATGATTTGGAAAGGGCAAAATTTGAAATTGTTCAGGCAATGCTTCCCCTACTGGAGCGTTTAAAGAAAATCCCTCATCTCATTGTGATATGTGCCTTGGCAGAAGATGAGCTTTGTGAGCTCATGCAGCGTAATAAGGTTAAACCGGAATGTACATATGGATATTTAACTAAATTATTTGACCTAAGGATTGAGATCCCAGAAATGGGGGAAGATGCGGTTAAGAACTATTTAAAACTTTTATTTGAAACAAAGCATAAAGGATGCAGACTAACGGAGTCGTTTTTTGAATGTCATCAGATACAATTTGATAATCCTCGGCAAATGGATCGAATTGTTGATAAATTAACGAGTATCGAGAGCCAATACTTTCCGGATTTTCATAAAGAGCTTGATTTCGGGAATTATAGCATGGCCTTTGACCAGACCTCTACACAGGTTCTTTATATTTATGTCGTGGAAGCTTTGAGGATTTTATCACCTCGTGCATTGTATGAATTGACCGAAGATTATGGGAAAAAGGGAGGAGAAATTCCCAGTCGATTTTTAAAAGATTCTATAAGTTTTATTATAACGTCAATGACAGAAGATCAACAGCTGTCGAAGGAAGAACAGGAATGGGTGAGGAAACATCCCCAAGCATATAAAGAACGATTGAAGGGGCAAGCTTTTTTCTCTTTCTTAAGTATAATTTGCGATCCGGAAAATCATCATAATTCTGATGAGAAGCGGGAATTGTTTATGAGTGCCTTTCGTGGTGCTTATAAGCGCAATACGGCTTTGAGTGGAATTGAGGCTGGGATTATTATGAAAAAGAATATGAAGAAAACGCTTGCGTTCTCTCAGCAAATTCAGAGTTTTTATGAAGAGCGAAATGAAAAATATGAGACTTCTTTCTTCGAGGGAAATGTTCGAGCACTTTTACAATATGTACTAGAAGGATCACATGAAAAGGAGGACGAGTATTGGAGGTATCTTGCAACTTCATTAGAAATGCAACGCAAATTTTCTCCTAAAGTAGAAAATATATATTCAAGTTTGGATTTTGTTAGGCTCATTATCGATTACATGGGGATGAAGGAGTCTGATGATGTTAAGGACTGCGACTTGGTGCGATTTAGAACGAGGGAGACGGTTCTCATTAATTTGTATGCTCTTATGTTATTAGGAGATCAGGCTCACGTATTGTCTGTTTTCTTTTATCGAATAAGAAGGGGTGAGGAGAAAGATTCTGATGAAACGCGATTGGGAAGAAAGATGGATTTCATTTCTTTAAAAGAGGATTATAAGAATTTTATTAGGAAGTTATGTCCAATTTACGGGGGATGTTTGTATCAGGCTATTGAAGAAGAAAAATTTAAACCAACTCCTCATGAACCTCGATATAATGATTACAATGCGTACAAGGTAGCAGAGCAGGAGTATATTGAGGCGATTCAACAGGGTTTGGCTCGCAAGATAGATCAGGCGGAGAATTTGAAGCCGTTCTACATTTCTTGGCTTAGTTTCCTTGGAACTCGGTATGAGAATTCTTCTATAATAAGCGATAATCTTTCGAGTTATGCAACAAAAGCAACTGCGTCAGTTGCTCGCTTTATAAGAGATAAAATAAGGAAAACAAAGGATGACTTCTATTCCACTTTATCTCACGAAGAGAGGAATAAGGCTTTGGAGCAATGCAACGAGAGTATCAACGCATTAGTGGAGGATAAAAAAGCGTGGGAAAGTAGTGGGACCGAGGCAAAGGAAGAACATGTGAATGGAATAGGGGAATTACTTTCAATTTTGGAGGAGGAGAAGTCGGAAATAGAGAAATATCATGAAAAAAAACACATGAGGTAGTCGTTCTTGTAGAAGTTTTCAATATGAAATAGAAGTTATCACAGAGCATAAAACACCACCCAATACCATGAAACATAAAGATCCAAACAGCGAGGCGGATGAAATGCTGGAGACCATGGGCGCGGCATGGTTCATCGCCTACACGTACTATAAGAAGAAGCTCAAGGAGCTTTCGAAATGGGAGAAGGCGAAGGTGGACGTCTTTAACAAGAGCAAGACGCACCATAAGGAGTACATACGCGAGGTTGCTGAGATGCGGGAAAAGAAATTGGATAAGGAGGAGCTCCCCTTGTCCGGAGCGGAGATTTTGCGAATGGCGGAGGAGTTGCAGACACAGAAGCGGGTGAGCAAAACGCTGCGGGACAAGTTCCGCGCGATGCTCCCACGGCTGAAGGATGAGGAGTTTGTGCGGGATTTGTGCAACATCAAGTATTCGAAGAAGACGTTTGGCATACCGTATGCCATGCTGCTTCCCGTGTCCGAGAAAGCTCGGTGTACAAGGCTGCATGCGCGGTATGATGAAGATCCCGTCATGGTATTCGGCAAGGGGTACAGGGTCTGCAAGGAGTGGTTTGGGAAAAACTTGGAAAGCATCGAAAAGTGGATGAAGATGCGGGAGGAGCGAGGAGACTTGCTGCCGAGCAAGGTCAGGCCTGCGGAGAAGATCGGGGAAATCGTGCAGGGTAAATTTCGGGACATACTTGCGGAGATCCATGATGAAAGGCTCGTGGACAACTTGTGCGACAAAGAGTACTCCCAGGCGCTGTTCGGGTTGTCGTACGCCGCGCTGATGCCGGCCGTCAGCACGGGAGGCGGCGACAAGTTCCACGTGCGCTACTACGTGGATCCCGTGAAGATTCTCGGGAAGGAGTACCGGATATGCAACGACTGGTACGAGAAGAGAAGCAGGAGGAAGTTGGAACGATGGATCCGGAAGCAGGGCGGATTGTGATTTGCCATGCTTCCATTCACAACGGATGATGGACGAATTCTGACGCGGATTTCGGCGAGTTTTGGACGCGGGAATTTTCACCTCCCGCCTCTTGATTCGTGTTTTTCAGCGCAAAGGCGTTCCGAACGCAGAGTTCTGCAAGAAAGTGCTGGCAATCTCCCCCGGCTTAGGCTATCATGGGGGCATGCAGATGGAAGGCTGGAATACAGTTCAAATCGGGCGTGAGGAACGTCCGACGGTGACTCGGCAGGATTTGCTTGCCATGGTGCAGGAGCTTGACCCGGATGATTATGACGAGGCTGTACAGCAATTTCTGGAGGAGGTGGAACGGGGAGAGGATCCGGAGATGCTCAAGCGCGCGGCAACGCTGCTTTTGCAGGATGAGGTGGATTTGGCTCCGGAGTTCAAGGAGATGGAAGTGGAGCCGGATGAGAAGCTCATTGCGGTGTTGTTGGCTTTGGGAGCGGATCCCGACGCGCCGAATGCTTACGGTGAGCCTCCGTTGCACTTGGCCGCCAGGCATGGGTACGCGAAGATTGCGGAGATGTTATTGATAGCCGGAGCGGACGTGCAGCGGCATAATTCGCGTGGGCAGCGCCCTGTCGAACTGGCGGTGAGCGAAGAGTTGAAAGAGATGCTTTCTCCGCGTGCCGGGCATGAATGCGGCGCACACTGCGATTGCGGGAGCCACGACGACGATTGCCACTGCGGGCATGATCCCTGCCACTGCGGGCATGACCACGCATGAGCTTCAATACTCGGCGACTTCGTAAAGTTCCGGCGGCAGCGAGGTAAGGAAGCGTGAGGGAGGACAAAATTGGCCCTCGTAGCTGTGGCCGTTGTAGCGCGGGTAGGAGAGTGACAGGCTGTCTTTGGCGCGAGTGACCGCGACGTAGAAGAGGCGGGTTTCCTCTTCCATTTCGGCGGGGTTGCAATTGTTGATGATGCGGTGGTGAGGGAACAACCCTTCTCCGAGAAAGATGATGAACACATGGTTCCACTCTAATCCCTTCGCCTGGTGGATGGTGCTCAGAGTGACCTTGTCATTCTCCTGAGTCAGGGGCTCGCGGTCGGTCTCACTGAGCAGGGCCACTTGAGAGAGGAAAGCGTCTAAATTTTCCGCCTCGGGGAGGGAGCGGGAGAGCTGTTCAATGTCCTCAATGCGTTCTTCGGCGTTTTCGTACTGTGCGCGAAGATAAGGATCAATGTTTTGCAGCACGCATGCCACCATCTCCGCCGGAGTGAGTTCGTGATTCTCCGGCTGCAGGGCATCGAGCGTGTCGAGCATAGCCTGCCAATGAGGACGGGCGGCAGCGGGCACGTTCACTTTCTTTGCGATGGCAGCGTACTGCCGCTTTGGGACGTCAGGGGTCTCGATCATCCCTTCTTGCCGGGCCTTTTGCCAATCGTCCCACATCTTGCCGGCGCTCACATCACCCACTTTCGGGAAAGAGGAGACGATGCGTCGGAAGGCGGTTTCGTCATTCGCATTGGAGAGCAGGCGCAAGTAGGCCACCACATCCTTGATATGCGCTTGCTCAAAGAAGCGCAGACCACTGGTGATGCGGTACGGGATGCGGCGGCGCGTAAGTTCCATTTGAATATCCAGACTATGAAAGTGCGCCCGGTAGAGTACGGTTATTTCGGAAGGCTTTTCACCGCGCTCGAGGAGTTCTTCAATGCGCTGAGCTACGTAGATGGCTTCGGTTTTGTTGTCCGGCGCGGGGTAAATGGAGGGCAGTTTGCCATCCCCCGGACGAGAGGCGCGCAATGTCTTGCGGAATTGCCTTTCATTGCCGGCTATAGCTGCATTGGATATTTCCAGAATGGCGGGCAGACTGCGGTAATTTGTCTCAATTTTATACACTTCGGCATCCGGATATTGTTCGGCGAACTCAAAAATATGGTCCACCCGTGCGCCGCGCCAGGAGTAGATGCTCTGCGCGTCGTCGCCTACCGCCTCCAAGCTCGTATTCTTTCCGCCGCTCAGCAAGCTGATGATATGTTCCTGAAGCACGTTGGTATCTTGATACTCGTCCACCAGAACGTGCAGGAAGCGTTCTTGCAGCATGCTTCGCACTTCTTCATGCCGTTGCAGCAATTTCAGCAGGTTGGACAGCAGGTCATCAAAGTCCATGGTGTTCGCCTCGCGCTTGCGCTTCGTGTAGTCGTCATAAATGGCGGAAATCGTCTGCACGTGTTTTTTGAGCATGGGATAATCCGCGCGCAGCAGTTCCTCCCAGTCGCGGTCGGTGTTGACGGACAGGCTGAGGATGGAGAGCAGCAGCTCCGGCTTGGGAAACGGGTCGCTTTTGGTTTGCTTGCCGACATGCTGTTTGACGAGCGCGCGCATGAGGGCCTTTTGGTCATCTGTGTCGATGATGGTGAAGCCGGGGCGGTAACCGAGCCGTTCAGCATGAGTGCGCAGGATACGGTTGGCGATGGAGTGGAAAGTGCCGCCCCAGATGGAGCCGGCTTGAGCGCCCACGAGATTCTGCACGCGTTCCAGCATTTCGCGCGCAGCCTTGTTGGTGAAGGTGAGCAGCAAAATGCGCCATCCGGGCGTTCCGTGCGAGAGCAACCAGGCTACACGGTATGTGAGTGTGCGCGTTTTGCCGCTGCCGGCGCCGGCGATGACGAGGGCGTGCCGCGCCTCAGTCGTCACGGCGGCGAGTTGCTGCTCGTTGAGTTGGGCGGAAAAATCGATGCCGTCAGCGGCGCTTGGCAGGCTTGTATGCACGCAGCGTCAGAAGTCGAGATAAATCTCCGCTCGGCGGTTTTCACTGCGGATGGCAGAGATTGTCTGGCGAGAGTCGCCAACCTTGTAAGAACGGCGCGGTTGGCTTTTGCCCATGCCACGTATGGAGATGCGTTCGGCTTTCACCCCATCAGCGACCAGCGCTTGCTTCACCGCTTCTGCCCGGCGCAGAGAAAGATTCATGTTGTAGTCTTCATTGCCCACGTCGTCGGTATGGCCGGAGATATTCAAGTTTCCGTCGCTGTGCACCAGGATCTGTGCCACGATATGCAATTGGCTCACGGAGCGGGGACTGAGCGTGGCATCGTCAAATCCAAAATGAAGGACCAGAGAATCGCCTCCCTGGGGGTTTTTTACGATGGGGAAGAATATGCCTCCCTCCTGCTCGGCCGCTTGTTCGTAATGAGTGAGCAGATTATCAAGCGCTACGGCTTTGATACGCCAACCGGCTTTCTCATCATGCACGAGCTCAATGCCTGCATTGCCGAATTTGCCATCAGCCGCTTTGCTCTTCCTGGAGGAGAGATAGATGAGGTAGCCGGAATTTTTTTCATTGTGATACATGTTGCGCATGGGGACGCGTTCGCGCAATTTCAAGTCGCCTTCCTCAAACATCATGCAGAGACCGGCCAGCGTGGCATTCGTTACTTCGTCGCCTGTGATGAGACGCCGAGCCGTATCCATATCTCCGCGTCTGAGCGCTTCCACAAAGCCCTCTACCACGGTGAGCGCATCGCTCTCCGGCTTGAGTTGCACCTTATCGGCGGGAGCTTTCTCCACACTTTGCAAACGCGGCGCGCCTTGTTCCGGGGTGATGACAGTGACCAGCAAGTCCTCCTTCCCTCCCTCGGCGGAAATGCGGTAGCGCGTGAGTTTGCCGGAGCCTTCACCGGGGATCATGGTGCCGACTTCCTGTACGCTCAGCTTGTCTTCCCCGGCAGTCCATTCGCTGAGCGTTTTTTCTGATTCGGGGGAGAGTTGGGAGTCATGAGCAATTTTTTCCAGAGTGGCTTTTCTTTGCTCATCAGGCAGCTGCAACGCCTGCACCACTTGCAGAGCTTGGGCGTGCTCCAAGGAATGCGGACGCGGAGCCGGGACGGCAGGCGGGGTTGGCTTGGGTGCGGGCGGCTGCGGTTCAGGTTTGGGCTGCTCTTTCGGAGCGGGTTGCTGCTCGGGCATCTTTGCCGGTGGGAGAGGAGGCTCTTCCTCCATGCTGCCGCGATAGATGCCGGTAATGCCTGCGGAAATCAGCAGAACGATGATGAAAAGTATGAGAAAGGGATGATTCTTCATGGTGTGAGAAATTGCTGTGGTGTTACAGGGATGAAGTCTTCTCCGTCCGGCAAGTCAGGGGACGCTGCAGCAGCTTCCTGCATCAGCGCCTCCCGGATGCGCACGCGCCGTACTTCGGCATAAGGATCCGGCATGGGAGGCGCAGGATAACGGCGGATGAGCTCGGCCGGATCCGTACGGTTCATGGTCCCGGTCGGGTGATAGCCACGCATGCCTGCTTCAGTGCTCAACGAGCGGATGGTCTCAAAGTGCAAGTGAGCAAGATAGCGTCCGTCGGCGGTGCCGATGGAGCCGATGCGTTGTCCGCGGCTTACGACTTGCCCGACGCGAACTTCCCGCGTGTTGAGGTGGGCGTAGAGGGTTTGTACAACGCCTTTCTCGCCGGGAATTCGATGGGCCAGAACCACCACATTGCCCCATTCGGCGGAGGGTGCGCCGCTATAGACCACCAAACCGCGTCCGGAGGCGCACACAGGCTCGCCTGAGTCCGTGTTTTGACCGCCGATGCCGTTGAGATCTTTGCCGGTGTGGTGACCGTGGCGTTTTTCATTCATGGCGCCGAAAGGCTGCGCATCGTAAATCATGGCGCCGGTGGGAGCGCCGCAGGGCCATTGGAATCCATCGACCTCGGGGGCGGTTACCAGTTGCTCCGGGCTGAGGGGGATCAGCCCGCCGATCAGTTGCGCAACACGCGCCTGGGCAGGGGACGCTGCTGCCGGTTGTCGCACAGACCTTGTCGGCAACCACCAGCACAGCCCGACTATCCCCACGCACAAAAGCACGTAGAACAGCTTACGAAAAAAAGTACCGTTGCGCAGGACGGCGGACATGGCCTCATGGTAGCTGAAAAGAGACTCGCTTTCAAGCCTAATTAACGCTTGCGCCGCAATTGGATGAAGTTCGGCAACAAGGCCGTGTCAACTCAGCTTCATGCCATGGTGGCTTTGCATGTTGGAGGCGTATTCAGCACGCGTGTGCAAGCTGCCCTTGTTGTTGCTCCTTTCGTAGCGCAGGCGGAAGCGTCCGGCCAGAGGATGGTCTTCCCAACCGATGACATACACAGGGAATATGCTCTTCAATTGCCTCCACAGCGCGCGATTCCCGCCGAACATGAAGAGGACGTCAAAGGGACCGTCTTTGTATATGTCATCCTGATCGAGTCGTTCGGCCACACTGACTGCGCCGTCAGAGAGGACGACGTGACGCACGCAGTCTTGTTCCCTCCAGAAAGACGCTTGCTCTCCGTTGCAGATGACGGATACCTGAGCATCCGGACGGCAGGCGGCGAGCGCCCTCACGGCAGGCAGTAATTCTTGCGCTTCCTGCAACGAGTCCGGGCTGACCACCACCATGCGAAAAGGCAGGCGCGCGTGCTCGAGAATCTCCGCGCGCGTATCCTCGTCTATTTGCGGGGCGATGAGTCTCGTAGTCTTCCAGCGATGATGCATCCAGAAGCCGTCCAGGATATTCTCATTTTGACAATTTTCAAGCGCCAAGTTGACTTGCATGGTAATTGCCGCCAGACTTTCGCAGCCTTCCGGCAGGTGGATTTCGCGCCCGAGTACGGTATCCCAGCAACCGAGGGCCGTGTTGCGCGTGAACACGGAGAACAGATGTCCCTTGCCTTTACAGCGCTTGTAGATGATGGCCGGCAGGGGCGTTACGCCGGTCACTTTCCCGAAATAGGGCAAATAGAGACCCTCTGTCGTGAACTGGTCGCTCAGCACGCCGAGCAAGCCTCCGCTGCGAGCCAGCTTGAGAACTTCTCGCAGACCGTCTTCCTTGCTGTACATTTCGCAGCCGTACCGCGTGCGGGATTTGTAGATGAACTCCTCAAGCAGCGGGTTGGAAAGCCGACGGTACATCGAGGCAAAGCGCGGAACACGGTGGAAGACAGGACGGATGCGGGCCAGGGCTTCCCAGTTGCCGGCATGGGGGATGCAGGAGACCACGGTATGTCCGTTTGATCCGCATTTCTCAAAGAGCTCCCCCCCCTCGATGCGGATGAAGCGCTGCATCTCTTTCGGGGTCATAACGCCCGTTTTGATGGAGCAAGCCAGATTCATGACGGTTCGCACGATATTTCGGCGAATCATGGGAGCCAGCTTGTCGGAACGCAGCATGGGGTCTGCGACAATGCGCAGGTTACGCGCTACAATCAGTCGGCGGCGTCCGGCGCATGCCCAGACCAGGTAGCCCGCTGCCCGACCCAGGACGGCAACGATTCGCACGTCCACCAGCCTCATGAGCAGACAAATTGTCTTGTACAGGAGGAGTGCGACGTAGTTGAACAGTCCGGCAGAGAGGGTCTGGTCCGATTGTGTTTGCATAATCAGTTCAGCTCAGAAGATTGGAGGGGAATGAATCGCACGCGACCTTCCATGCCATTGCGGCCTTGTGTAAACTCAGGGTAGTAGCCATGCTGCTGCACCAGAGAGACAAACTCTCGGTAGCTTTCCATGAGTGTCCGTAGTGCAGGGCGCAGCATCTCCATGTAGCGCTGAGGCACGCCCACGTGCCCGATACGTCCGCCTCGGGGAAGAGAGTTGAGCAGGGGAGGACCGCCGCGAAAATCAACTTTCAAATGCGGGATGCCTTGCACTTGCTCGCGAGAGAAACTCAGGTGAACGGCAGTGGTTTGATGAAGACGAGTACTCAGTACGCGGTCGATGATGAGCTCTGCATACCCGTCATGAATGCGCACGGCCAAACCGTGTTCGTGGGCGATGAGCGAAAAAATTCCGCCTTGTCGCATGCGGCAGGTGTCGTTCAGGTAGCGGTTCATTTCGCCTTCCGTGAAGCTGACTTCAGCTCCGCCGGCGTTGCGCAGCGCCAGTGTCAGATCTCTCGGGTTGCCTCGGTCATCATAGCCGACGACGTCGTGCAGACTCTGCGGTATCCACATTTGCACGACTAAGTAAGCCATGCCGCCCGTGAAAAGGAGGAAGAGGAGCGTGGCTGCAATGGACCACACGTTGAGCCTTCCCCAGAAATTCCCCAACGATGACGTTCGTACATCACATGAATCCCCTTCTTCCTCTTCGCCAATAAAGCCGCCGTGCAGAGGTTCCGCCTCATGTTGCGAGCGCATCAGACTGCCCCAGGGATTCTCTCTCTCTCTCACCCGGCGCTCTTTTGTGCGGCGTTTGTTCTCCAGCATATCCGGTCCCATTATAACACCCGGCACGACTTTGAAAAGAAAAATCGCTGTCGTTGCCGTTGTCGCTAAAGCGCCATCATGTCGGAAGGAACGGCGCATCCTTCCACGTCGCTGCTCAACAGACGAATGACAATCTTGCGGTTCTTGCACCCGGCGGATGGCATGATGTCATCTGTGACGCTTGCTTTCTTGTATCGAGAGGTCAGCGAGGCGTATTTTACTCTCCTCGCAGAAAGTAACTCTATTCTTGCTTGTTTGCTCATTTTAAGTGGTATGTGTTTGATATAAGTCCTTTATTTCTGAGGCATCAAGCTTTCAGGAAATTCTCTTTTCCCGTTTTTGGCGACCCTTCGGTGACTTGATTTTTGAGGCAAGCGACGCAAAAAAGACTTTTCATGTGAGGCTGGAAGAGTATAATGCCTCCGTCTGGCTGCCACCGGCGGGAACACCAGGCCGGCTTTACCACTATGACAGAATACACCATACGCGTGCTGGAAGCAGTGCGCAGCAAGAATGCGCACGAGCCTGAGTTTTTGCAGGCCGTGCAGGAAGTCATCTCCACAATTGAACCGGCGCTCTCTGCTGAGAAAAAGTACGAGAAGAACTGCATTTTGGAGAGAATTACGGAACCCGAACGTACGATCATTTTCCGCGTGCCGTGGACGGATGATGAGGGGCATATTCACATTAACCGCGGATTCCGTGTGGAGTTCAACAGCGCCATCGGACCGTACAAGGGAGGGTTGCGCTTTCACCCCTCCGTGAACCTCGGCATCCTGAAGTTTCTCGGGTTTGAACAAGTGTTCAAGAACTCGCTCACCACGCTTGCCATGGGTGGCGGCAAGGGCGGGTCAGACTTCGATCCCAAGGGCAAGAGCGATGCAGAGGTGATGCGCTTCTGCCAAAGTTTCATGACTGAGCTGCAGCGTCACATCGGGGCGGACACGGATGTGCCTGCCGGCGATATCGGCGTTGGAGGGCGTGAGATCGGCTACCTGTTCGGGCAGTACAAGAGACTGCGCAACGAGTTCACCGGTGTGCTCACCGGCAAGGCTCTCAACTGGGGCGGCTCGCTCATTCGTCCGGAGGCTACCGGTTACGGCTGCGTGTACTTCGCTCAGAATATGCTTGCTACGCGCGGCGACGATGTGTCCGGCAAGGTGTGCACGGTATCCGGCTCCGGCAATGTGGCCCAATACCTCGTGGAGAAGCTCAATCAGCTGGGAGCCAAAGTGGTTACCATGTCTGACTCCAATGGCACGATTTACGACCCGGCGGGCATCGATGCTGAGAAGCTCGCTTGGGTGATGGAGCTCAAGAATGTGCGGCGAGGACGCATGAGGGAGTACGCCGACAAGTTCACCGGTTCCAGGTACATGGAGGGTCAGCGTCCGTGGAACGTCCCCTGCGATTGTGCGTTCCCCTGCGCCACTCAGAATGAGATCAACGGAGCGGACGCGGAAACTCTCGTGAAGAACGGTTGCAAGCTCGTGGCCGAGGGCGCCAACATGCCGACTGATCTGGACGGTATCAATGTGTACCTCAATTCCAGGATTCTCTACGGCCCGGCCAAAGCGGCCAACGCGGGTGGCGTGGCTGTTTCAGGTCTGGAAATGGCGCAGAACAGTCAGCGTCTTGACTGGACCAGCGAACAGGTGGATGCCAAACTCTTCGATATTATGAGGAGCATCCACGAAAACGCTTACAAGCACGCTCGCGAGTACAGCAAGGACTGCACGGCGGATTTCACCAACTACGTGGTCGGCGCTAATATTGCCGGTTTCGTGAAGGTGGCCGACGCCATGATTGACCAGGGTCTTGTGTAAACGCACAACGCATACATTTCTTTCGCCCGGCTTGGTTGTCCCAGGTCGGGCGAGTTTTTACGAAGGCGGCGGTAGCTGATTTACTTGATGCCGCAGCGGCGCAGCAGGGCAGAGGAATCCGGATCACGATGCATGAAGCTGCGGAAGAGCTCGGCGGCGGGGCGTGCGTTGCCCTGCGAGAGAATGCAGCGGCGAAAGTCGCGCCCGGTCTCAGGATTGAAAATGCCTTCCTCCGCGAAGCGTGAAAAAGCGTCCGCTTCCAGCGTCTCAGCCCATTTGTAGGAGTAGTAGCCGGCTTCGTAGCCTCCATCGAAGATATGGGAAAAGGCACGCAGCATGGTGTTGCCTCTTTGCGAGAGAGGCACGCGATAGTCCTCCAATATCTCGCAGTCCACTTCTTCGATAGGACGGTTGATGTAGCGATCGGTGTGCGTGTGCAGCTCCAGGTCGAGCTTGGCAAAGCTGAGCTGGCGCATGAAAGCAGAGGCCGCCCCGTAATTGCGAGCAGCCAGCATTTTTTGGATGATGTCGTCGGGCAGGGGTTCCCCCGTTTCGACATGCGAGGAGATGCGTCGGAGAGCCTCCCGTTCCCAGGTCCAATTTTCGTTGATTTGGCTGGGCAGCTCTACGAAATCCCACGCCACGTTGCAACCTGCCAGAGCGCGCACGGGCACATCGCTGAGCGCCTGGTGCAACAGATGCCCGAACTCGTGGAAAATGGTTTCCACTTCATCATGGCTGAGCAGCGCCGGCTTGTCACCCACGGGGCGGCTGAGGTTGCCGCACATGAGTGCTACATGCGGCACGCGCGGTTTGTCGTCCACGGGCGGGCAACCGCAGCTCAGGCACTCCATCCAGGCTCCGGCCCGCTTGGTCTCGCGCGGATGCCAATCTGCATAGAACACGCAGAGCAATTCCTCGCTCTCAGCATCGCGAATCTCAAAGTAGAGCGTCTCCGGGTGCCACACCTCCACTTTGTCGTTCGGGACGGATTCGCCCGGTTGTGGACAGCAGGCGGGACGCTCGGAGATGCGGATGCCATACAGTTCCTCGTAAATGGAAAACATGCCGCGAAGCACGCGTTGCATGGGGAAATAAGGACGCAGCAGTTCGGCATCGAAGTCGAAAAGTTCGCGGCGGCGCTTTTCTTTCCAGTAGCTTACATCCCACGGATTGAGGGCAGGGATGCTGCGCCCCGTCTTCTGCTCTGCGTAGCGGCGCAACGTTTCCATTTCCTCGAGATAAGCGGGCTTCACTTCATCATGCAGACGGTCGATGAAGGAGAGCGCGGCGTCGCCGCTTCCCGCCATGCGGCGCGCAGTAGCGTAGTCGGAAAAAGTGGCAAAACCCAGCAGCCTGGCTTTCTGCTCACGTAAACGCAGAATATCGTGAATGAGCGGCTCGGTGTCGAATTGTCCGGTCCCCCGAGTTTGCAGTCCCTCCCAAATGCGCCGGCGCAGTCCCTCGTGTTCGGCATAGGTCAGGACCGGTTGCACCGAGGTGAATTGCAAAGTGAATCGCCAAGCGGGGGATTGTTCGGAGCCGTGACCTTTGGCGCGGGCATCCTGCTGCGCGGCTTGCAGAGCCGATTCCGGCAGCCCTGCCACCTCAGCCGGGTCGGTGGTTACGTAATCCCAGGCGTTGGTGGAATCCAACACGCGTTCTCCGAATTCGCGGCTGAGGCGTGCCAGCTCGGTGGTGAGTTCGCTCGCTCTTTTCTTGTCTGCGGCGTTCAACTCAGCGCCGTTTTCGCGGAAAGAGGTCAGGGTTTCGGAAATGAAGCGCCGCTGCACGGCGGAGAGTTTGCAAACCCACGGTTGCGCAGCGGCCTCTTTGAGTTTGGAGTAGAGAGCGTCGTTGAGTAAAACGCTCATGCCGTAAGCCGTCACCTCCGGGGTCAGTTCCGCTATCACTTCCCTCAGTTCCGGACTGTCCATCACGCTCTGCAGATGGATGAGTCGCAGCCAGCCACGATTCAACGCTGCATCGCTTTCTTCCAGTGCGGCGTAGGTATTCTCCCATGTGGATTCCTGTACGCGGCATATCTCATCCACACTCGCTTTCGCCTGTTCCATGGCGCTGCGTATCTGCCTGCGCGCTTTTTCAGCCGTCAGCTTGCTCCACTGCACCTCCCTCGTATCTTCCAAAAATTCGTATTTGTTCTGCATGGCGCCCCCCATTTTACCACGTGAGTCAAGACATCGGCAGTTTTGCGACGGCGCCGGGGAGGAGCCGGTGATAAACAACGCCAACGGGAGACGGCATTTTGCAAATGCGATTGCCCGGCGGTTTATGCTTGCAAATAGCTTTCCTCAAGGTAGAATGGACGAGTTACGTTGTTTCATTTTGTA
>CANRET010000029.1 GCA_947629715.1 uncultured Akkermansia sp.
GAGAAAGTAATGTGCTTGCCTTTTCGGGCAACGGAATTACAATGCGTTTGGGTGTCTTGGTTCATAGTGTCTTGGTTTGTTATAGAGAAATTACTCTAGCATACTTTGAACTTCTTGGCACCCTTTTTTTGTGCCAAGAACCTGTTGCATTTAATTTTGCAATCCACAGAGCGTGTTTACCCTGCGCCTTTGCTCTTGTCCCGCAGGCTGCGAGCTAGTATAATTCTCTCATACATGGCATCTGCTGAGCTGAAATCAAAATGGCGAGCAACACCTCACTGTCCCGGCGTCTATTTGATGCGCGGTGCGGGCGGGCGCGTCATTTACGTAGGCAAAGCAAACGATCTTCACAGACGTTTGGCAAACTACTTTTCCCCGTCTCGCTCGACTCTTGACAACAGCAAGTCACGTGCATTGATTGCTGCCATCGAGGACTTTGATTACTACGAGGTTCGCAATGAACAGGAAGCCCTGTTGCTGGAGCAGAAATTGATCAAGGAATACCGTCCGCACTACAATGTGCAACTGAGGGACGACAAACGCTATATGCTTCTCCGTGCCGATCGGGGGGAGGAATTGCCGCGTTTTTCGCTGGTGAGGCTGCGCAAAGAGGACGGCGCGCGTTACTATGGACCCTTCGTGCACAGCGGAGCGCTTAAAGAGACAGTGGAGTGGCTCAATCGACGCTTTCATTTGCGCAGTTGCCGACCAAAGCTTCCCGGAGTGGAAGATTACCGCCACTGCCACGACGATGTGATTCGTCATTGTTCGGCTCCTTGTATTGGTCGCATCTCCCGGGAAGAGTACCGCCGCCGATTCAGAGAAGCGGTGGATCTGCTCGAGGGACGCGGCGTGCGTGATCACCTCGATGGATTGTTTCGCGAGATGCAGGCAGCATCCGACGCTCTGGACTTTGAGCGAGCTGCCAAATTGCGCGACATCCGTGAGAATGTGGAGAAAACTCTTGAACCTGCGCGTCGCTTTGCTCGCGGAATCGGAGATTTGCCCGGCACTGTCAACGCTCAGGCCGACCTGGCAGAGCTGGCGGAAGCATTGGGCATGGCCGCGCCGGAAATCATGGAGTGCTTTGATATTTCTAACCTGTCGGATAACCACATCGTCGCCTCCATGGTGCGTTTCACGCATGGCAAACCGGACAATGCGGCATATCGTCGCTACCGTATTCGTTCGGTGGATACACAGAATGATTTTGCCTCCATGCTGGAGGTGGTAAAGCGCCGCTACTCGCGAATTCTTGGCGAAAGCAGCGCAATTTACGATAAGCCGACTGAGACGGATGCGTACACGTGGCTGCTGGAGTTGCGTGCACAAGGAAAGTCCCCCATCACGGTACCGGATCTTGTGGTGGTGGATGGCGGGAAGGGTCAGCTTGCTATGGCAGTGCGAGTTCTCTCAGAAATTGGATTGGGGAAAATGCCGGTGGTGGGACTGGCGAAACGCGATGAGGAGATCCACTTTCCCGGGCGCGACGAGCCACTTGTACTGCCGCGCGATTCCGGGGCGTTGCGTTTGCTGCAACGGTTGCGTGATGAAGCGCACCGTTTTGCGCACAATTACAACGAGCTTCTCATGCGCAAACGAGTGCGCGAAAGCCGACTCGATGCGTGCCCGGGAATGACTCCCCGTCGCAAGCAACTTCTCCTCGCTCGCTTCCACAGCATCTCTGCCCTTCGTCGCATCTCCCCCGAGCAGCTCGCTGAATTGCCCGGTATCTCCAGAGAGTGGGCAGAGCAGTTTTCCGCGTGGCTCATCGAACATTGAATGACTGTAAGGTGAAAAGGTTGTGCGGATTCATGTTCGGATATGCCATGGTATTGTAACTTTACAGTGAATAATTTGACCCGGATTTGAATGAATGGGAATAGCTGTGAAAAATGATGATTTTACATTCTTGACTTGCGTTCAAGTTACCTGAAGTTTTACAATATAAGAGAAACCAATGTTTCCTGCTATGGTCAGAATCTATCATATCGTCGCAGTACTCGCTCTGGTGTGTTGTTCTGTCGTCATCGCGGCAGATGAGAACGCCTCAGTTTCCTCACCCCGGCAGAAACAACCAGTCGCCAAGGTGTATTTCACGCGCGACCTGAGCCCGGAAGGGTTGCTGAAGTTGTACAATAAGGTGAATGCGGACATCACCGGCAAGGTAGCCATCAAATGGCACTCCGGTGAACCCAAAGGACCGAATATTCTGCCCATTCCCATGGTGAAAGCCCTCCAGAGCAGCATCCCCAACAGCACCCTCGTTGAAACCAACACCCTTTACCCCGGCGCGAGGCAAACCACGGAGCAACACCGCGAAACGCTCAAGGTGAATGGTTGGACGTTTTGTCCCGTGGATATCATGGATGAGGGAGGCACCACGATGCTGCCGATTAAGGGCGGCAAACACTTTAAGGAGATGAGCATGGGCAAGAATATCCTGAACTACGATTCCATGGTGGTGCTCACGCACTTCAAGGGACATGCCCACGGCGGCTTCGGCGGCTCCATCAAGAATATCGCCATCGGTTGTGCGGACGGCAAAATAGGAAAAGATATGGTCCATGGGTTGCACGGGGAAAAGGTGGAGGGCAACCCTTACCCTGCCATGAAGGCTCATCTCATGGAACACATGGTGGAATCCGCCATGGCTACCGTAGGCCGCTTCGGCAAGCATATCACCTTTCTTAACGTCATGCGCAACATGAGCGTGGATTGCGACTGCGCCGGCATCCGCGCTGAGCGCCCTACTGCCCGCGACATCGGCATTCTCGCCTCAACGGACATTGTCGCCATCGATCAGGCTTGCCTGGATTTGCTGGATAAGTTGCCCGCGGATGAGAAGCGCGATCTGCAAGAACGCATCAGTTCGCGCGAGGGCGAACATCAGCTGGAGTACGGGGAACAAATGGGTCTGGGATCGCGCAAATACGAGCTCATCGAGGTAGAGTAATCGCTCCCTGTCGCGCCCTGCGTGAAAAACAAGCTGGGCAAATCGGCCGGTTTGTACTATAGTAGCGAAGGTACAATGATGGCGGACGAAATGAAAAACCTCGGCTTCGCTCGGTTGGATATGTCGCGGGAGGAACGCACCGGCCTGCCGGAGACCATCTACTGCCCTGGCAAAACGATTGAGCAGTTGATCGGCATCCTGCGCGTTTTCTCCGAGAAAGGAACGGCGGTGCTGGGTACGCGTTGTACGTCGGAACAAGCCGATGCGGCAAAAGCGGCGGGATTGTCGGTGACATATGATGCCCTATCGCGCACGCTCAGGCTGGACGGTCCCGCCCCCGCCGAATTGCCGGGGTCGGTAGCGGTATGCACCGGCGGCACAGCAGACATTCCCGTGGCAGAAGAGGCTGCGCGCACGGCAGAGTATTTCGGTGCGCCCGTTGAGCGTTTCTATGATGTTGGCGTGGCCGGGCTGCACCGGTTGATACGCTGCGTGGACGACATCCGCCGCGCGCACGTGGTCATTGCCGTAGCGGGCATGGAAGGCGCGCTGGGCAGTGTCGTTGCCGGTCTGGTCAAGACTCCGGTCATCGCTGTACCCACTTCTGTGGGCTACGGAGCTTCTTTCAATGGATTGTCCCCACTGCTTTCCATGCTCAATTCCTGCGCTGAAGGGCTTTCCGTGGTCAATATCGACAACGGATTCGGCGCAGCCGTGCAGGCATGCCGTATTCTTAACCTTATCCGCAATCATCATGAGTAAAGTCTTGTATCTTGAGGGGAGCTGCGGCATCAGCGGCGATATGACAGTTGCCGCTCTGCTGGATTTGGGCGCCTCACGCGAAAAGCTGGACGCCGCTTTGCAGAGTCTTGCAGCACGAGGAAGTTTCTCCTATTCCATCTCGAGGAAAAATTCTTTCAGCATCGTTGGCTGTGATTTTGAGGTGCTCCTGTGCCACCACGAGGAGCCTCACGAAGAGGGCTATTGTCATCATCACAGTCACCGGCATCTGAGGGATGTAGAGGAAATCATTGCGCACGCTGAGATGTCCGATTCCGCTCGTGCTCTCGCACTGCGCATCTTCACGATTGTGGCCGAAGCCGAGGCGCGCGCACACGGATGCGGCGTGAGCGAGGTACACTTCCACGAGGTAGGAGCTTGGGATTCGTTGGCCGATATTGTTGGGGCCGCTGTTCTGGCGGATGATTTGGGAGCGGATGAATGCGTGATCACTTCTCTGACGGAAGGGACGGGGAGCGTCATGTGCCAGCACGGCGAGCTCCCCGTGCCGACACCGGCCGTTCTCAACATTGCGCAAGCGTACGGCATACCTCTGCGCTCCGGTGAGACGCGCGGAGAGATGGTTACGCCCACGGGAATTGCCATCGCTGCCGCTTTGCGCACTCAGGATCGTTTGCCTGAACAATACCGCGTGCTTCGGACCGGCATTGGTCTCGGTAAGCGCGACTTCGGACGAGCGAACATGCTGCGCGCTCTATTGCTGGAACCTGTTGTCGATCCGGCGCAGGTTTACGAAGTATCTGCCAATATCGATGACTCCACACCGGAGGAACTCGGCTTCCTCATGGAGACTCTTTTCCGCGTCGGCGCGCGCGATGTGTGGTACACCCCGTGCACGATGAAAAAAAATCGTCCGGCCACGATGCTGAGCGTGCTCGTGGACGCCTCCCTGCTCAACATTGTCGAGGATGTCATCCTGCGCCACAGCAGCACCATCGGCCTGCGCCGCCATGCAGTGCAGCGCACAGTGATGCAGCGCGAAATACGTGAGTTGAAGCTCCCCTACGGCGTTGTGCAGGTCAAGGTTGCGCGCCACGGCGATATTGTCCGTGCATGTCCGGAATACGAGAGCTTGCGGCGTCTGGCGCTTGAGACCGGGCGAAATCTGCGAAGTATCGGCGAAGATGTCGCTACCGCTCTTTCCCGTCATTCATCATGAAACAACGTCTGCGAGAAGTTCTGATTCGCCACGCTGTCGGCGGGGTAGCGTTGGCTTATTCCGGCGGAGTGGACAGCGCCTTGCTCCTGTACGCGCTTGTGCAACTTCGCGCGGAAGGGCTGACGCCGTGCGTTGTCGCGTATTTTTTTAACAGCCCCATGCTGACGGGGGCGGAAAAGTGCGAGGCGTTGGATAATGCGGCAGCCATGGGCGCCGAAACGGAGGTCATAGATATCGATCCGCTGCGCGACTTACCCAACTTGCGCTACAATCCCACCGATCGTTGCTATCACTGCAAACGCCACCTGTTTACCACTCTGCGCCAGCGGGCGGACCGACGTGAATTGCACTGCATTATGGACGGCACCAACGCGGACGACCTGAAACAATACCGACCTGGTTTGCAAGCTCTGCGCGAGCTCGGAGTGGTCTCCCCTCTGTCCGAAGCGGGCATGAGTAAAGCTGATGTTCGTTCTCTGGCCCGAGAGTGGGGACTGTCCACAGCAACCAGGCCGAGTTCGCCTTGCCTCGCCACGCGCTTTGAATACGGGGCTCATCTCACCGAGGAGAAACTCCGTCTCGTCGAGCAAGGAGAGACCGAGCTGCGCCGCCTCTTTCCTGGCACGGCTCTGCGTTTGCGCGTGCACGGCGATTTGGCCCGCATTGAATTGCCGAAGGAGCAACTGCCCCGTGCGATGGATCTTTCCGATTCCATTTTCTCTGCTTTACGAAGCCTTGGCTTTACGTACGTTACCCTTGATTTAGAGGGCTTGCGTAGCGGCAGCATGGATGCTTCCTTACCCACTTCACTCACGCAAACTTCTACATGAACGAGACAACTCTTACCGTACTTCTTGGACTTGCCGTGGCGGACGCGGTGTTGCACACATTAGCGGGGCCGGACCATTATCTGCCCTTTGTTATGATTGCAAAAAGCCGAGGGTATGGTGTGCTGCGAGCCTTGGCTTGGACGTTTGTATGCGGTATCGGGCACGTGGGGAGTGCACTGCTCATTGCTTTACTCTTTATGTATGCTTCTCATTTGCTCTCAGAGTCGGATATGGAATGGTTGAATGAGAATCGCGGGAGCTTGGCGGCATGGGCGCTCATCGGTTTTGGAGCCGCCTACATGATCTACAGCGTGAGACGCAGCTGGCTGCACCATCACCACCACCACGCTCACGGACAGGAGCTCATTCATAATCACGCGGGTAACATCACGCCATGGATCATCTTCATCATCTTTGTCCTTGGTCCGTGTGAGGCGCTGCTTCCCCTGCTGGTCCCTGCAGCAGCGCTGGGTTCAACTGCCGTCGCTCTCGTTGCCACCGTCTTCAGCGTCTGTACAATCGCTACCATGATGGCAGCTGTCGCTACCGGCGTCATGGGACTTTCCCTTCTTCACTTCGACTGGTTGGAACGCCACAGCGGCGAAGTTGCCGGCGCCACGATTATGCTCTGCGGCATTGCAATTGCATTCCTCGGGCTTTGATCAGACTCGCCGATTTGTCCGTTGGCACCCTCTCTTCCTCGTCATACACTGTCCTCTCAACACGCGTGCATGTTGATAAAGGATCTCGTATGAAAGAGGCAATCCTTGTCTGACTGTCTATTTATCTTGAATGAGATACGAAGTATGATAAGCTGTCGGTTTTGAGGCATCAAACTTCCCAAATGCCTTCAAAAGTCGTTCTTTGCATCAATTCGACGACCGTGTTTTGAGACGTGACAAAGGCGAGAAGAAAAAAAGCTCGCTAAAAAGGAAAAAATTCGTATAATAGCGTCGGCACAAAGCGTACGAACACAAAAGCCGCCATGATCACCAAGAAAATCACGATACTGAACAAGCTTGGCATCCACGCCCGCCCGGCCGCGCAGTTTGTGCGAGTGGCGAGTCGGTTCAAGTCGGATGTGACAGTCGAGAAGGATGAGGAACGAGTTGATGGGAAAAGCATCATGGGACTTATGATGTTAGCTGTGGGATGTGGAGCAGAGGTCACGGTTACAGCGGACGGGCCGGATGAATCGGAAGCCTTGGCGGCATTGGAACAGCTTGTTGCCGAGAAGTTCGGCGAGAGCTGATGTGCCCGGAACACTCGACCATACGTCGACGGCAGATCGGCGTCAACCCCGGGATTGTCCAACCCTTTTTCACCTCCCCACCATGTCCCAGGACAAAGAACAGAGGCTAACGGGGCTGCCCGTTTCACCCGGTATTGCCATGGGAACGTTGCGCGTGGAGGCTCGCGATTGCGCTGCGCCACCCATGTGGTCTATTGAAGCAAAGGACATCCCCACTGAATGGGAGCGCTTTGAGGCGGCTCTGACCCGCACGGAGGAGGAAATTGAGGAACTCAAGCAGCGGGTGGAACGAATTTCAGGCGCTACGGAGGCGGCCATTTTTGATGCGCATCTGCTTTTTCTACGTGACAGCACCATACTCAGCAAGCTGAACAAAGAGCTGCCGACGAGACTGCGCAACATTGAGTCTGTTTACTACGCGGTAGTGCAAAACTTCATGGAGGTGATGCGAGCGGTGGATGATCCGTATCTTCGCTCACGTGTATTGGATATCCGCGATGTTCTGCAAAGAGTGCTGCGCAACTTAAAACCGACTTCAGGTGCTGCTCCGCAGAGTCAGGAATCGACGGACAGCTTCATTCTCGCATCCTACGAGCTGACGCCGGGGGATACGGCGGATCTTGATCAGAACAAGGCGCTGGGCTTTGTGACTGAGACGGGGTCCACCATGTCGCACACGGCGATATTGGCGCGCTCGCTGGGATTGCCTGCCGTAGTAGCAGTGCCTAGGCTGGTCATGGATTCACGATCGGGAAGCCCCGCTATTCTGGATGGTTATGCCGGCGTACTCATCATCAATCCGTCTGCCGAGACACGAGAAAAGTATAATACCTTGAGGGCTGAGCGTGAGAAGGCGTACCGGGAGCTGGTAAAAATGCGGGATTTGCCGACGGACACGTTGGACGGACGGCATATTCGTTTAGCGGCAAACGTTGAATTTGCGCATGAATTCAAGTCCATCCGCGAGAGTGGAGCCGAAGGGGTAGGTCTGTATCGCACGGAGTTCTTGCTGCTTGGCAGTGATGGACAAGGAATGCCAGATGAGGACGCTCAGTACGAGCACTATCGGCGCTTGGTGGAAGCATGTGCGCCGCACGAGGTCATCTTCCGTACTTTGGATGCCGGGGGAGACAAGTTGCCCTTTGAACCGCTTACCGAAAAGGAAGATAATCCGGCGCTTGGTTGGCGCGGAATTCGCGTTTCGCTCAGTCGTCCGGAAATATTTAAACAGCAGATGCGCGCTGTGTTGCGCGCTTCCGCCCACGGTCATGCCGGAATTATGTTTCCGATGGTATCGGGCATTACGGAGGTTCGTACGGCACTGAACCTGCTCGAGGAGTGCCGGGAGGAATTGCGAAAGCAGGGGATTGCCTTTGATAAAAAGATGCGTGTCGGCGTCATGATTGAAGTGCCTGGGGCGGCGATCATGGCTGACGTCCTGGCTCATTATGTGGACTTTTTTTCCATAGGAACGAATGACCTCACCCAGTACACCATAGCCGTAGATCGCGTGAATTATCGCGTGGCCTCCATCTTCCGCGTGACGCATCCGGGCGTGGTGCGTCTCATGGCGCTCACGATGAAGGCGGGAATTCCCACGGCCATTTGCGGGGAGATGGGGGGAGACATCAGTTTGACGCCTCTGCTGGTGGGGCTGGGCGCTACGGAGATATCGGTGGGAGCACATTTGCTGCCGGTGGTGCGAGTAGCGATTCGCCACCTCAATTACGAGGAATGTCGAGTCATGGCGCAGCAGGCGTTGCAGGCGGAAGACAGCGCGACTATACGCAACCTTTCTCACAGCTTGGCGCTTAAATCATACCCTCAGTTGTTCTGACGGGACTTGCCGCTTTACTTCCCAGGATTTTTCGCGGGATACACATGGAAAATGCAGGTTTGGTACATTTTAGGCTTGCAAAGTTTGCTCAAAAGGTGCAAACTACGCCACCGCAACGCGTAAGTCGAATTTTAACCATCTGAGTTATGAGAAAGTACGAAGCACTGATCGTTCTGAACATGAAAGGAGCTGAAACGCTGGATGAGCTCACTTCTGCCATGAGCGCCAAGCTTAAGGAAGCCGGGGCCAATGTCACGGAGATTACGAATGTAGGACGTCGCGAGTTCGCTTACGAATCGAATCATCAGAAAAGCGGACAGTATATGCTCTTCGCTTTTGAGGCTGAGCCGCAGACTATTCGGGTTGCCCGTGAGGCTCTCGCCATTGATGAGCGCGTCCACTATCAATATTACCGCGCCAAGTAAGCAGTTGTTTTTGACTGTGTTTTCTCGGCGACCCTGCCTCTTTTCGGTACGGTCGCCTTTTTTCGTACATCGCGCACACTCGAAACGCTGATCCACAGTCCCGGCTTTTCCGGAGAGAAGTGCATTTTCTGATGCATTTGTCTTGGGATGGTGTGATTTCCTCTTTTCAGAATGGGCGACCGGGTGTAGAATAAGGGTGTCTATGGAGGAGGAATTGCAGCAGGCGGGGGCGTCCAAATTTCGGAACTTGGCGATTATTGCCCATGTGGATCACGGAAAAACCACTTTGGTGGACCAGCTTTTAAAAGCCGGTGGAGCCTACCGTGAAAATCAGGAGGTGCAAGACCGGGCTTTGGATTCTATGGATCTTGAGCGTGAAAAAGGCATCACGATCAAGGCAAAAAACACTTCTATCCATTGGAATGGCTATACCATTAATATCGTGGACACTCCGGGGCATGCCGACTTCGGTGCTGAAGTCGAGCGCGTTATGAAGATGGTAGATGGGGTAATCTTGGTGGTGGATGCTTATGAGGGACCTCAAGCGCAGACGCGCTTTGTGCTGCGCAAGGCGCTGGAGGAGGGTTTGCTGCCCATCGTGGTCATCAATAAAATTGATCGTCCGCATGCTGACCCTGTTGCTGTGCATGACCAAGTGCTTGAGCTGCTCATGGATTTGGATGCGACAGATGAGCAATTCGATGCTCCTTTTGTGTACGGCTCGGCCAAGGACGGCTACTTTATGAACAGCTTGGAAAACGAGCCTCCGGTGGATTGTTCTCCCTTGCTCTTCCGCATTATTGAGCGCATTCCCCCGCCCAAGCAGGCCGATCCCAACCTCAGTTTCAAAATGCTCATTTCCAACATTGATTGGGATGACTACGTGGGACGTGTGGCTGTGGGCCGTATCTCTTGCGGTGTTGTGCGTAAAGGCGATACACTTTGTTTGCTGCGCCGGGACGGCGTCCGAGTGCAAGCGAAAGTGACGCGCCTCTTTGAGTACAGCGGTTTGCATACAAATGATTCCGCCGTAGGAGAAGCCGGCAATATCATCGGTCTGTCCGGGTTTGAAGACGCCGACATCGGAGAAACACTTGTGGCAGACCCGGAGGATTCTCCGCTTCCCTTTGTGAACATTGAGCCGCCCACGGTGCAGATGGAATTCAGCATCAATGACGGTCCTCTCGGCGGCAAGGATGGCAAGAATGTGACCAGCCGCGTTATCCGTGATCGCCTCATGCGAGAACAACGCACCAACATTTCCATCAAAGTGGAAGATACTGACTGCGCCGGCGTCTTCTGCGTTTCGGCTCGAGGCATTATGCAGGTGGCTATTCTGGTGGAACAAATGCGGCGTGAAGGCTACGAGGTGCTCGTTTCGCGGCCGCAGGTCATCACGCGTGAGATTGACGGACAAAAAATGGAGCCTTTTGAGACACTTTACATTGAAGCGCCGGATGATTGCGTGAACGGAGTCGTACGCATTTTAGGCAACCGTCGCGGTGTGTTGGAGAGTATGGAGAACAAGGGCGGAGGACGAGCCTTCATTACTGCTGTCATCCCCACGCGCGGTCTTATTGGTTTTGAATTCGAGTTGGTGAATCTCACCAGTGGGCACGGTATTTTCTCCCATCTCTTTAAAGAGTATGCTCCCCTCGTCGGCGAGGTGACTACGCGCCGCAGCGGCACTCTCGTGTCGATGGAGAACGGTATTGCGCGCCCCTATGCCCTGGAAGCTATGGAAGAACGTGGCACTCTTTTCATTTCTCCGGGAGACGAGGTCTATGAAGGCATGATTGTGGGGGAGACGCCTAAGCCGGTGGATATTCCCGTAAATCCGACGCGTGAAAAGCATCTCACCAACCATCGATCCGCCACAAAAAACGAGTCCATCCAGCTGACTCCGCCACGCATTTTCTCCTTGGAGCGCGCTATGGAATACATTGAACCGGATGAACTCGTGGAAGCGACTCCGCACTTTATTCGTCTGCGCAAGCGCATCACTGACGCCACGGCCCGTAAGCGCGCATCTTTCCAAAATTCCTCCTCTTAACGGCATGCCTTGCCTTTGTTCTATCGATTGGGCTTCTCTCCTTTCCTGGAATTCTGCCTGCAGCAGTTTTCTCTACGCGCTGGCTGTGTTGCTCTTTTTGCTGGGGATTATAGGCTGTGCGCTTCCTTATCCCGGGCACGTTGTGTTACTGGGCGGTTGCGTAGCGTACACATACGCGAAAGGCGGACCCTCACCGGAATTATGGGTGTGGGGGGCGCTCAGTTTGCTGGCTCTGCTTGGCTCTTTTACGGATACCCTGCTCTCGATGGTTGGAGCTAAACGCTTCGGCTGCGGTTCAGCCGCCATCTGGTGTAGTGCGTTGGGTATGCTCCTCGGCAGCATTTTCTTTTTCCCCCTGGGTTTGCTCATTGGACCTTTCCTCGGCGCGTTTCTCTGTGAGTTAACTTACGCCCGCAAGTCGTTGCACGCTTCTGTCAAATCCGGTGTCGGCGCGCTCATCGGAGCTGTTCTCGGCACCTTGGCCAAGTTTGTGGTGGCCTTGGTTATGCTCGCTCTCTTTTTCCTGAGTTCAGGCAGTTGAGTCGTGCGGACGTTGCCGAAGTGCACAATCAGACTGATCCTTTCCGGCAACAGAGCAGCCATACGAGCAATGAGACGGCTCCCACAATGGATATCGAATTTCCAATCGTTCCCGAAAGGGTCAGACCGCAGTCCGGGGATTCCAGCAGATAGGCCAAGCACACCGACGTCATGAAGACGGCGGGCAAGGTGGCAACCCAGTGCAGACGCCCGCGTTCGTGCAAACAGGACGCGATGCTCCACAGAGTGAAGCAGGATAACACTTGATTCGCCCAGCCAAAGTAGCGCCATATCACGCCGAAGTCCAACTGAGAAATTGCAATGACGGATGCAAAAAGAGGCAGCGCAAGCAGTAAACGCTTACTCACTTGCTTTTGCGGCAAATGAAAAGCTTCCGCCAAGATGAGCCGACAACTGCGCATCGCGGTGTCGCCGCTGGTGATAGGCAGTACGACCACTCCTAACACTGCGAAAAACGCTCCCACCGGACCGAGCAGCGTGCTGCACGCTGCGTTCACCGCCGTGGCGGGACTCGCCAGACTTAACTCACCGAAGTTGAGGGCGCGTGCCCCCTCGACAAGGGGCTCCACTGCCTTGCCTGCCAGCATGTAATTCGTGGGGAGATCGCGCAGGGTCAATCCGACCGCCGCCCATACAAGAGCCACCAATCCCTCGGTGATCATAGCTCCGTAGAATACCGGTCTCATCATCCGGGCCTCTCCCAGACAGCGTACCATCATCGGACTCTGCGTGGCGTGAAATCCTGAGACGGCGCCGCACGCAATGGTCACAAAAATTAACGGCCACACCGGTAACTCCTGTGGGTGAATGTTGTCAGTGAAGTTCAGATTCGGCAACGCCTCGTACCCGCTCAGGGGAAGAGCCACCGCCAATCCCGCCACCATGAAGAGGAAAAACGCGCCAAAAACGGGGTATATCTTCCCGATGATCGTGTTGATGGGCAGAATTGTGGCGAGTAGGTAGTAAACCAAAATAATGACACACCACGATGTCACCGAAAGAGAATCCGCCAACGTATGCAGCATGCCGGCAGGTCCCATGGTGAACACTACGCCTACCATGAGCAGAAGTCCCACACAGACGATGCGCAACGCTTGGCGGCATGAGCTACCCAAATACCGTCCCACCAAGTACGGCATGCTTGCCCCGCCATGCTCTGCGCTCATCACCGCCGCCATGAAGTCATGAACAGCCCCTGCAAAAACGCATCCAATCACAATCCACACCAACGCTACCGGCCCGTACAGACACCCAGCCAGCGCTCCGAACACCGGACCAAGTCCCGCTATGTTGAGTAGTTGAACAAGAAAAACACGAAAACTCGGCATCCTCACGTAATCCACCCCATCCTCATGGGTCTTGCAAGGCATCGCCATATCCTGACGCACGCCGTAAATGCGCTCCGCAAGGCGTCCATACAGCACATATCCCAGGACAAGGAGCAGAGCGCATCCCAAAAACGTGAGCAAGCCGGACATCGTATTCTTGATCTTGACTGATGAAAACTGAGCGGGGCGGGGATATCCTCAACCGATTCCCCGCCCCTCCGATTGAAATGAGAGACGCCTCAGACGGACGGCTTTGCAAGCACCTTGCGCAAGCGCGCAAATCTCGGCAGAGCCTGCACGGTCTTCATGCCCGTTTCGCCCTGGATGAGCGGAAGCGCGTAATCGATGAAGGCCATCTCAATTCCATTGCCGGCAGCGTTGATCCACTCACGCGGCACCTTGCGCTCAAAGTTGGCAACGCTCTCCAACGGCAGCAGTTTGGTGTTGCACACGTACTGTCCGTACAAATCATTGCGCTCAAAAGCCACCATTTTATCCGTGTCGCCGTTTACTGCCGCAGTTACCGCAGTCTTACCGGCCAAATAGGCCTCCATTGCATCCGTTGTCGAGGCCAGGTGCGTGGCGCATCGCTGCAGCAACGAGGGTTCAATGGCGCGTACCTTAGCGTCCACTCTCGTGCGCACGATCTCCGCCAGTTTGTTGGCTAAGCCTCCCAACTGCGCGTGTCCGAATCCATCATTGCCGTTGGTTTTGGCTTCGGAGATAAACTTTCCGTCTTTATCGTGAATTCCTTCGCTCACCACGACCAGGCATTTTCCGGTTGCCTTGTAAATACGCTCCACGTCGTCCAAAAAGTTGTTCATGTCAAAGTCAACTTCGGGCAGGTAGATGAGATCCGGTCCGGCCCCGGCATAACCCGCTAATGCCGCCGCAGCAGTGAGCCAGCCGGCGTGGCGCCCCATCACCTCGATGATGGTCACCATCCCAGTGTCGTAACAGCAGGCGTCATGTTTCACCTCCATGCAGGAAGTGGCAATGTACTTGGCTGCTGAGGCGTACCCCGGACAGTGATCCGTACCGTACAGGTCATTGTCTATCGTCTTTGGGATGCCCATCACCCGACACTCATGACCGCTCTTCTGCATAAACTTGGAAATCTTGTTGCAGGTGTCCATGGAGTCGTTGCCCCCGTTGTAGAAGAAGTAACGCACGTCAAACTTCTTAAATGTATCCAGTATCTTCTCGTAATCGCTCGGGTCTTTTTCCGGGTCTTTCATTTTGTAGCGGCATGTTCCCAGCGCGGAGGAGGGCGTGAATTTGAGCAACTCCAACTCCGCCGGGTCTTCCATTCCCAAATCGTACAGTTTGCCGTTCAGTACACCGGTAATTCCGTTTGCCGCTCCCAGCACCCTGGTAATCTGCGGAGATTTCAAAGCTGTTTGCACTGCTCCCAGCACGCTGGCATTAATGACTGCTGTGGGTCCTCCCGATTGTCCGATGATACATGCGCCTTTAAGTTCTTTCATAGCTGATTGTTTCCGTGTATTAACGGCGGCGGCGCCCTGTGGGCACACCTGCGCCGGGAAACATTGTACTCTTTCTTCCTCTCTCCTGCAAGCCTCTACTTTGTCTTGTACACTTCTTTTTTGCAACGTCACACATAAAAAATTTCTTTTCCATGTAGAAAAGGAACCGTAAGTTGCGTCCCCCTATTCAGGGAAGGGCTTTTGGCCGTACCCAATTATCACCCACACGTACACCCGACAATGATGAAACACCTACTATTCGCCACGGTTGTCTCCCTGCCTTTGCTGGCCCAGCAGGAGCCGCTCCCTCCCCAGGAGGCTGCTCTGCCATCGGGCGGGGTCGCTGCTTCTCATGGGGATCCACACCGTGCTGCTTTCATGGAGAAGTTCGACACGAATAAGGATGGTCGAATCGATGAGCAGGAAAAACAAGCTATCCGCCAAGCGCATGAGGCCCGCAAGGCCGAGTTCCAAAAGAAGCTCTTGGAAAAGTATGATGCAAACAAGGACGGTCAGCTTGACGATCAGGAGAAGGCCGCCATCAAGGCTGATTTTGAGAAGAACTGCCAAGGGCGCCGACACATGCGTCACGGAGGTCACGGTCCGGCCATGCCGCCTCCTTGTTGCTGCGGCGGGAAGAACCCCGGTCCGCCTCCGGCCTTCATGGAGAGGTTTGACACGAATAAGGACGGTCAAATCGACGAGCAGGAAAAACAGGCTATCCGCGAGGCGCGTGAAGCCCGCAAGGCCGAGTTCCAAAAGAAGCTCTTGGAAAAGTATGATGCAAACAAGGACGGTCAGCTTGACGATCAGGAGAAGGCCGCCATCAAGGCTGATTTTGAGAAGAACTGCCAAGGGCGCCGACACATGCGTCACGGAGGTCACGGTCCGGCCATGCCGCCTCCTTGTTGCTGCGGCGGGAAGAACCCCGGTCCGCCTCCGGCCTTCATGGAGAGGTTTGACACGAATAAGGACGGTCAAATCGACGAGCAGGAAAAACAGGCTATCCGCGAGGCGCGTGAAGCCCGCAAGGCCGAGTTCCAAAAGAAGCTCTTGGAAAAGTATGATGCAAACAAGGACGGTCAGCTTGACGATCAGGAGAAGGCCGCCATCAAGGCTGATTTTGAAAAAAACTGTCAAGGACGCCGACACATGCGTCACGGAGGTCACGGTCCGGTCATGCCGCCTCCTTGTTGCTGTCCCGGAAGGGGACATGGTCCGCATCCTCACGGTCCCAACCCTCCGTGTGATGTTACTCCGGAATCGGGGCCCGAAACTCCCCCGGCTCCGTCCGAGCAATGACACCTCTTCGGCTCGCATTGAAACCAACCGGACTTCCTGCTATGGGCGGTCCGGTTTTTGTTTTTTGTGTCGTCATAGTTTTTTTCTTTGCCGCACAGCGGTAAGCTAGTATAATGCTCACGAGTTATGACGGACTCTGCAACCAGCGGCAGTCGCACAGGCAGCATGCGTCGCTCTTGGCGCTCTGACAATTTGCGCCCTGCAGTGCCGGATTACGAGATCCTTCGTCTCATCGGAACGGGTTCCTATGGCGAGGTGTGGCTGGCGCGCTCAGTGACCGGCGCGTATCGAGCTGTCAAGGTGGTGTGGCGTGAGGACTACGACGATGAGAAGATGTATGTGCGCGAGTTCGAAGGCATTCTTCATTATGAACCGGTATCGCGCGGCATCCCGGGCGTGGTGCACATCCTGCATGTAGGAAAGAATGCCGGAGAACACCCCTGCTATTACTACGTAATGGAGTTGGCGGATGACGCTTACACCAGCATTCACATCGACCCGGAGGGCTACGTTCCGCGCACTCTTCAGAGCGATATGGACCTGTATGGACACCTCCCCATGCCTTTGGACTACGTGTTGGAGGTCGGTAGCCAGCTGGCTCACGCGCTGGACGGTTTGCACGGCGAAGAGTTGTCCCACTGCGACATCAAACCGTCCAACATCGTCTTCGTTCATGGGCGAGCAAAGCTGGCGGATGCCGGTTCCGTCGCCCCCAACTCCAATCGGAACTTTGCCGGAACGGAGGGTTACATCCCCCCTGACGGTCCGGGTACGCCTCGTGCGGATGTTTACGCGCTGGCCAAAGTGCTCTACGAGATGAGCACCGGCAAAAGCTGCATGGATTTTCCCGAGTTGCCGCCTAATGTCCCGGAGGGAGCTTCCCACCGTCGCTGGGTTGCTTTCAACGAAATTATTTGTGCCGCCGCTGAACCGAAAGTTGACAGAAATGGCATCATTTCCGCTCAGGCCCTTGCTGATCGTCTGGACGAGTTGCGCCAATACGCTCCTCGGCACCAAGCTGTTTTGACGCGTCGGCGACGCTACGTCGGCGTCCTCGGTGCATGTGTCGTCTTTTTGGCTTTGGCAATGGCCGCTATTTACGCGATCATGCCTCGGGAGTTCTGGGCTAAGTTACGCGAGATACCCTCTGTGCTGCGTGGCGATACTCGGTATGCTCGCAACGCAAACACTCAGCTTTTCATTACGACCGTGCCTGCCGGCGCTTCTATTTACACGGAGGATGGATCCTATGTTGATGAGACCCCCTATGGTCCGGTGAATGTCAAAGTGGGAGAAAAGTTTTCTTTTGTGCTGCGCAAGGAGGGCTATGCCGATCTGCCAGTAAGTGGAACAGCCCCTGCGCGTGGCGTGCTGGCTCTGGGTGGCGATTTGAAGCCTTTCCGCGTGCCACGAAAAAATGCAGATTGGCAGGACGCTCAGGGTAGCATTTACCGTTCATCCGGCGCGGAACACCGAGCTTTGGAGCCGGTCAGCATTACCCAGTTTGAAACTTTCATGAGCAGGGATTCCTCATCCGGACCGATCCGCTATGAAAAATCGCCTCATGATGCCTACGTGCGCACTACGCGCGAAGGGATCAATGCCTACACCCTTTGGCTCGCCCGCATGTGTGAGGAACAGGGTTCGCTGGGGAGCGACCACACTCTGACAGCTATACCGGAACCGGGTACGGCAACCTCACCGGACACTTGCGCTTTTCGCATTGTGGCGCGTCCGGTACAAAAAACGCCTGTCTCGCTTAACACCACTCCTCCCGGCGCCACCGTATGGCTTAATGGGCGTCCCCTTGGCGTTACCCCGCTGCAGGGCATACGCATTCCGCTTGCCCCGTATTTTTTGGAAATCAAAATGCCCGGCTTCGCCACAGAACGCTTCAGCGGTTTGTCTCCTAAGGATCTCGTTATCGACATATCCCTGAAACTCAATAATTCTGTTGCTTTTGGCACGGAATGGGTGAACAGTCTTGGCCTGCGCTTTCGCCCCATCTCCCCGACGCTGATGGCGGGTGTTACAGAGGTGCGTGTTTCTGACTATCGGGTGTTCGTGGCAACGACCGGGGCAAAGATTCCTCCGCTCACCGATTTTGTGCAGGGGGCTGATCACCCTGCCATTGGCGTTTCTCGTGCTGATGCGGAGAACTTTGCGCACTGGCTCACTTTGCAGGAACGTGAAAACGGTCTCATTGAACCTACGGATGAGTACAGACTGCCCACGGATGAAGAATGGAGTGCGATGATGGGGCTCAAAAATGAGCATGGTACCACACCCTACGAACGTGCCGGTGAGCAGTACGGTTCGTCGAGGCGCGAGTTTGCATGGGGATTGCAATGGCCTCCTCCTCCCGGGACGGGCAATTTTGCGGATTCGTCAGCCCTCCCTTTCGTGCCGCCCCAGTATGTCATTGAGCATTATACCGACAAATTTCCTTTTACTGCTCCGGTCGCCTCTTTTGCCCCTAATGTGCTGGGATTTTACGACATGACCGGCAATGTGCAGGAATGGGTGAGCGATGAATATGGTGGTCCCGTCGGTTTCGCATACAGGCGTTACGCTGTCACTCGCGGTGGGGATTACACCTCCTTTCGTCCGTCCCAACTCTCTTCCGGCATCCGCACGCCGCGACCGGCAGACGACCGCAATCCTACCGTCGGATTCCGCTTGATGCTGGAGAGGAACAAAAGGAGTCGCTGATTCCTCCGGTTTCAACTGTTTCTCAATAGTTTGTCAGCTTGCCGGGGTGACTCTTTCGACCGAGGTTGATGTTGTCGTACATACGCAAAGTTTGGGGAGCCGTGATGTTTTCCGGAGCATTGAAAAGGGTGTATTTCCCATTCGGTTTGCGTACATAGAACCAGTGTTCGACAGGCCAACAGTGCTCCTCCGGATAGATACGCACAAGCTGGTCGGTTACTTCCTGTAAATCATTCCAATCATCTTGGTCCAAGTTCGGACCGTAGTCCACCTTCAGACGTCCGTTCCACATCCATGCGTCGAGAACCCATGCTTTCGGCCAAGGGTCACGGACCGCCGCTATGTACACGCAGTTATGCTCCGTGCGGGCACCCTGGTCACGTACACAGCATCCGATGCGAAAGTACTTGAGTGTACGGCGGCGTAATTCTCGAAACATATCGTGCTGGTAATGCCAGCAGAGTCCACGATCCTGCCAGCGCATGTTGACCAGCCAATTTCCCGCCCATCCCGGAAAATGCGATGCATTAACGCGCGATATTCCCGCCGCAGCCTTGTAAGCGGTGTCGGCCAGCCAGGCCGCCTCTTCCCGAGCGACCCGAACGTCTCGCTGTTCCTCTGGAAGAAGTCGCAACAAATTGTCACGCAGTTCCATGCGCCGATGTGTTACCAGCTTGGTGGTCGGGTAAGTTACCGGCGGCGGGTAGCAGCCTTCCACCAACAGACACACTGCAAGCGCTGTAAGAAAACGGCGCAACGTCATGTGTCCATCCTACCACGCCCCTCCACTTTCTGCAAGCATTGGCTTATTTTTTGGTCGGAGAAACGCCTTTGGGATTGCTTTTATGTCCGGTCGGGTGTAAAGTTGGGGCTGTTACGAACAGTACGAGGCGACGGAGCTGGATCCGGTCGTCGCGTAGCGTCAACATCCCGTCAACATCTCATACCATGAGTACGACATACAGCACTATTGATGCCAATGAGGCCGTGGCCTCCGTGGCTTACCGTTGTTCCGAAGTAGCCGCCATTTACCCCATCACGCCTTCATCTCCGATGGGAGAGTCCGCTGAGACGTGGACTGCGGTTGATCGCAAGAATTTATGGGGGACGGTTCCGAGTATCATTGAAATGGAGAGCGAAGCTGGCGCCGCAGGGGCCGTGCACGGCGCGTTGCAGACCGGTTCGTTGGCCACCACGTTTACGGCATCGCAGGGTTTGCTGCTCATGATACCGAACATGTTCAAGATTGCCGGTGAGCTCACCCCATGCGTCTTCCATATCGCTGCCCGGGCTCTGGCCGCACAAGGACTCTCCATTTTCGGTGATCACAGCGACGTAATGGCCTGCCGCGCCACCGGCTTCGCCATGCTCTGCGGAGCAAACACGCAGGAAGCTCCGGATATGGCTGCCATTGCGCACGCTGCGACCTTGGAGAGCCGCGTGCCTTTCCTTAACTTCTTCGATGGCTTCCGCACTTCACACGAGGTGGGCAAAATAGCCGACATCAGCGACGAGACTCTGCGAGCCATGATTGATCAAAAGCTCGTGGACGAGTTCCACGCGCGCGGGCTGACGCCGGACGCTCCTGTCGTGCGCGGTACAGCACAGAACCCGGACGTCTATTTCCAGGGGCGAGAGACGGTCAACAAATTCTACAACGCCGTTCCGGGCATCGTGAAAAAGGCGATGCAGAAGTTCGGCGAACTCACCGGACGCCACTATGATTTGGTGGAGTACGTGGGTGCGCCGGATGCCACGCGTGTGATTGTGATTATGGGTTCCGGGGCTGAGGCCTGTTGGGAGACCGTGCAGGCGCTCAAAGGAGATGTCGGTGTGCTCAAAGTGCGCCTGTACCGCCCGTTCCCAGCGGAAGATTTTGTCGCGGCTTTGCCGAAGAGCGTGAAGAAGATCGCCGTACTGGACCGCACAAAGGAGCCGGGCAGCCAAGGTGAGCCCCTGCTGCAGGACGTCGTGCAGGCGCTGGCGGATGCCTCGGTGCGCGGCGCTCTGCCCTTCGCTATGCCGAAGGTGGTAGGCGGACGCTACGGACTCGGTTCCAAAGAATTCACTCCGGCCATGGCTAAAGGCGTGTACGACGAACTCGCGAAGGATGAGCCTATGACCGGCTTTGCTGTGGGAGTGGAGGACGATGTGACGGGCAAGTCCATCGCGTACGATCCCACCTTCTCGACGGAAAGCGACACGGTGACGCGCTGTATGTTCTACGGACTCGGATCCGATGGAACCGTGGGCGCGAATAAGGATGCTATCAAGATCATCGGCAAGCATACGGATCTGTATGTGCAGGGCTATTTCGTGTACGACTCCAAGAAGTCCGGTTCTTCCACGGTGTCGCACCTTCGCTTCGGCACCACGCCGATTCACAGCACGTACCTTATCACCAGCGCCAACTTCATTGCGCTGCACCAGCCGAGCTTGCTGAACACCTTTGACTTCCTCAAGAACGCTGCGCCGGGCGCCACCTTCCTCATGAACACTGCCGTGGAACCTGAGAAGGTGTGGGACAGCTTGCCGGCGCGCATGCAGCAGCAGATTCTCGATAAAGGCGTCAAGATGTACTGCATCGATGCCTTCAAAGTGGCAAAGGCCACTGGTATGGGCGGTCGCATCAACATGATCATGCAGACCTGCTTCTTCAAACTCTCCGGCGTCATTCCGGCGGATGAAGCTATCGGCTACATCAAGGAGGCCATCAAGAAAACCTACGGCAAAAAGGGCGAGGAAGTGGTTGCCAAGAACATAGCCGCCGTGGACGCCACGCTGGAAAATCTGCATGAGGTTCCGTTGGGCACCGCCGTCACCGGTCATGAGATTCCTGCTCCGCTGCAGGGGAATCCGCCTGCTTTCGTGCGCGACGTGCTCGGCAAGATTGTCACCGGCGACGGCGACAGCGTGAAAGTCTCCGAGATGCCTTGCGACGGCACTTTCCCGTCCGGCACGACGCAGTACGAGAAGCGTGATCTCGCGCTGGAGATTCCCGTGTGGAATCCGGAAACATGTATTCAGTGCGGCAAATGTACGATGGTGTGCCCGCACGCCTGCATCCGCGCTCAAGTGACCGACCCCGCGAATTTGGAAGGCGCCCCCGCGAGCTTCAAGAGCGCGGATGCCAAGAAGATGCACAAGGATTGGCAGGGCAAGAAGTTCATCATTCAGGTGTCCGCTTCGGACTGCACGGGCTGCACACTCTGCACGCACGTGTGTCCCACCGGCTCCGTGGTCATGACCCCATCCTCCGTGGCACTCAAACCGGAGGCGGAGAATTGGAAGTTCTTTAATGAGCTGCCGGATCCGGATCGTACGATCGTGGGACGTGACAAGGTGAAGGATGCTCAGTTTCTGCGTCCGCTCTTTGAGTTCTCAGGGGCCTGCGCCGGTTGTGGCGAAACGCCGTACATCAAGACCCTCTCCCAGCTCTTCGGCAACCGTCTCGTGGTAGCCAACGCCACGGGCTGCTCTTCCATCTACGGCGGCAACCTCCCCACCACTCCGTGGAGCCACGACAAAGAAGGGCGCGGACCAGCTTGGTGCAACAGTCTCTTTGAGGATAATGCCCAGTTTGGCTTAGGCTTCCGCGTGTCGCTTGACAAAAAGCAGCAGTACGCGCTGGAGCTGCTGCACGCCGCTGCCCCCAAGATCGGTGAGTCGCTTATGCAGAGCCTTCTGGACAACCCGCAGAAGAGCGAGGCAGACATTGCGAAAGCGCGTGAGACGGTTGAGCAGATTAAGACCGCTTGCGGAAGCGACCCGGATTTAGCAGCCCTCAAAGCACAGGCAAATTACCTCGTTCGCAAGTCGGTGTGGATCATCGGCGGCGATGGCTGGGCCTACGACATCGGCTACGGCGGTCTGGATCACATCCTTGCCTCCGGACGTAACGTGAAGGTTCTCGTGTTAGACACCGAGGTGTACTCCAACACGGGCGGTCAGTGCTCCAAGTCCACCCCGCGAGCGGCAGTTGCCAAGTTTGCCACCCGCGGTAAGGATCAGGTGAAGAAGGATATCGGCTATATGGCGATGACCTACGGCAACATCTACGTTGCTTCCATCTCTATGGGAGCTAACGATGAGCACGCCCTCAAGACTCTGCTGGAAGCCGAGGAATACGATGGTCCCGCACTCATCATCGCTTACAGTCACTGCATTAACCACGGCATCAACATGGCTCAGGGGCTCGACCGCCAGAAAGACGCCGTGGATTGCGGACGCTGGTTGCTCTACAACTTCAATCCCGACCGCATCAAGGAAGGTAAGAACCCGCTCACCATCAAGAGCAAGGCGCCTAAGAAAGACGTGAAGGAAGCCCTGCTCGGCGAGAACCGCTTCCGCCTGTTGGCCAAGAACAACAAGGAGCATTTCGACCAGCTCATCGCACTCGAGGAAAGCGATATTAAGCGCCGCTGGAGACTCTACCAGTCTTTGGCTGCCATCGACTACTCCGAGCCGACTGCGGACAACCCGCAAGCGTGAGTTCACTAACATCCACCCTTAACCACACACGGGAGGAGTCGATATTCCTCCCGTGTTTTTTTCCATGTCCGCCATCCGAATCCCCGGCTACGTCGCAGAAGTTCTCCGCGAACTGGAACGCATGGGCTATCGGGCCTATGCGGTAGGCGGGTGTGTCCGCGACAGTTTGCTGGGATCAGAACCGGCTGATTGGGACGTATGCACAGACGCCAAGCCGGAAGATATGCTGCAGGTCTTTCGTAAATGGCGCGTATTTAAGACGGGTCTCAAGCACGGCACCGTCACTGTACGCTCCCGAGGCCGCAATGTGGAGGTCACCACTTTCCGCACGGACGGTGCATACTCTGACAATCGCCACCCCGATGCTGTCCACTTTGTCTCAAACATTCGAGACGACCTTGCCCGCCGCGACTTCACCATCAACGCTATGGCCTACAACGACCGCGAAGGGCTGGTGGACGTCTTTGGCGGACAGGAGGACTTGGAGGGACGAATGATTCGTTGCGTGGGTGAGCCGGATGTACGCTTCAACGAAGATGGCTTGCGCATCTTGCGTGCTCTGCGCTTTTCAGCACGTTTTAAGTTTGCCATTGAAACGGAAACGGCCTACTCCATCCGTCGCAATCGCCTTCTGCTGGAAAATATCAGCGCCGAACGCATCTACAAGGAGCTGCAGGGCATCCTGCCCGCCGAAGGTGCAGGCGATATGCTCATCGCCTTCCCCGAGGTTTTTGCCGTGATCTTGCCGGAACTCTCCGCCCTGGCAGGCAGCTTGGACGTCGATGGGATGGATCGCTGGGAGTTTGCGGCGCGCGCCGTGCAAACCGCGCCAACGGGAGATTTTCCCCTCCGCTTGACAATGCTTCTGCACTTGCTGCCCTCGCTAGCGGTGCGCTCCGCATTGTCCCGTCTCAAGAGCGACAATGCGACGGCGCGCTTTGTAACCGTTCTGTCGGATCACCTGTCCTTACCTCTGCCCGCTACGCGCCCGGAGATGCGTCGTCTCATCGGCTCTGTTTCACAGACCATGGCGGAACATATTATCGTCTCACGCGGACGTCTCAACGCCCTCCGTCACCAATCGCCTGAAGAAGCTCGTTCTGCCATGCGTTTATTCGCCGAAGTCTTGGACTCCCCCCCGGCCTTCACAGCGCGGGATCTCGCTATTGGCGGCACCGAACTCATGGAGCACGGTCTCGCCCACGGCCCCCGGGTCGGACGGATTCTGGATCAGCTCCTGCGCGAGGTGCAGGACGAAACGCTGCCCAACGCGCAAGAGTCTTTGCTCTCCCGTGCGGCTGAGCTGCCGCAGGAATGACATCCGACGTCATTCTCCTGAGATTTTGCTGCGCATCAGTCTCTTACCTCTGTGGGCAGTGTTCGCCAAATCCCCGAATCGTACATCCTCCCCGCGTTTCCTCGTCCGAGAGTTTTGCTTTATTTCAAACTCCGAATTTTCACGGCCATCGTCACATTCCCGGCCAATCTTTTTCGTCTTCGGCAAAGGAAGCGTGAAGAGGCACGTATAAGGTCTCATCCTCCGCCGCAGAACCCACGTAGAAAGGATCCTCTTCCTCATCTGCCAGTACGATGATATTGTTCTTCGCAATGAACCGTGATTTGCCGGTGTGTACAGCCGTGCGAACGACCTGTTGGGACGCTCCGGGGCGTAGCGAATTCGCTCGGCTTTCCAACTCGCACAGCTGCGTTGTCGCTGCTGATTTCACCGGTTCGCTTTGTTGCCACGCGAACGCTCCCACGCACAACGCGCCAAGGCTGAAAGCTGAAGCGCCAAGAGCCACCCGTCTCATTCCCAAGCTGTCGAGAAACATCACAATGTGTTCCCAAAGTACGCTGCGCGCCGGACGGCACACGAGTTCTCGCTCCACGCGCTGCCGGAAGTCGCAGATGAAGTGATCCTCAAAGTGCGCCTCATGAGTGGTCTCAACCCACAGTATCTGTAGTAGCGCCGTCAGCTCCTGCGCGCTGTCATCCTTCTTGCCGGATTCTGGTGATTTTTGAACCATGGAGGCTGGCTATTGTTGTGTAAGCTTGAAAGAAAGACAAACATGTAGATATGTTTGTTCAAAAAAATCCGTTTTTCGCGGCGGTGAGAAAGCGTCACAATTCAGAGATCCAGCCGTTGATCATCAGATCGTCGTAGAGCTGCTTTGCTTTGTCGCCCATATCCATGGCGGCGAGTCGCAGATAGGCGCGGGACTGTGCGGCATCCGACGACAAATTTTCCCCGCCCTTTGCGTACACGTAGGCGAGAAAGACATACGCTGCCGGCACACCTGCCACGGCGGCGTCCGACAGCAGTTGGGTTGCTTGTCGTGCGTCCGCTTTCACGTACTCGCCGGTGAAATACTCACGCGCCAACATGAGGGCCGCCTGAGGACTTCCGACCTCTGCGGCGTCGGTGAGCAGCTTGATGCCCTCTGCAGTGTCCTGCTTTACTCCCTCACCGCGCAGCAGCATATGGGCGCGGGAGGCGACCATGACTGCGGCGTGGCGCAGTTTGGGATCGTTAAAGTAAGCGTACGCGCGTTGTTTATCTTCGGGCAGTCCGGCTAATCCCTTGTAGTACGCGCGTCCGAGAGTATGGGCTGCCCGAAGGTGTCCGAGAGCCGCAGCTGCTTTCAGCAGGAGAATGCCACGCTTTGGATTCGACTCAATACCGGCCTCCCGGAGGGAGGGGGTCTTGGCTTCCGTGTCAAGCAGTCCCATTCCCATCACGTAAAAAGCATCCGTGTTGTGCAGCCGTACAGCTTCTTCCAGCAGCACGCGGCTCTCTTTCGGTTTTTGTGCGGAATTGATGGCTGAAAGTGCAAAATACGCGTCGGCGCTGCCGCTTTCAGCTGCTTTTTTTAACCACTCCACTTTCTCACGGGGAACGGATGTCAGGGTAGACAGACGGAACATGACAATGTGGTTGCCGCGCTTGATCTCGGAGGCGACTTCAGGCTTGGCGGTACAGCTTATAAAATTCATACGTCCTGTGTCCACAAGCCATTGAGCGCGAGCCAAGAAATTGCCACCCCTGCAGGCCTCCATCAATTTCTTGTTGGCGGCAGCTTCATCCTGCTGTGTCCCGATGCCTCGGCGCAAGCATACAGTCGCGTCAAGCATAGCCGGCACATACCCTTTGTCAGCAATTTTAGCGAGGCGTTGATATGCGGTTCGTATCTCGGGGGCGAGCAAACGATCTTTCGGAACTTCGGCCAGCTCCATAGTGACGAGCCAACGTTCAGCAGCGGCATTTCCCTGTTTTGCGGCAGCACGCATCCACTTGTCAATGGCCCTTTCATCCGCATCCGTCGCCTCCAGAACACAGAGAACAGCCGCGCCGTAGTCGGGGCTATCCTCTTTCACCTGCTTTTGCAGGGCATCGCAGAACTCGGAGAACTTTGGGTCAGTGATGGCGACCGTGGGCGCATCTGCTTGTTCAGCGTGTGCGCACGGAAACGGCGGAGTGAAAAGACTGAGGAAGCAGATGCCGATGCAGTGGGAAAGTTTAAGCATGGTATGATCGCAGGAACAGCGCTATTCTACGCCCATGTTCTATCCTTGGCAAGCGGCTTTTGCGTTTGCCGTTGTGACCGCAATCGGACAAAAATAAGTGCACCGAACGGGGAAAAAGAGGGCAAGAGATTTATCGTTTGGACAAAAATAGTG
>CANRET010000030.1 GCA_947629715.1 uncultured Akkermansia sp.
CAGCCATCGACTACACGAACGGCGCTCCCCATATCGGGCATGCGTACGAAAAGGTACTTGCAGACGTGTTAGCTCGCTGGCACCGCATGTGTGGCGAGGAAACCTATTTTTTGACCGGAGTTGACCAGCACGGGCAAAAGGTGCAGCAGAAGGCAGAGGCAGAAGGAATCGAGCCTCTGCAGTATGCTCAGAAAGTGGCTCAGAAGTTCATTGCTCTGTGGGAAAAACTGAGCATCGAATACGACGGATGGGCAGCCACCTCCGATCCACGACATGAAAAATGCGTGCAGAAGATTCTCGCCGATCTGCGCGACAAGGGTTGTCTCTACAAAAAATCTTACAAGGGATTTTACTCCGTCCGCCAAGAGCAATTCCTGACCGATAAGGAACGCGGAGAGGATGGGCAGTTCGGCCCAGAATGGGGCGAAGTCATCGAGCTGGAAGAAGAGAACTGGTATTTCAACCTCACTGCACATATCCCATGGCTGCGTGAGTACGTGACCAAACACCCGGAGGTCGTCACTCCGGAGTTCCGGCGGCAAGACCTCCTCATGGCCATTGACCGCTCGGCGAATGACCTGTGCATCTCACGTCCCAAGAACAGACTTTCATGGGGCATCCCCCTGCCCTTTGACCCGGATTTTGTAACCTACGTGTGGTTTGATGCTCTCATCAACTACATCTCGTTTGCGGGGTATGAGAGTGACGGGGATGAGAGTCTGCCCTCCTTCGGGAAGCTCTGGCCGGCCGCATGCGAGATCATCGGAAAAGATATTTTAGTGCCGGCGCACGGGATTTACTGGCTCTGCATGCTGCATGCCATGGGGTTCTCGGACGATCAGATGCCCCGCTTGCTCGTGCACGGTTGGCTCAACATCAAGGGGGAGAAAATGAGCAAATCCCTCGGCAACATCGTGGATCCCAATGAGCTGTGCGACGTATTCGGCGCAGAGGCCGTGCGCTACTACCTGGTGCGCGATACCAAGACAGGATACGACAGCGATTACGACGTCGAGCGCCTGCGCATGATTTATAATTCCGAACTGGCGAACGACCTCGGCAACCTCGCCAACCGTTCGCTCAATATGTGCGTGCGGTACTGCGAGGGTACTCTGCACACGCCCACCGACGATGACGAGCCTTCCGCCGACCTGCGTAAGAGTTTGGATGAAGCGGAAAAAACATTCGCCAAGCAGATGGATGCCTACAACACTGCGGATGCTTTCGGCGCGCTCAACGCGCACGTCTCGCTCTGCAACGGCTACATCGAACAAAAGCAGCCTTGGGTTCTTGCTAAAGACCCGCAGAAGGCGGAGGAACTGCAGCGCGTGCTTTACCACCTGATCGAGAGCGTTGCTCACGTCAGTTTCCTGCTCGGTTGCGTGCTGCCGGAGGCCTCAGCGCGTCTGCTTGCTCAGCTGCAGTTGGATACCGCCGGGCTTACGCCACAGACGCTCACTTGGGGCATTCTTCCGGAGGGACACTGCGTGCAAGCTCCCAGTCCGGTGTTCCCTCGCATTCTCACTCCCGAGGAAAAAGAAAAACTGGCCGCCAAAGCTGCTGCGAAAGCTGGCCAGAACAAAGCATAATCTTCTACAAACAACCCACCTACTACAACCATGAAAGTACTCATCACAGGCGGCGCCGGCTTTATCGGCTCCCACATCGCTGAACATTACCAAGACAAGGCAGAGGAGATCCGCATCCTCGACAACCTCCGCACAGGCTACAAGAAGAACCTTGACGGTCTGCGCGTCACATTCATTGAGGGCAGCATTACCGACCGCGAGCTCGTGCGCAAAGCTGTGCAAGGCGTGGACTACATTTTCCACATGGCGGCACTCGTTTCCGTGCCGGAAAGCATGAGCAAGATTCGCGAGACGATTGACCTGAACGTGAACGGTCTGCTCACCGTGCTGGAGGAAGCTGCCGAAGCGGGCGTAAAAAAGGTCGTGCTCGCTTCCTCGGCTGCCATCTACGGTGACAACCCCATCGTGCCGAAGGTGGAGACCATGTACCCGGAGCCGAAGAGTCCGTACGGCATCACGAAACTGGACGGCGAGTACTACATGGAGATGTTCCGCACCACGGGCAAGATCAACACGGGCTGCTGCCGTTTCTTCAACGTGTTCGGGCCTCGCCAGGATCCGAAGGGAGCCTACGCTGCGGCTGTCCCCATTTTCATGGAGAAAGCTCTCAAGGGCGAAGATATCACGATCTACGGCGATGGTGAACAGACGCGTGATTTCATCTACGTCAAGGATATCGTGGGCGCACTCACGTATGTGGCGGAGCATCCGGAGGTAACCGGCGTGAACAATGTAGGCTACGGCGGTCAAATCACCATCAACAGGCTCGCCGAGATTATCGTGGATGCCGCCGGTTCATCCAGCAAAATTGTACACCTGCCGGAGCGTGCCGGAGACGTGAAGCACTCCCGCGCCTGCGCGGACAAGTTGCTCGCAGCCGGTTGGAAACCACAGCACACGCTGGAGGAGGGGCTCAAGACAACCTTGGAGTATTTCCGCTCCGTTACTCATTAATTTTACCTCCTGCCATGTGCAGCTACGCGGGCGAGGATTCGGCACCCCTTCGGGCGGCAGACCTCGCCCGCCTTGCGTCTCAACGCGCTACGGAGCTGACGGCCGACGGTGCACAGCTGCACCCGGTGGTCGCTTCCTCGCGTAAACTGGCAGAGCACTTTTGGGGCAGCGCCTGGATGCGCCACCTCGCTCTCTGCGAAGCGGGCGGTCTCTGCCTTTCGCCCGGGCGTACCCTGCTGCGCCATGGCTGTGTCCTGGATCTGACAATAGTCCCCTGCTCTATCCGCGCTCTTGTCTCCGCGCAGGAACTCTATGAGGTTGACCTCTCGCTTGAGCCCCTGGACGAGGAGAAGAGCCTCGCTCTGCGCGCCGTCTGTGCCGGAAATGTGGGTTCATTGGTTGCCCTGTTGGAAGGCAAAGCGAACGATGATCTTTTGCATGCCCTCTGCGACCCGGAAAACGGTCTGCTCCCCGCCCCGACGGATTGGCACATGAGTTGCTCCTGCCCGGATTGGGCAGAACCCTGTCCCCACGCCGCCGCCGCCATCTATGCCGCTGGCGTGCTCATCGATCGCGAACCTTCTCTCCTCTTCACCCTCCGTTCGCTGGATCCCGCCACTCTCATTGCCCCGCCTGCAACCGACACTTCTGTCCCCCTCGATTCCTCCGACCTCAGCAAAACCTTTGACATCGATCTCGAGCTCTGAGGAATAAACTTTGGCAAAAGGTATCTCGATGTACCTGCTAACGAATATCTTGCTCTGCACCCATCATGAGTATCCGACAAACTCCTACGTCGATTACACTTGATATACGGTGGTTGAGGGCGTATGATTGGGGCGTATGAGCGGTAGGCGACGAGTCGTGATTCTGGGTTCCACGGGAAGCATTGGAACCAGTGCTCTGAAGGTGGCGCGCTGTTTGCCGGAACGCATGCAGATCGTTGGAGTAGCGGCACACAGCCGTGTGAACGAGTTGGCGGTCCAAGCGCACGAGTTTGGCGTCCGACACGTTGGCGTTTTTGATGAGTCGCGCCGAAGTGAGTTGTCTCGCTCGCTGCCGTCCGGAACTCAGGTGCACGTGGGAGCAGAAGGACTCTGTGAGCTGGCTGCTCTGACCGAGGCCGACATGATTTTAGTGGCCATCTCCGGCACTGCGGGCTTGCAGCCCACTCTCAGAGCAATTGAGAGCGGTAAGGACTTGGCCATAGCAAGCAAGGAAGTGCTGGTGATGGCGGGCGAGCTGGTCATGACCCGCGCGGCTGAAGCTGGTATTCAGGTGCTGCCGGTGGACAGCGAACACAACGCCATTTTTCAGTGCCTGCGCGCCAACGACGCCGGCCCCGGCAGTGTGAAACGGTTGATTCTGACTGCCAGCGGGGGTCCTTTCCGCTGCACCCCGGCGGATGAATTAGAACGCGTCACTCTGGAGCAAGCTCTGCGCCACCCCACTTGGAACATGGGACGCAAGATCACCATTGATTCGGCCACGCTCTTCAACAAAGGCTTGGAAATGATCGAAGCACGCTGGCTTTTCGGCGTGCCCATCGAGCAGGTGGATGTGCTGGTACACCCGCAGAGCGTTGTTCACTCGCTTGTGGAATTTACGGATGGCTCCATGCTGGCGCAGCTCAGTTGCAGCGATATGTGTTTTCCCATACAATACGCCATCACTTTCCCGGATCGGGTGGATGGGAAGCTGCGACCGTTGAGATTGGAGGAGCTTTGCGATCTGCATTTTGAGTTGCCGCGCCGAGATATCTTTCCGGCCTTGGATTTAGCGCGTCGGGCAGCAGGCGTGGGCGGCACCATGCCCGCCATGTACAACGCTGCGAATGAAGTGGCGGTTCAAGCTTTCATCAACGGCAAACTGAGCTTCCCCGGCATCTGGCGCACAGTGGAGCGCGTGCTGGAGCAAATACCCCCGCATACGAACTCCCCGGATCTGTCCGTCATCTTGGGAGACGACGCTGCCGCGCGTGATTGCGCTCGCTCTGTCATTGGCTAGCAGCGCTCGCAGTGCGTCCCGGCAGAAAGATGGAGATGAGAGCGCACGCGCCGAGAAACATCGGATAAGTAAGTTCCGGAATGATTTGCGCGACATTGAGTCCGCTGAGCCTCGCAGCCATGAGCAGTTGCGCTCCGTAGGGCAGAGTCCCTTGCGCCAAACAGGAAAAGGTGTCCAGCAGACAGGCGGCGCGCTCGGGCGGAATACGGAATTTTTCTGCAAGGACGCGCGTGATGTCGCCCACCGTCAGGATGGCCACCGTATTGTTAGCCGTGCATAGATTGGAGAGCGAAACCATGAGTGCGATGCCCAGTTCAGCCGTGCGCCTGCCGCGCATGCCCCGCAGCAGAATCTGCACCAAATAAGCGATGCCTCCGTAATGCCGGATGAGCCCCAGTAGACCGCCCGCCAGCAGTGTCACGCAGATGAGTTCTCCCATGCCCAGCGCCCCCTGCCCCAGCGAGTTCAACCATGGACTGACCTCACCTCCACGCACCATGGTCAATGCGCCCGTCGCAAAGATGCCGATGCAGAGCGCTATCAAGACATGCACACCGACCAGAGCCGGGATGAGCGCAGCCAGGTACGGCACAGCCCCGCCCCATGCAAGTTCCCCCTGTTGCGGCAGAGCTTCACCGCCACCCTGCCCTCGCACCACGTAGATGAGCACGGTCAGCACGGCCGCAGGAAGGGCAACGCGAAAATTCGCCCGAAATTTATCCTGCATAGCGCAACCTTGCGTGCGCGTGGCAGCAATGGTGGTGTCTGAAATGAAGCTCAGATTGTCCCCGAAAAATGCGCCTCCCGCCACGATGCCGCAAATCATGGCGGCGTTGAAGCCGGACTGCTCCGCCAGGCCGACGGCCACCGGCATGAGCGCCGCAATGGCTCCCACGGAAGTGCCGATGGAAAACGAAATGAGACACGCCGCCAGAAACAAACCGGCCGGCAACATATTCGTCGGCATGAAATGCAGCGTGATCGCGACTGTCGCATCTACGGCTCCCAGAGCGCGCGCTGATTCTGCAAAAGCCCCAGCCATGATGAAAATCCAGATCATCATCATGATGTCTCGGTGCGCAGCTCCACGCGAAAACGCCTCCAACTTCTCGCTGAATGCAATGCCGGGGAAAAGCGCCAGACCCCACACTGACGCTGCCATGAACGCTACCGAAACCGGCAACGCGTAAAAATCCCCGCTCAGCAGCGCCGCTCCCAAATACAGCGTGAAAAAGAGAAGTGGCGCCGTGAGAATCCAACGTGCGAGAGGAGTTGCGATTGACTGTTCATTGCTCCCTTTCATGACGGTGTTTCCGTGATGCCCGGACGATCCAGCGCGTCGAGCAGGTTCAGGAGTCGGGACGAATCAATGCTCCCCTCCATGTACGCACGGTACGAACGGACAAGGCGGCGCGTCTCCTCGGCATCCTCGTTCAGACACTCCAGTCGGAATTTTCGCAACCCGCGGTGCAATGCCGGATGAACGCAACGCGCTGCAGTCTGCGCCCGAGCGTGAAAAAGTGTGTTGCGACAAGCTTCGTCGCTCTGCAGCCAATGCTCTTCCCCAACGCGGTCAATGACGCGCACGCGGTGTCGTTCACAAGGGCGTCCGCAGTCCTTGAAGTTGTGACCGTTGGACAGGAAGGTGCAGAATACGCAATGCTCGCTGTGGAAAAGCGGCATGTGCTGGTGGAGCACAAGCTCCAGATGCGGTCCCGCTCCTCCGTCCGCCAACTGCAGGATTTGCTCAGCGTTCAGATCATACGAAACGGTGCATGCCCGCATGCCGAAGTCGAGCCACAGGCGAAGGCTGCGCGCGTTGGACACGTTCAGCGAGAAGTCGCCGATCATGGGTACACCCTGCCCCCGCCAGTACTGAGCAGCGCCCAAGTTCCTCACCAGCAGACCGTCCGGCTGCATGGCCCGAATGTATTTGAAATACCCGGCCTCATGCGGCTTCATGATGCGCAGGGTGGCCGCCCACAGCTCAATGTCAGGGTGAGCGGCTCGAAGCTGCCGAGTCCATCCCTCCAAATCGCGCGGATTTGCCGGATCAAGATACAGGCGCAGAACTCCGGCTTCGGCCGCGGCAAAGGCCTGCTCGTCTGTGCGAGCCAGCAGGCTCAGCTCGTAAGTTGCAGGACCGAGAGCCGCTTCAAACGTCGGTTCTTCAAGAGTCAATCGAATGCGTTTCGGCATTGCCGAGTTGGACTGCAGCCGTTCTACGAGGACGCGGCGCATGCGGTTGAGTTCTGAGAGCGGAAGCATGCAATCCGGCGCAATCCGTGCACGCAAACTGCCCAAGGCATAGCCCGTGCCACCCAGTCGTCCCAACTGTTCGCACAGAATGGCGGAGCTCAAGGGGTGCTTCTGCGCCGTCGCCAACGGCGTGCAACTCTGCACGCTCACGCTTCCGCAAGTGAGCGTCAGCGGCTCTCCGACTTCACCCGTAGCCCGAATGTGCAGCAGTGCGTGTGCCGGAAGGGAAGGAACGCGAAGCTGCGACCAAGTCGCCTGCAATTCTTTCTCCAGAGCCGGGTCAGATGTCTTCCACACCAGTTGCCCGGGACGTACGCTTTTCCAATCAATGTCGGAAGATTTTTCGTGGAAAACGAGTGTGCGCCCCTCAATCTTCACAACGCGACCGCCCTGCTCTTCATTCCGATCCGTCCCATGATCGAGCGCAAAACCATCTCCGGGGGCAACGGAAACGTATGGAGGATCTTCCAGGGTGATGCGTCCTCGTGTGCAGCTTTCCACGCGTCCCGCCAGTGCGCCTCGCTTTTTGCCGAAGCGGCCGTGCGTGAGTCCGGGGTGGTCGGTTCCTTCCAGCCATCCTGTGGAAAAACCGCGCGAGAAAGCCATCTGCATGGCGTACAAATCGTGGCGATCGGTGTGAAAATCCTGCCGCCGCAGGGCAGCATCCAGGGCTTTACGGTACGCCCGCACCACCGCTGCCACGTATTCCGGCTTCTTCTGTCTCCCTTCAATCTTGAAGGATCTCACGCCTGCGGCGAGCATCTGCGGTAACAAGTCAATGGTACACAGATCCTGCGGCGAAAAAAGACACTGCCGTTCTCCGAGGTCGATTTCCTTTCCATCCACCCGCAAGCGGTAAGGCATGCGGCAGGCCTGCGCGCATTCTCCGCGATTGGCGCTGCGCTGTCCCAACCTCTCGCTGGTGAGACACTGGCCCGAGTACGCCACACAGAGCGCGCCATGGCAAAACACCTCTATGCGCGCGCGAGTGGCGGCAGCGCAGACCTCAATCTCGCTCAACGACAGCTCCCGTGCCAATACAATTTGTTCCGGCTCATAAAGTTCATCGATCAGTCGCACCGCCTCCGGGCTGCTCACGGTCATTTGCGTGGAGATATGCAGCTGCAGGCTCCAGCGCCCGGCCCGCTTCTGCTCCGCTATAATCGCCGCCAAGCCCATATCCTGCACGATGACGCCATCCACTCCGGCTGCATCCAAATCATCCAAACAATCAACTGCAGCCTGCATCTCCCCGGGAAATATCAGCACGTTCATGGCCACATATCCCCGCAGCCCGTGTCCATGCAGGAAGTTCATCACCCCCGGCATCTCCTCCTGCTTGAAATTGCCGGCTCTCATGCGCGCATTGAATTGCTGCACGCCGAAATACACGACATCCGCACCGTTAGCCACGGCGGCGCGCAAGCTTTCCCACGTCCCAGCAGGCGCCAGTAATTCCACTTCATCGGGCGTCATGTCGCCTCATCCTACCATGTCATTTTCCCGGTGTCAATCCACCTGAAAAGCTCACTCCCGCGCAAATGCACCGATACGTGAGTGTGGCAACGAACTCGCAGATTACGCAAACGCATGGAACGCCGTACCGGGCGTCCGGATGAATTTCTGAGGAGGAGCAAGGCATTCTTCTCAAAAGAAGTAAACAGCAAGTAAATGAAAGGCCGCCATGGTCGTATTGGCAGTGGCGGCTTTCGAATGGGCACCGAGTGAGTTCCACATCGCCCTCAGTTCGCAAGCCCGTTCACAAACGCCAATCTTTTCCCGATACGATATTTCGAAGCTCGTTTTCATTTTTTCACAAATATCGGGATTTTTTACGGTAAAAAAGACTTTCCTTCTTGCAAAACTCGTGAAAATGATTTAGAATCCCCCCGTTACTTCCCCATGAGAGCAGCTTTCCTAGCATGGTTGACGATATTGGTATGCGTAGCGTTTGCCATAACAATGGGGTATTCCTATTTCCGCTTTATCAGCTTCTCGGAATCCCGAGCGGTACAAATCATGTCAGCGCGGCTGGAGGACTTGATGGAACAGCTCCACAATGCGGAAAAATACATCAAGACAATTGAGAGTGTCGCGGACATCTCTGCAACAGAGCGAACACGCGCTGTGGCGGAAATCATGCGCCTCAACCCAAAGCTCACCGAAGATAAGGAGGAGATTTTAAAACTCTTTAATGAGATGAGCATTAAGGAGATGCAGCTAACAGACGCCAACGGAGAAATTGTCTTTGGTCTGCCAGAGAAGAAAGAGGACCTGAGTCAAATAGCGGATGAGGAGCAACTCAGAGGGTGCCTCGCCACGCAAGACCGGGAATTGTGCTTGCGCCCTGACTCGGGTATCACGTCCGGCAACATGCAGTACGTGGTGGTTCACCGACAGGACCAACCGGGGCTTCTGATACTGGGGTTTCGCGGACCTCGTGAGTCGCGCGCTAAGGACAACCTTTCGTTCAATTCCCTGTCGAGTCACTACAGTCTCGGGCAAAACGGTTGGATTGTCGCTTTCAAAGAGGGGGCGTTACTCGGCAATGACATTCCTCCCTTTCCGGTGGCTGATTTGATATCCCGTCCGATCAACGTGGCAGGGAAAATCACGCTCGGCGGTACCGAATACTTTACCTACGCCATTCTCCGGAACGGCTACCGGTTGGTCGGGTTGCTTCCTGTGACAGAGCTGCGAGAAAGGAGCCTGAAAGACCTGTACCCGGTGCTGGTTACCAACGGTCTCCTCTTCACCTCCATCTTTTTGCTCGTCTTTTACTTGCTTCAGAAGCTCGTCATCAACAACATCGAACGCATCAACAACTCGCTGCGCAAAATTACCCAAGGCAATTTGGATGTGCGTATCGAAGGTCAAAACGCCCCCAGAGAATTTCGTAAACTTTCCTCCTGCATCAATTCGATGGTGGATGCCTTGCAAACGTACGACAGGCATAATGAGGAGTCCAGTCGCCGCGAACTCAACTTGGCACGGACGATTCAGGACACTATCATCCCCAACACCTTTCCTGCTTTTCCTCTTCGTACAGAGTTTGATTTGTACGCTACATGCCGCCAGGCAAAAGTCGTGGGCGGTGGTTTTTACGACTACTTTCTGTTGAGTGATGAGTATCTGTACTTTATGGTAGCAGATGTGTCGGGCACGGGAGTTCCGGCAGCTCTTTTCGTTCTGCACAGCATGTCCATTATCCGTGAGTTGGCTCACGCCGGCGCAACGCCTATCGACCTTGTGACAAGGACGAATCAGAACCTGTGCGAGAAGAATTTTGCTGACATGCACATGTCACTCTTCTATGGGATGCTTGAAATCCGTACCGGAAAACTCGTCTTTGTAAATGCGGGGCCTCCACAGGCTTTGATTCAACATAAGGGAGGCAAGTTTGAACCCATGGAGATGAGTTCTGGCATGGAGTTGGGACGAGTGCCCAACGCTACATATGCCACCTGTTCTCGCCAACTGGTTACCGGCGATCGCCTCTTCCTGTACACTCAAGGCGCCGTGCAAGCCACGGATCCTGAACAGGCGATCTTCGGTGAACATCGCCTGCACGACGCCATCAACAGTGTTACTTCCCGAGCCATTGCGGACGTGCCGCGACGCGTCAGCGCCGCTCATCGGAAGTTTACCAAAGGGTCAGAGCAAAATCATGACATCACCATGCTTGCTTTGGAGTACATCGGCAAAAAGCATGAAGTTGCCGACACGAGTTTCTCCGCTACTGGACGCGAAGTCGCAGCGCAGTTCATTTCCTCCCATCTGGAAACCGTGTTTGCGGCTCCCTTTGCCATCAAAAGTTTGCAACAGGATGTGGAGCAGATACTTGCGGCTCTGCCGGCTGATAAGGAGATTCATTTCCACCTTGACTACGATGAGGAAATTGTGGAGGCAAAACTCACATACCCCTCCCCTGCGTACAACCCCCTGCTCCATCTCTCTGAATTGCGCGCCGACCGGATGGATTACTCCTTCACTGATGATGGCTGCAATGTAATTACACTTTGGAAAACTCTTTCATGAATCCTCCGTCGCCGCCCATTGTCGCCTCTAAGCCGACGCCACCACCTCCACCCATTGTCACCCCGGTTCCCATGCCGCCGCCGACCCCTGCTGCAGGGGCGGGCGAGTCCTCTGCTTCCTCTTTATCTCACGCCACCACTTCTCCGACCACTTCTCCGGATCCTCACGCTATTAACTGGCCGGAGAATTTGGCTACCGCTCTTTTCTCATCCTCGGTGCGCACCAAAGGCTCTGAGCGTAGCGGCGATGATCGGCTTCCCCTCCCCACAAATACGGTCATCAACAAATACACCATCATCTCCATGCTGGGGCGCGGGGGATATGGCATCACCTATAAGGCGCGACACACTGAGAAGGGCAAAATTGTCGTGATTAAGGAGCACATGCCTCTCGGCATGGCCGTGCGCGAGCCCGGCAGTTTGGACGTCTCCTTCCCGAATCCTAAAGCGGAAGCGCGTTTCCACGCGACGATGGACGAATTCCTGAAGGAAATCACCGTACTGCAATCTCTGGAACATCCGGGCATTGTTCCCATCATAGATTTCTTTGAAGAAAACGACACGGCCTATTATGTGATGCCCTTTATCCCCGGGACCACCTTGGGCGTCCCGGAGAAAGCGACCCTGAACATGTCGCTCCGCCGTCAAGAAGCAGCCCACCTGAAGCAGTTCCTTCTCTCGCTTCTCAAAACGCTTGACTATCTCGGTCAGCACAACATTGTACACAGCGACATTAAACCGGAAAACATCCTCATCAATAAAAACGGAGTTCCCGTATTGCTGGATTTCGGCTCGTCCCGGCAACTTCAGCCGGGGCGAGTGTTTACCAACGTATTCACTCCGGATTTTTGCGCTCCCGAACAGGATTGCGCTCGCTCGGACGAGCAGATGAGCCGTTCTCTTGGTCCACACACAGACATCTACTCACTGGGGGCTACTTTTTATTATCTTGTTTCGCACTTGATGCCACCTCGAGCAGAGATACGCGTTCTTTCGTCCCCCGATCCGTACAAGCCTCTGGCAAAACGTCCGGAGCTTCAGGAGTTGTATGGAGCAGACTTTCTGCTTGGGATTGACCGGGCTATGGAGCTCGAGCCGGCAGACCGCTGGAGAAGCGCTGCCGAATGGATAGAGAGCATAGATCAGGATTCTTCCACCCCCTCCTCCCCGCGTCTGAAACGACGCCTCAAAATCGCGGGCGCCCTTGCTCTGGCTGCCGTAGTTGTGGTGGGCGGCTTGGGAATCTGCGCCCTCAAAGAACGGCAACGAGTTCGCGAGGCCTACAACAGCGGACTGATTTTCACGGAAGGCATCCTCTACGACTTCAGTACTGAGCTCATTGATCTGCCCGGCTCCGTGCCTCTGCAGCGGCGACTAAGTTCCGGGCTGCAAAAATACTTGTCTGCCCTACAGGACATGCCACAGGGTCATGACAATCGACTTGACCGAGCCATGGCGGCGGCTTGGTTCAATATCGGCTGCACCTACATGTCCCTCGGTCAGCTCAGCGATGCGAAAAGAGCTTTGGAGCAGGGCGAAACGCTGGAGCGAATGATTAAAGAAAAACATCCCGATGATCAACGCTTCCGTTATGAGCTTTCCCGCTCCCATCTGAAGCTTGCCGAGTTAGCTGTGCGAACAGCGAACCCTGATGAGGCCGACCGCCACGCCAGGGCGGCTTCTGATTTGCTGGGGGAGCTCTATAGAAAATATCCCAATAGCCCCGACTACGGAAGTGGTTTAGGTGAAGCTTTGCTTTTCAATGTTCAGCAGCGCACTCGACTCGGTGACTACGGAGGGCGACGCGAAATTTTGGATCGCGCGCTTGCCCTCCATCACGAACTGGTAAGGCTCTTTCCTCGCCATCTTCCCTCTGTTGCCGGTCTTGGTATGACTCGGTACTACTACAGTTTGTACGCCGAAGATATGGGCGATTTTGAGGCTGCTGAGAATCACTTAGATAAGGCCTACAAGATCTATACTGACCTTACGGACAACTACCCCTATCGTCTCTCCTACAGACGGGGCATGGCGCTCATTCTCTATCGCTTCGGTGATCTCTATTTTTACGAAGCTTTGGAGGAATCCGATCCCGAACGGCGCGATAGAAAGAACAAGAAATCGACTGATACTTTCGACAAGTACATCAGCGCTGTTCGCGAGCTGCGCAATCTTGACGACGATAATCTCGAGTATCTCTACTTGGAAAGCCAAGCGCTCGTGATTAAGACCGACCTTTTGTTGCAACGCGGCAAAGCCAATGAGGCCGCCAATTTATGCCGCACGCTTGTGGAGTCCACGGAGCGACTCCTTGCGAATGAGCCAGGCAATAAAGACTACATCATCGCGAGAGCCAACGCTCTGTGCCTGCAGGCAATCGCCCATCTGCGCGTCGGTCGCCACCGAGCCAAAGCAGCGGAAGAACTGGCTGAGGCGCGCGAGATCCTTCGAGCACAAGTGCACGCAACAAAAACTTGCCCGGATGATTTGCGTTTTGCTTATGCGGAAACTCTTCTCACTTCAGCTGAGGCTGCTTTGGGAGACAATGAGATTCCCCGATCCATTGAGAGTTTGAAAAAAGCGGATGAACAGATTCTCATCCTCACCGAGAAAAATAAACATATTCCCCCACGCTTGAAACGATGCATTGATCACGTTGATAAGCTACGAGCTTCCTTAAAACTTTCCCAATCTCAAAAGCGGCACGTCCTGTAGCCTCCTCGGAACGAGGTCCCAAATTATTTATAATAAAACACTTAACCTGTTTGCTTTTTTCCGAGCTAAAAAACGCTTGCCAACCGCAGGTCGCTTATGGTAGAATGACGGGGTGCGTAGCCCATTGAGGATCGGCTTCGAGCAAGATTAACAAGTAATCATTACGCATGAAAGTCTCGGCAACATATACGCTGACGTTGGCGATCTCCCTTGTTCTGGCAAGTGTGTCGAGCGCTGGTGCCGCGGCAAAGCCCGTGAAAGTTGCGCCGTCCACCAATTTGAGTACGGTGAGCCGGGACTTCGTCATGCCCGCTGCTCCCTCTCCTTCAGCCCGCCCGGATCCCAAATTGCCCAAGCTCGGACGTGATCGTCACGGCATGCCCTTCTACCACCCTTCCCAACTCAACCGCGTGGTACGTACAACTGCCTACACCCATTCCGAGCTGGATCATGTGAGCTACGGTGCGCGCAACGCAGTGGGAACTCAGCTCAAGTACACCAATCAAGTGCGCAGTGCAGCCGCAGATTGGTCCGTGTACCCCTTGGGAACCCGCTTCATGATCAAGGGCGAACCGTACGTATATGTGGTGGATGACTACGGCGGAGCACTGGTCGGCACAGGAACGATTGACATCTACCATCCAAACAAGGAATTGATGCGTAAATGGGGCGTGCGTGTGGTGGAAATCCAAGTGTTGCGCTGGGGATCATCCCAGCTGAGCATGAAGGTTTTGTCGGATCGTACCCGCTACCGTCATTGCGCTCGCATGCAGGCGGCCCTGCGCGAACAGAGCCGACATCGACGAGCCTTGCGTTGATTGTCTCTTTCTTTACGCACCCCATCGTGCTCTGCTTTTAGTGGAGTCGTGTGGCTTTTGTCTTGACTTTCTCCTCCATCAGGTGCATAACATGCCGGCAACCTCCATGCTTTATTGAGTTCAATGCACCGGATGAAGTACCCTCGACTTATCTACATTATGTTGTTTAGTCTGCTTGCAAACTCTTGCAACACGCAGAATGAAGTTGCCGACGCTCTGGGCATGGGCTACGCGTTTCGTCCCAAAAAGCTTTTCATCCCGGCGAAAGACGCTGTATCCAACGGCTATTGGGATGTGCCCGAAGGTGTGCATGGTGAGCATGTGATCGTGGTGGACACCCGTTTACAGCAAGCTAAATACTACATCGGAGGCCGACAAGTAGGACTCTCGGATATTTCTTCCGGTCGTGCCGGTCATGGAACGCCACAAGGGACTTTCTCCGTCATTGCCAAGGATATCGACCACAAGTCCTCATCGTATGGGAGCATCGTGGATGCGGCGGGCAACACACTGGTAGAAGAATATACGGTTGGCAGCCCCATTCCGAAGGGAGGGCGATATAAAGGAGCTGAAATGAACTTCGGTCTGCAAATTACCTCCAGTGGTATTTGGATGCACGAGGGAATTGTAACCTCAGCCCCGGAGAGCCACGGATGTATTCGTCTCCCGCGCAAGATGGCCAAGATTTTCTTTGAAAATACGCCCGTGGGCTCTAAAGTGATCATTAAGTAAAAGCTTCCTGACAATATGAAAGCGACTGTGCATAAATCTCTCCTGTTGCTTGTATTACTGACTGTCACGCCGCTTTTTATTCCTTCCTGCCTCCATCAGGAAAATCCTCAGCTCACTGCCGCTAAGGAAGAACAGGCTCGTCTTCGTCAGGAGCAGGCACATTACAACTACCCTCCCCATTCTTACGAATTTTTTGTCTCGCACAATCAGTACCCGGTAACGATCAAAATCTACAAGAATACTGCTCTTCTCGAGAAAGCAAAGGGAAATTGCCATGTTGTTATTTGCTTGGAGCAGCAACGCGGACGTCTGTACGTAAATGGCCAAGTCGCGGCAGATTGGCCTGTCTCAACCGGTATTCCCGGACGCGAAACACCTGTCGGCAATTTTTCCATCCGAGAGAAGAAGGAATCCTACGCCTCCAATCGCTACGGAAAAATGTTGGATAAGAACGGCAAATGCGTGAACGGCGATGCTGACGCTTTCTCTGATCCTGTACCAGAAGGCGGCTCCTTTGTCGGATCTCCCATGCCGTACTGGATGCGCCTCACTGGCGACGGCGTTGGTATGCACATCGGCAAGGTACGTGCCGGCAGACGTCTCTCTCACGGCTGCATTCGCACTCCGGGCGAAATGGCGCGTACGCTCTACCGCATCACCTCCATCGGCACCAAGGTATCCGTAGTGAAGCAAATTGAGTCTCAATTCCCCGCACGCAACGCCCTCACTGCGGGCGTACGGCAGAATGCCATCGAGAAGCGTCTTAACGAGCTGCAGCAGAAGATCTATGATCTAACCATGCAAGAAATCAACGCGCGTGACGCTGATTAAAATATGCCGCATGATGTCGCGCGAACACTTTATCGTTGGCAGGTGCCTCAGAATATGGTAGCATAGATAGTGAGGTCATGCACACGCTGGATTTCTATATATTTCGGCAATTAACAGCAGTGACTCTGCTCGGGGTGGTGTCGCTCACGCTGCTCATGTTGCTCGGGCAACTCTTCAAAGAACTGCATGCCCTTCTGGTGGAGAGTGGCGCACCTCCCAATATCGTCATCGATTTTGTCCTGCAAGTCATCCCGTTTTCGCTCACTTTTTCTGTACCATGGGGATTCTTGACAGCCGTACTCCTGGTGTATGGAAGGCTGGCGGCAGACAACGAATTGACCTCCATGCGCATGGCCGGGCTGAGCTTATGGCGTCTCAGTGTTCCGGCCTTTGTGATGGCGGCGCTTCTTTCAGCACTGTGCTACTACATCAACATCGAAATAGCGCCTCGTGGGAAAAATGCAATGAGTGAGCTGGCCATGCAGGCAGCTATGGATAATCCTCGCAATCTGCTTCGATCCGGTCGCAGCGCCACTAAACTTGACCAGGTACGGCTGTTCATCAATCGACGCAGTGGTGATGTACTGTACGGTCTGCACATTTATCCGGATGCAAACGGTGATGATCCTGCCGTGCCGAAGTTTCAAGCCATGCACGCGCGCAGCGCTGACATAGGAGATTTTGACGCCAAACAACGCCTGCTCTTCCTCACCTTGCATAACGCCGTTATTGAGCAGAACAAAGATCCTCAAATCACCAACCTGCCCTTCATTAAGGAGATGCCTCTTCGAATACACATACCTCTGCGCAATCGCCGTAAAATGAAGCCCAATCGCTTCACTAATCAGGAAATTTCGGAAACTCTTGAGCATTTGGATCGCGTGAGAACTTTGGATTACGACACAGTCAACCGATATGTTCGCGCGGCAACAGAGACGCCGTTGTTTCCTTGCGCGAAACTGCTCATGCAAGATGCGGCGCGCGAAGTGAACTTTTACACATCACAGCTCGATCAAAAAAATGAACTTGCTTTTCGCACAGAGGGCGTACAACGAACTTCTTTCGCCTGTGCCTGCATCGTCTTTTCACTCATAGGCGTACCTCTTGCCATCACAGCACGACGAAGAGACACATCCACGGGATTTGCTCTCGGCATCTTAGTGGCAGCCATCTATTTTGTAGCCTTGGTCTTCTGCGAACTTTCCCGGAAAACGCCCGGCCTCACTCCGTATATTGTGCTATGGCTGCCGAATGTGCTCTGCATGGCATTTGCTCTTTGGCAGCACCATAAAGCGCTCTACCGTGGCTAATCTCCGCTCACTCCGCTTTCCATATTCCACCGCGTTCCAGCGCGCAATCCAAAGAACGGAAAATCCGTTGCGGACTGAATCCCTGCTCTCTCAAGCTGCGAATGGATCGAGACTTGTCGCGTTTGGAAAGACGTTTCCCTGATGCATCGCGCAGCAGCATGTGGTGGGCATACAAGGGCGTCGGCAATCCCAGCACGGCCTGCAGGGCGCGTTGCAAAGGAGTGCAGGCAAGCAAATCTTCGCCTCGTGTCACTAAATTGACCCCCTGCTCCGCGTCATCGATCACGACCGCGAGATGGTAACTCGTGGGCGTATCTTTGCGAGAAATGATAACATCTTCACATTCGGAGGGTATGCAGAGCCGGGTTCCCGTGCGCAGATCCTCCCATTTCAGACAGCCGACAAGATCATGAACCCGTTGCATATCAATGCGCCAAGCATGTGGAACACCTTTATCCAAAAGCTCCTGCACACGATCTGCGGGCAAGTTGCGACAACGTCCGCTGTAATGCGGACATTCTCCGTCGTGGGGAGCTCGCGCCATGGTGGCCCATTCGGCGCGTATCTCGGCACGCGTACAAAAGCACGGGTAAAGCAAGCCCAGCGAGCGAATGTGATTCAGGGCCTGTTCATACACCTTCATTCGACGGCTCTGCACCATCACTTCTCCATCAAAATGCAGCCCCAACCAAGCCAGATCTTCGAACAGACCCGTCAACCACATCGGGTTCTGCGTCCGCGCCGTGTCAATATCCTCCACCCGCAGCAGACAACTCCCGCCATGAATGTCGGCCAGACGCCGCGCGCGCGCAGCCGCCAGCACATGCCCCACGTGCAACTCCCCACTCGGCGTGGGCGCGAAACGTGTGGTGACAGGATGCCTCAAACTCATTCGTAGGAGGCTTTCACGATGACATTCATGACGCGTTTGATACCGTCCTTAGCAATCGTGGACTGAGGATATTTGCACTGAGCTTTGTAGAAACAAGCGAGAGCGGATCCGTATTCCCCGTGGCTCTCGCAAGCCTCGCCATCACGCAGAGCCTGCACAAAGTCGTGAGCGTTTGATTCAATCTCCCGCAGAGTCAAGGTCATCTCCGAATCATTGGCAAATTTTTCATTGTCCTTTTGCCATTCGACAAGTTTTTCATAAGCCATGCACGGGCCGATGGAATTATCCTGCTTGGCCACCTCCTTGATCTGAGCAAGCATGCCATCCATGCGCATGACAAGTTCAATAACCTCCTCGTACTTCTTGGAAAGATCAGGATCCATGGCCACAATCTTGAAATGCTCGCGTTCGCGGGCGATGCGCCGATACTCCTTACCCTCGTACAGGCGACGGAATTCATCCTTGACAGGCTCTCCCTCATCAATCTTGGCAAGCATCTCAGTACCTTTGTCCAAGTTGGGGTTGCGGGGCCAGATGATGCCGGCTTCCGTGATGTACTTGTTAAAATCCTCCTCATTGCCGGCGCGCAACGCTTTGCTGGCATTGCGAATGGCTAAATCGCTCTGCCTCTTCTTACCCGTCGTGTAGCTGAGCAGCATCGAATCGTCAAAGTCCACATCCATTTCCTTCATCTTGGCGGCCACCTCTTCCACCGTCGCGTAATCACGCGCATTCAGCGCCGTGAGCGCACGCTTGCGCAGTGTCCAATAGCGCGCTATGCGCTGGCGAGCGTCTGTCGGAAAAGTAGCGACACTCTGCATGTACTCGCCGATGGCAACCGCCTCAATGAGGTGCTGCGTCGCTTCCGCCAGCTTATTGCGTGCGAGCATGCCATAGACAGCTTGAATGCTCTGGTCAACCTCGCGGCGCATGTTGGATGCGAGAGAATCAATAGAGTTGACGACCGGCGGCAAACCCAGCCCGCCGGTAAACACTTCATTTGCCTTTGAATTCTTATCCAGATTCAGCTTGGTGTCACCGTCCCGGTAAATGAAACGGTACACGCGAGCCCCGATGCACGCATGGTCAAAACGTCGCGAAAGCAGCATCGTCATGAGTACTGACTGGTAATTGATCTTGGATGCAATTTTTGTCGCCTCGTTGGTAGCAAGGTTGGCTGCCTGAGTCGCTTCTTTCTTGCCGGCAGTTTTCGCATAATGAGCTATTCTAAGCGCATTAAGATCGCCACCACTATCAATCTTGCCCCCCATCTTATCGCCAAGTTTTGCGTTGCCTACAGAGACAGCAGTCTTGCGATGCACATTGGAATTTTGAAACTTATCAGCTTTCAGGAGCAAGTCCTTTATATCCGTCTCAAGCCTTTCGTTCTCGCGATCACGCCTGAGAACTTCTCGCTGCACATCAAGTGCACTGACAATCGCTGTGGCGAGTGTACCGGACTGCTGTCCATCCGCCGGGTAATCAGAGGCGGCATACAACATCTTGCCGACTTGGATCAGAGTTTTACCGCCGACAGCGTAATCTTTATCACGACCGGATTTGCGTGTGAGCCGCAGCATCTCTTCGAACAACGCCCGGTAACGCTTTGATTCGGCTGTATCATCCGGCACTTGTTGCAGAAACTTCTCGAAACGTGCGCGCACAGCGGCGTTATTTCCCACGTCAAAGAGCCCCCCGTTATACTTAACTGTGTCGGTGGAGGGGTCCATGAGCGGAATCTCCATGCCGAGTATCTGAGGATTGGGCGTTTCTCCACGGTGAGCAGGATCATCAGTCGCCTGCTTGACGGATGAGCCGCTTGCATCAAAACTACTCGGCAGCGCCGCCGAGGTGGGAGCCCCTCCGTTGACCGGCATCTGCGCGACACATAAACTCGCGGGCACCAGTGTCAATGCAATAATGGCTGATTTTTTTCGTTTCATCATTTGCTCTCTACATTTTTAACTACCAGTACTCCTTTCACCTGCGTTCCATCCCCGGCGCGGCCGGTGCAGCAGGTTGTTTCAAACAGAAAACGATCTCCGCGCGTGAGATTCACTCGCAAATGGACGTTCCCCGGCACGAGCAAAGGCAAACGCTCATCCGGATTCTCCGGTATCGAGATGCTGAGGATACGCGAGTTGCCAATGGTCTCAATGTTCTCTACACGACCGTCAAACACATAGACGTTCCCCGATGAAGCGAAACGCGAGCCGTCCCTACGATAATCCGACACCTTGAAATTGGGAGTTGGCTCCAATCCCCTTACCGAACTTCCTTTCTTAAATATCCCGGAGCCCAAGATCAATACCAGTACAAGCACTGTCCCGATTCCGATTAACAGAGGATTCAGGTTCGTCTTTCCTCTTTTTTTCCCCCCGCCTCTGCGAGTTCTTCGTGTTGCCATATACGTTTTGTAATTATGTTGAAAAATTGAAAAAAGTCAATCCCAGCGAGGTTTGCGACAACCGAACCACGTGAGCGCTGCTCCTGCCGCCACATGACCCCAGAGCACCACACTACACAGCCACTCGGAGCTGAAACTCGTCTGCACGATGCACTTCACAGCCTTAAGGACGTCCGACGTGAGACCGCCCTCAATACTTCCGCTCCACGCCCAGTAAGCCGAAATAAACGGCTGTGTAAACATCTCCACCATATCCGGCAAGGCGAGTACTGCTCCGGAAAGAGGCAATTGGAATCCCACCAAATATATGCTCAGCAGGGAGGACTGATCCGGTGTGTTACAGTTGGCCGAAATACCTAAACACATGCTCGTCATGGCTGCGTTGGCCATGAGCAGGAAGTAGAGATGATTAAGGGCGTCACCACGAAATTCCCAGAAGAACTGGACAAAGGCGTACATCCACAAACTTTGTAAAATCACCAAAATAGCCAAAAAGATCACCTTGGAAGAGACGTAAGCTCCCACCCGCATGCCCGCAAACTTTTCTTTCTCCATGATGAGACGTTCCCCGGCAATTTCCCTCGATGCGTTGTTGGATCCCATCAGTCCCAGCAGAATGACCTCGAACATAATAATGCCCGACACTGCGGATCCCACGCGAGCACGTACCTCCGCTTGTGCTTGCTGAGCCTGAATTTCTGCCGCAATATCCCCACTGGAAGTGTCGGTAAGTGTGAGCAACTGATCCTGCCCCTTGCTCGAGAAAAGCGCAACCAAGATGGGGAATACAACAATCATGGCTATCTGCAGCATCAGCTGAGTACGGTCGCGCATGAGTATCATGAACCTCCTGCGCAACAGCTGACACATTTGCGTCATAAAGCTCGGCATAGGAGCCCCGTCCTCCTCAACAGGTTTCGGAGGCGGTGGCTGCATGCCGAGTTGCCGGTACTTTTCAACGTGTTCCGACTCAAGCCGCTGGTAGTACACGATCCGGTGCTTCAGCCAGCTCATGCGCCATTCTTCCGGCGCACGCAAAGTGAGCTGTGGATAAACCTCCTCAAAGCTGTTCACGCCGAAATAATGACTCAAGGCGTTGGGGGAGCCGTGGTAAACCAAGTTGCCGCGTACCATCACCATCACGCTGTCGTAAAGCTCCATTTGCGCCAGACTGTGCGTCACGGAAATGACGATGCGACCGTCCTTGCGACTCAAATCGTGCAGCAGTTGCACGATCTCACGCTCCGAACGAGGGTCAAGTCCGCTTGTAACTTCATCGCACAACAGAATGCGGGGACTGCTCACCAGTTCCATGGCCAAAGCCAATCGGCGCTTCTGCCCACCAGAGAGCAACTTGACCTGACGGTCGGCGATGTCAGTCATTCCCGTCTCCGTCAGCACGTTATCAATCAGATCATTCAGCTCATCCTCATCTGCTGCCACTCGCAGGCGCGCCGCACTCTCAATGCTCTCGTCAACCGTGAGCTCGTCGTATGCAATGCTGAATTGAGGAACATATCCGATCTCATCCGGTTCAAAGTCCCCGTCTTCGCTGAGATCGCGTCCCTCCCAGATGAAAGTGCCGTCCGTAGCTGTTTTGATGCCGGCTATTGTCTTGAGCAGGGTCGTTTTGCCGCATCCAGACGGGCCAACGATGGCCAAAAAATGCCCCCGTGGAATGCAAAAATTCACCTCATTGAGCAAAAACAGGGACTCATCCCCATTTTCCACCTCCAAACTTATATTGCGCGCTTCCAGCATAACCTGTCGAGTGCAATTGTAACAAACGTCATGCGCCCCTGCAAGCACAAAAGATGTATGGCGTGTGAACGCATCAGAAAATATGCGCGCAGATTTATGCGTCCAAAAGAAAAAAAAGATTGAATTGCCGGGGCAAACCTGATAAAAAGATGGGGAGTCAATTTCTGAAAATCACGAGCCTTTTTATGAAGAGTTCACGTACCGGAAAAACTTCAGCCTTTACCCTTATTGAGCTGCTGGTGGTCGTTACCATCATAGGCATCATGATGTCGCTGGCATCCACCGTGCTACGCGATCCGGGAACCGGACGCACTCTGGACTCCGGGGTGGATCTCATGACCAGCATGATCGAGGAGGCTCGCGCCACGGCTCAGGGAAACGACACTTACACGCGTCTCGTCATCGTAAACGACCCGGCGGACAACGGGGCCAACTCGCGGCATCTGCGTTACATGGTGGTGCAAATGCTCAAGCGCAACTTGAAAGAGAACGGCACGTACGACGGTACAGATGTGACGGTTCAGGGCAAGTGGATTTCCACATCTGCTGGTGTCTCCCTTCCCCCGGGAATTTACTTTTCTCCCACATACAGCACGTCGCTTTCGTGGGCTGAAGGAGGCTCCAACAAGATCGGAACAGGTCTTTCTCCCGTCGGCAAAAAAAAGAAGGCCCGCGTTTACTATTTCGAATTTGATGAGAAGGGACACTTCGTTGCTCCTTCCGCTGGCCCGGGCTCTCCTGTCCAGCCTCAGCGCATCGTGCTGGTACACGCCCGTCGTGGATCCGGTCCAGGTTCGGCAGACGGTCTTGTACCGCTCCAGCAGGACAAGCAGCGCAGGCCGATAGGCGCCAAGGGTCTTGTGCTCTGGCCGAACGGTTACACCACGCCCCTGCGTACGCGCACCCAAATGTTTGATAAATGATTTTCCTCCCAATTGCCATGAATATCCTTCACCCGCGAAAAGCAAAGGGCTTCACACTCATGGAGACTCTCTTGGCCGTGGCGCTGATCGGCATGCTGATCTCAATTTTCCTGACAGTGTTTGTGCCGGCCCGAGGCATGGTGCAAAAGGCGCTCACGAAACAGGAATCCGACCGTGTGATAAGCATACTCCGAGCTGAGTTGAACACGGTGCGCGAAAGCGAACGATCTAAGGACAATAAAGCTTCCTCTCCGGGCAGCTACACCTGCCCATTCGACAAAGGATTTTACTGGATTCTTGCCTCGACCAAGCCATCTACATCGGTCGTGGTGTTTTCGTACCGCGCAGATACGAAGGCATCTGTGCGCGCGGATGGCAGCTACCCTCCTATTCCCATAACAGAAAGTCGTCCGGGCGGTGACACTCAGCTTGTTTCCATGGCCTGCACCATGGACAACCCTATACACAAAAAAGATATCATGCATGCCGTTGGGCCGGTTTTCCTCGTGAAATTGACGCAGATTGAACCTGACCACACCGGCGTGTACCGCTTGGCAAAAGCCCCGGGAATTGTCAGCAAGGCTTCTTCTCCCCAAAAGTACTTCTCTTCGGAAGACTCAAGCAACCCTTGGGGCGGAGCCATTTTTTTCCGAGCTGATTTTTACTTGATGGTTCCTCCCAACCCAGCTCGCTACAAGAATCGTCCCTGGTCCCGCGTGGGTCGCCCGATATTCTCCACAAACATGTCCATACGTCGATAACATCCCTTTTCCCCTTTCTACCTGAACATGACCTTTCAACCTAAGACAACGCGCGGAGTGCACAGAGCTTTCACGCTGGTGGAGCTCATCACGGCGATGGCCATTACCGCCATTTTGGTGGTTATTATTATGCAACTTACCAATCAAGGAGTAGCACTTTGGAAATCCATACGTGAAGATACAAGCGACTCTGCAGCCTCTCGCCTGGCTTTGCAGACCCTCTCCAGAGACCTTGAATCCATTCAATTGCGCTCCAGCGCGGGAAATTTTCAGTGGCTGTACGCCGAGGTGGACGAGGCAATGCGCGGTTTACCTAAAGGTTTGTCCATTCCTAAATCTTCGCGCTGTATCTTCTACGCGTGCGTACCCGACCGCAACCCATCCGTCAATTCCTCCTCCTCCCAACGAGCCAGCTATCGCACTACGCTTGCCTCCAACCCGGACACTCAGGGAGACGTGAGCGCGGTCTCCTACCGTCTCAAGTTTCGCGACCACATCCTTAATCTCCCGAACCGCAAAGGTGACACGGAAAGATTCCCCCTCTTCTCCCTTTACCGCCAAGTTGTTTCTCCCCGTGATACGTACGAACGCGTCATGGGTGAGGAAAACCTCGAAACCCGCTACGCCCAATTTGAGCAGTCGGAAGATGAGAAATTCCTATGCGAAAACATTGTGGAACTTAACCTGATCTTCAACGTGGAGTACTCCGAAGCAAGCTCATCCGGCAGCGATGGCATTCCGAAATACCGCACTGTGAGTGTACCGATTCTTTCTGGTTCTGCTAAACGCAGCAAGAGTCGTTTCAGACTCTTCAGCAACTACGCCGTAACAGAAGGTAACCGCATGGAAAACGCTCGCATTCTCTCTGCTGAGCTTTCCATCACCGTCCTCACAGAAGAGGGCGTGGCCTTGGTGGAGCAAGTCCGCTTGGGTCAGCGCAATGCTCCAAAGGTGGAGGAGTTCTTCTCACGCTACACACATTCGTTTTCGCGATCTGTCTCCCTGCCGCAACCCCTATGAGTCCGGAAGCTTCGGACAACTGCTTTGTTTCTCCTGAAGGTGAGTTACGGATCCCCTCCCTGAATTTCTGGGTGGATCCCGTTCCCCGCAGCGGCTACGCAAATATGGCAGCAGACGAGCTGCTCATGCACCGCCCGGAGGCTTGGTTACGCATTTACTGCTGGGATTCTCCCTGTGTGAGTTTTGGCTATTTTGACTCAGCTGTCACGGCTCGCTCTATTTTCCCTGGTGCGCAATATTATATCCGTCGCTGGACGGGTGGAGGAATCGTAGATCACAGGCACGGAATCACCTACACCCTCACTCTTCCGGCGCCGCCGGATGATGCTCCTCCCCATCCCCAGTCCTCTGTTCTTTACCGCTACATCCACGGCGCCTTGGCGCATGCCCTGCAACTCAGTGGCGTGCAATGTACACTGCTAAGCAGGGATGAACCCTCCGGAGGACGTGCCTGCTGGGCTAGCCCCGTGGCAAGTGATATTGTAAACCCCTCCGGACAAAAGTTGGCAGGAGCAGGACAACGTCGGTACCGTGGAGCCGTGCTGCACCAGGGGCTTATCCAGGGCTGTACCCCATCTGTCGGCTGGGATTCTATTTTTGCGCATTCCCTCTCTCCTCTCGTCTTTCCTTTTTCCTCCCCATCCCCTTGGACAAACTTTGAAAATGAACTGCGCGACCTCTGCGCCGCCAAATACCTCTCTCCCGTTTGGGAAGACGAATCCCACGGGCGTCGCAATCCCTCCGCTTTCTGAGACAAACGGGGAAATGCCTCACTATCACGACTTGGTTAAGCTGTAGTCACTGCGCCGCTACCCTCTCCCACACGCCCTGCCAGCACCGTTAGATTCTGCTCTGCTCCCAGCCAATCAAATAATCCTGTATTCATAACACCCCCACCCTACCACATCCTCAAAGCCATGCTTCTCAAAGCCGGCCTCCGCCTCCTGCCAACCGGCAAAGGCAGCCACCGCCAATACGGGCGCCCCTCTCTCATTCGTCCCGTCACAATCTCCGGACACGACGGCGACGACGCCAAACGCTACCAAGAGCAAGAAGTCCGCCAAGCCATCCAAACAGTAAAAAAAGCACGCCATGAAAAAGAACACTAAAAAATTAGCTAAACTCTTCACCCGCATCATCCGTTGGAGCAATGAAGACAACTGCTACATCGGCTCCCTCCCCGAAATCGCTCCCAACTGCTGCCATGGAGACACCATCGCAGCCGTCTCCTCCCAACTCGACGACATCGCTGAAATCTCCCTCGCCAACTGCACCGCCTGCGGCATCCCCTACGATCCTCCCGGCAGCTCCCTCATCATCATCAACGGAACAGAGAAAGACACTTCCTCTGCACAACTTGTCATCAGCCTGCGCCGCAGTCTCGGGCTCAATCAGAGAGACTTCGCCGCCGCTCTCGGCATATCCCAATCCACCCTTTCCAAGTGGGAAACCGGCGCACGCCGCCCGGACGCCGCAGCCTATAAACTCCTGCGCATCCTCCGCCAAGAGCCCGACCTCATCACGGCTTAATCACTCCGTGTAGTGCCTCACATTCCGGTACACACGCGCCGCAAAATCCGCCGGATTCGCCATCACCGCGAGCAGCATCGCCGTGTACCCAACCGTGTTGCCTATCCACCACTGCACCGTCCCTCTCACATCGGTAAGAGCCTCCCCCACCCCTGGCACACTCACCGCCCTCAGCACAAGCAAAGGCAGCCGCGCGCAAGTTCCGTCATGCCTTCGTCAGGAAAGCCTGCTAAAGGAGGACTCAGTCGGAACGTTCCGCAACGATTTGCCGCTCGAGGAAAAGACTCATCCCGGAGTGCTCCTCTCTTTTTAAAGGAGATG
>CANRET010000031.1 GCA_947629715.1 uncultured Akkermansia sp.
CTTTGCTATCTGAAGGGGAAGGGCGGCGTCAAAAAAAGCCCGCAGCGCGCTCAAAGTCTTTTTACGGAAGCGGCGGCATTGTGCGACATTTGCAGCAAGTACGAGCTGGGCTTTGCCGCATTCTTTGCCAAAGGCGGTGGCAAGAGTAAAAAGAAGATTGCCCTGGAAACCCTCAACCACGCGGGGATAGACTGTGGCCCTCTCTGCATGGCCACCCCCATGATCAAACTAGAACAGTTTGGCGCTTATTGGGGGGCCGCCTACGATATCATTGGAGATAGTCGCTATAAGACGGACCATCTGGAAGCCGACTTCATGCGCGTGATGCAGGGGAACACCAACGCCCTCTGCCTCTACTACCTGCTGCGCGATCTCAAACTCCCCAAAAAGGGCTCGTGAATGGAGAGACTAAGGCCGGCGACAAACATGATTCCCTGATCGCGCCTGAGGAGAAAAATGAAGCGGAAACTTATTGAAAGACTGAAGATAAGGCTTAGGATGGCCGGGTTGTTGCGATGGGGATACCCTTGGCTGCCGCACAAAATGCCAACAATGACCATTCTGTGACGGAGATCAGCAAACCCCATGTCACACGTACCATAACAAAGAACAATTCGATGCTCTCAAGTTGCATATGCAGCAGGTGCGTACGTTCGAATATGCCGAGGATCCCGGCTTTGAAAATGCCTCTCTGCTGCTCAGCTTGATACCGCCACCGGAGAACATGATGTACCGCGACGGACTTTCTCTCGAGCGTGCTGCAGCAACACGAGGGACGTCTCCATGAGCTGTTGGCGTGTTCTCCTGATTTCGTCTGACAGCACCTTTTCAAGGAAGGGTGTTGCGACCTCCCTCTTTTTTGTCACTTATTGCAGGATTCTGTTTTTCGCATTTAATTTTGCAATCTGAAATTCATTGACCAAAATCAGGTTGCATGGTATAACGCGCGTATGGTTGCAGATACTGTGAGATTTGGCACGCTGGGTGAAAAATGGTGTCTGATAACCGGAGCTAGTCGAGGAATCGGGCTGGCAGTGGCTGAAAAACTGGCAGAGGATGGATACTCGCTGGTGCTGCATGCAAAGCAGAGCCGCGTGGCCTGCGAAAATCTGGCGGAGCGGTTACGATCAAATGGTACAACATGCCGTGTGTTGATGTTTGATGTGGAAAATCGTGAGGAAACCCGTGCCGTGCTGGAAGCTGACATTGAGGCGCACGGGGCGTATTATGGTGTGGTAAGCAATGCCGGCGTGGCGGCTGATGCTCCGTTTCCCGCGATGGAGGCTCACATGTGGGACAGGGTGCTGCGTACAGATTTGGATTCTTTTTACAACGTGATACACCCCTGTGTAATGCCAATGATACAGAGTCGCCAAGGGGGGCGAATCGTTACCATTTCCTCCGTATCTGGGGTGGTCGGGAACCGTGGGCAGGTAAATTACAGCGCGGCTAAGGCAGGCATTATCGGTGCCACAAAGGCTCTGGCTCTGGAGTTGGCTAAACGCAAGATTACTGTCAACTGTGTGGCCCCCGGGGTTATTGCGACGGATATGACAGCTGACTTGCCGATGGACGAGGTACAGAAAATGATACCGTTGCGTCGAGCCGGGCGGCCGGAGGAGGTGGCCGCTGCTGTGTCTTTCCTTATGTCAGAAGGGGCAGGATACATTACTCGTCAGGTTATCAATGTAAACGGAGGTTTGATATGAGAAGGGTAGTTGTGACCGGTATGGCCGCGATTTCTACATTAGGGAAAACGCAGGAGGAAATAATGCAAACGCTGCGGACCTGTAAAAATGCAACGCGACGCATGGTGGACTGGGAAGTGTACCAAGGCTTGCGCTCGTATCTGTATGCCCCATTGTCGAACTATGCTCCACCTGCGGATTTTACGCGCAAACAGTTGCGCACCATGTCTTCGATTTCAGTAATGGCGGTGGATTGCACTCGCCGCAGCTTAGCGGATGCGGGACTATTGGGGGATGGCGTTATCAGCAGTAGTCGTACGGGCGTGGCCTATGGATCTTGCGTGGGCTCTACGTCGGCTTTTGATCCATGTGTGAAGTTGTTGAAAGAGAAGAATGCGCGCGAAATTACCTCCAGCACCTATGTGAAATTGATGGGGCACACCGCTGCGGTAAATATCTCTTTGTTCTTTGCGACAAAAGGGCGTACCATCAACAGCAGTACGGCCTGTACTTCGGGCAGTGTAGCCATCGGTACGGCATACGAGGCTATTTGCATGGGGTGTCAGGATGTAATGTTGGCCGGTGGTGTAGAGCGTTGTAATATGCTGGCTTTGGCGATGTTTGATGCTTTGTTTGCCGCCAGTACACGCAATGAGAACCCTGAGAGTACGCCCGCGCCCTTCGACAAGGATCGCGATGGCTTAGTGTTGGGCGAAGGCGCCTGCACTTTGGTGCTTGAGGAGCTGGAGCACGCCAAGGCACGAGGAGCCCGTATCTATGCCGAGGTGGTGGGCTTTGGCTATACCTCTGATGGCTCCCATATCACGTCCCCTAATGCCGAAACGATGAAAGGCGCCATGGTGGAGGCTTTACAAATGGCCGGTTTATCCCCTGAGGATATCGGGTATCTCAACTTGCACGGAACAGGCACTAGGACAGGAGACAGTGCAGAGGCAACAGCTACAAGATCTGTGTTTGAGAATGCTGTGCCTGCCTCCGGGGTGAAAGGGTATACCGGACATACGCTGGGCGCCTGCGGTGCGTTGGAGTCTATGGTGAGCATCATGATGATGCGCGAAGGTTGGTATCATCCGAACCTCAACTTACACGAGCTGGATCCCGAGTGTGTCGGACTGGATTACATCACCGGTACGGGGCGTTATTTGGATGCGGAGTGCGTGATGAACAACAACTACGCTTTTGGCGGCATTAACACGAGCTTGATATTTCGAAGATGGCCGAATTGATGCTTCCGTACCGTGTGCGGCATGTCGAGGTTTGGCAACCGTCGGATGCAGAAGAACGACCGCCGATGGCTCCTTTGCCCAAGAGTTTGCCACGGCGTATGAGTCGCCTGAGCCGTGCTGTGCTTAGTTGCGTTTCTCGTGTGGCGGCGGTTGTGGGCGAGGAGGCATTGCAGTACCCGGTGGTGTATGCCAGCCGCTATGGTGAGATAGCCCGAACTTTGGACTTGTTTGCAGAATATGAGCAATACGGGGAGATGTCGCCCGCCGGTTTCTCTGTGTCGGTACACAACGCCCCGGCTTCGTTGTTAAGTTTGGTAACCGGCAATTGCGAAAATAGTACCACCTTGGCTGCGGGCGAAGATACCTTGCGAATGGGGATGCTCGAGGCCGCTTTACGTAGTGCCGATGGTCCCTGTCTGTTTGTGTATGGCGACGAGCAGCAAATGGAACGGGAAGTCGTGAGTGTTGTTGCAGCTGTGATTGAATCCAATAGCATTTTGCGACCATTGCCTCGTACGGTGAATGAGCTTTTGCAGCAAATATGAAATCGGTACCGCCCATGAGTTTCTCCACACGGGTGCGTTGCGTACTGGCTGTGTTGGATTATGTGTGCTTTGGGGTGGGAGGGGCTTGTATCTCCGCGTTTCTTTTGTTGATAAGCCCATTGTTGAATGAGCGATGCCGCGTTTTGGTGGGGATTCGTGTATTGCAATGGTCCTGGAAGCTGATGTGCTTGTTGTTGCGGGTAACACGCAATTTATCCCTGCATGTACCGGAGCGTGCTAAAATGGCGCACTTACGGAATTCCATTGTAGTGACCAACCATCCTTCGCTGATTGATGTGGTGATTTTGACTTCTATCATACCCCGTTGTAAGCTGGTAGTGAAACCTAAATTGCTGCGTTGGCGCTTTTTGCGCCCCATTTTGCGGAGCCTTTGTATTATCAACGATGGAGACGTCTCCTATTTTTTGCAGCAGGCAGAAAAAAGCCTGCAGCAAGGCTTCAATATCATCATTTTTCCTGAGGGAACCCGCACTACGCCCGGGGTTAAGAGTCACTTGCAGCGCGGTGCTTTTCATGTGAGCCTGTTGACGGAAACTCCTTTACAACCGATTCGCATCCAAACGGATATGCCGTTTCTTACCAAAGAATATCCTTGGTGGTACGTGGGAGAGCATTGTCCTCGTTTTAGTCTTAGTATGTTCCCTCCGATACATGCCAGCGTACAACCGGGAGAGAGTTGCCATGCTGCCGCTGTGCGTTTAGCCCAACAAACAGCTGCTTGCATTTTGGAGGAATCTGGGACGAATTAACAGAAGGGATACTTTACGAGCATCACGGAGAATCGCGACCTTAGCTTGCTAAACGGCAAACGCCTTTGCAAGCAGGGGTGCTGCCATCGGGAGTGCGACTCAGCAGAACGTCCAGCCGTTCTCCTCTGCGTCTGAGAATGAGGTACACCTCGTCTCCGGGAACTACGGGATTATTGAATTTAATCCGTTGAATGCAGCAAATGCCTGCACCCCAATACTGCTTTGTTAGCATGGAAAGACTGAGCAAGATAAGAACACCGGGAGTGATGGGATGCTCCGGGAAATGCCCCGTCACCCACGGACTGTCTTTTAGGTAAAGCGCTTTAGCAATTATGCATTCGGGAGTGGCGTCTAAGGTGGTTAGCACCGGTAAATAGTCTTTGGTGTCGAATAATCGGTGTAGTGTGGCTGTGTCCGTTTTGCCGCGAGAATTAGTGGGCATGTTGCCAATGAAACGCCATTTTTTGGGGATAAGCACGGCGGGCAGATACCGGGTCAGATGCCCGATTAGGGCTTTGCGGTAGGCTTGGCCGCCCTGCTGGCGCAAAAGCTCCATACCTGCAGGGGTAGGCACTGCTACAGCCGTCAAAATCGAGCGCTTTTTTCTCTCTTGTTTCAAGACCGCAGCTTGTTCTACGAACTCGGAGGTCTCCAGTCGCTGCTCTATTTCATACAATGAAATGCGTTTATCTGCAATTTTTACCACATTGTCGGCCCGGGGAAGCAGCAAAAAATTGCCGTTGGGTAGCAGTTGAGCATTATCGCCGGGGTATGCGTGCTCGCCCGGAGGGATGCAAGGACTGTCAATGCGCATGCCTCCATCGGCGGAAGGGGTGAGCGTTACCTCGCGAAAGGGCGTCCATTCTTGGGTGGCGAGTGGATTGCGGTGGGCGATAAGACCTGTTTCTGAGCTGCCGTAAATTTCCACAAACGTGGCATCGGTTTCACGTTGAATGTGTGCTGCCGCCTCTATCGGGAGCGGAGCCCCTGCACATTGGATACGCAAGGGGCGCGAGCGGAGCTTGCATATGTCTGCGTTGGCTGCCCAAACTCGGATGAAGGAGGGTGTGGTTACTATCCACGCCAGCGTTTGGGGCGGGGTAAGTTCATCAATTCGTGCCAGGAAATCTACCGGGGAGACATACGATGTCGTGTCAGACAGGATGCCACGACTCAGCGGTAGCAGTAAGCCATAAATAATACCGTAGGCGTAGTGGAAAAACGACGTGCAGAATACCTCGGCCTCTTCGCCTTCCGGTAGAATGCCTTGCAGCAACCGGAGCTCTTCCTCCAAATTGGCAAAGGTGCGGTGAATGCGTTTTGGCTCGCCGCTACTGCCGGAGGTATAAAACCACAAGTGGGCAGAGGACGGTGAAAATGCGGGCAGGGAGTGTCCGACATCTTGGTGTCCGCGAATGGGGATGGCTCCGGTTAAGGCGAGGTCCGATACCACAATAGCCCCTTCTTCTTGCAGTTTTTGAGCGGTGGCAGAACAGATGTTGCCGGGGAGGATGATGTTGAGCCCGGCGTGCAACGCCGCCATGAGCGCTACGGCAAAGAAGTAGTTGTTTTCCGTCATCAACGCTACTGTTTGTGCCTTTGTTTGGGCAAGCACGTGGGCTAGTTGCTCCGTATGTTGCCTGTATTGGCAGTAGGTGATGATGTCGTTCTTACAACGGAAAACCGCCCGATCGGCCGGTATGGAGGCTTGAAAATAGGCGGAGGGAAGAATCATGACTGATTTTTATTTATTTGCCGTTTTAGCTTGCATGTGGCGGCGAACCAGCCATTCTCCGCCCATTAGCAGGCCGATGAGGACGTACGAAATGCCACCGTTGTAAAGAGCCCACAGCCCCCAACTGTCGCAAAGCGCGGTCAGGACAGAGAGCGCGATGTTGAGGCAGAAAAAGCCCACCCAAACCCACGTTACCCTGCGACAGTAGGCACAGGTCTGCGGGGGAAGAGCTATGTTGCGTTGAGTCAGTCGGGCAAATTGCTCTATCATGCTGGGCGGGTAGCGGAGAGACCACGCAAATTGAAACAGCAATAAGCCGGATATCAGCAGAGGGTACAGCTTGAAATACTGGGGGTTGTCGGATATTCTCACAGCTCCCAGTACTAGCAATGCAGTCAATGTTATTAGCATCCTACGCTTGCTTCGATTCCTGCACAACAGGGCAACGACCACCAGCACAACGATACCGGCCAAGCATGCCGCCGATAGGTATTCCCGCTGATAATACAAAACCCACAAAATAAGAAGTGGGTAAAGTACCATGGCAAGTATGGCTACTAATTTGAGCGCAAGGCGCATGTGCCGCGTCAGTTTGCCTTAGCTACGGCTTTGGTGATGACGTCTATTAGCTCGCCGTAGTTGCGGATTCCCTTGAAATCCTCCGCAGAGAGGCTGACTTCGTACTTCTTTTGTACTTCGACAATCAGGTCCACGGCATCGATGCTGTCTAAGTCGTAGGTCTCGAACAGGTTGGTCTCGTTGTTCAAAATGCTGGTGTCGCAATCAAAATTTTGCTCCAGCAGCGTGCGCACGTACGTGTCTATGTCTTCGTTGGTCATCTTTATGTTATCGCGGTGTAAGTTGTTGGTAGCCGGTCAATTTGCTTGCGAACGGATGAAGGCTGCAAGTGAGGCCAATGTGGAAAAATGTTGGTCCACATTTTCGGTTTCGGCGGTGATCGTTATTTTGTAACGCCTCTTGAGCGCCACGCCCAGCTCCATGGCATCAATGGAATCCAAGCCCAGCCCGTTATCAGAGAAAAGCGGAGTGTCTGCCCCAATTTCTTCGGGGGAAATATCTTCTAAATCGAGGGTCTCTACAACGAGCTTCTGAAGCTCGCAGATGAGGTTTTCCGTTGAGTCCGTCATTGCACGCAAGAGTGTAACATCACGCATACGCCTTGTCAATCTCCGTGCCGCATTCCTTCAAAAAACACTTACCGAGAAGATGATGCTTCAAAATCAGTCGTCAGCGGGCGGAATGAGTTTTTCTGTGCTTTATTTCTTTGGCTTCAAGTAACTTTAAATTGTTTGTTTGCTCATTTTGAATGATATGAGAATGAAGTTAGTACCCGATTTATGAGGCAGCCTGCTTTTCTCATATCGGCAAAACTCACGAAGAGCGGCAGTCCGACGACCGGATTATTAAGGCAATCCAGGTGAATACACTTGAAGAAGCAACCAAGTTATGATACAAATTTTGCGCAGGATTGTAACCCATATTACGATACGAATGCGTCATCCATGTTGAGAAACTACCGAAACAGACATACCCCTCCCCGAATGATCCGAGCATTGGCCGATGCGCAGCGTATTGCGTTTGGCCCTCTCGTCTTTCAAGCTGTTCGCGCGATGATGCGTTTGGGTATGCTGGAGCATTTGCTGGCATGTAATGGCTGCAGCCGCCGCGATTTGCAGCAGAAATACGGGCGCTATGTGGCCGATGTGTTGGTGGAATCCGGGGTGACGGCCGGGGTGTTGGCGGAGGATGCACAGGGCGAGGTGATAGCCACCGATGTAGCGTATTGTCTGATGGAGGACGAAATGACGCACCGCAATTTTAATTTTGTGGCGGATGTGTGCTATGCGGGGGCGGAGCGATTGGGCGAGTCGCTGGAGCAGGCTCGTCCCTGCGGACTGGAGGTATTTGGCGCTTGGCCGACGATATATGAAGGGCTTTCTCAACTACCGGAGCCGGCGCGTTCCAGCTGGTTTGCTTTTGACCACTGGTACTCCGATGCTTTTTTTGCAGAGGCAATCAGATTGATGCAAGCCCATGCGGATTTGAGCCTGGTGTTTGATGTAGGCGGTAACACTGGCAAGTTTGCACGCGCCCTGCTGGAGCAATCTACCGAATCCATTGTAACTGTCATAGATTTACCCGAGCAGAGCGCCATGGCGCAGAAAAATCTGGCCTGGGCGGGGGAGCGTTGCCGTTTTGCTTCCGTTAATGTGCTTAGCGATACCGCATGGCCGAGAGGCGCCACAGTGGTATGGATGTCTCAATTCTTGGATTGTTTCTCGCACGAACAAATAGTGAGCATCTTGCGTAAAGCTGCGGCAGCTTTGGCCCCCGGGGGCTCCATTTTTATTGCAGAGCCTTTTATTGACAAGCAAACATTCGAGACCGCCGCCTATTCTCTCGCTCAGGGCTCCCTGTATTTCACCTGCATGGCTAATGGTAACAGCAAGTTTTACACTGCCTCAGAAATGACTGAATGTGTGCACGAAGCAGAATTGAGCCTCTGTGACGAATGGCATGAATTGGGTAAATACCAGTATTCCCTTTTGCAATGTCGGCGGAGTTAGCCAGTGCTGTCTCCCAGCGTGAGGTGCCGGTGTGCAAAGAAGGCATTTTACTGCTTATGTGGGTCTATCGCTGTTTGGGGCAACGCGCATGTCGTTGTTTGGTGTGGGTTGTAATGCTCTTTGCGTACCCGTTTTTGCGTCGTGCAAGGCGAGCGTCTGCTTCTTTTTTGCAACAATGGCGTGTTTATACCGGACGGCGTGGCTGTTCTTCGTTTAGGCATCTATTGACCTTTTCATACACCATAGCAGACCGCTTGGCCTGCCGCATGAGCTTGTTTGAACGGGAGCGCGTGCGTATTTGCACTCCCGAGGCAGCGCAGGAGCTCATGGGGTGCTACCGCCGCGGCGAAGGGGTATTTTGCATAGCGTCTCACTTGGGCTGTTTTGATATGTTGCGTGTGCTTTTTGCAGAGCCTGCGCAAAAAGGCGGAGGAGAAGTTCATGTATTCATGGATACGGCCGCTACCGAGGCATTTATGCGCATGCAAAGCCGCTATGCCTGCTGCAGCGATTTGTTTGTGCACGACGTGCATGGGCTCGGGGTAGGGATGTCGATTCTGATGGCGCAGAAGCTGGAGTCCGGAGCCGTTGTGGTGATGGCCGGCGATCGCCTGTGGCGGGAGGGACGACGTGCAGAGTTGCAAGAAGTATTCTTGGGGCGAAAAACTGCTTTTCCCCGTGGCTGCTTTAGCTGGGCTGCGGCTTTGTGCTGCCCCGTCTTTACGTTTTGCTTGGCTGAGCATTGCGGAATGTACGATTTGCATGTGCGTTGCCTGAGCCGAGAGAGAGGCGGCGCTAAAACTGCTCAGCTTGCCCATGAATTTGTGCATACGCTGGAGGAGTGGTGCTTACTTTACCCCGCTAATTGGTTTAACTTTTATTCGTATTGGGCATGAAATTTTTTTTAATGCTGTTATGTGCAGGTGTATCGGCAGCGATGCCGACGGGGTTCCCCACGACAGAGGTACGCAACTTTGAACGTTTGCATGCCGATTTTAATTTTGCCCCGTACACCACGGCCTGTTTTGAGCAAGTGCGTACCATGCCGTCGGGACGTGTATTGCGCAGTCGAGGGACCTTTGAATTTCGCCGTGGCGTAGGGATGATGTGGCGCACGGAGTCGCCGGTGCGAAATGCCGTGATTATTTCTAAAAGAAGTTTGGCCCTCTATGGATCTAAAGGTCAGGAATTAAGGCGCACCGATTTATCCAGTAGTCCTGCGGCGCAATACACAACCGTTTTTTTTGACGGCGCTGCCCCGGAGAGGGTGGAAGACCTTACACGGGCTTTCCGCGTAACATACGGCAAGAGTGGGGATAAAACAATGTTGGGTTTGCAGGCCAAGCGTGCAGAGATGGATTTGCACATGTTGTTGGTGGAGGTGGAAAAGGGGGATGTATGCCGCGTGGAATACGAATCTGCGCGCCAAGGTCACGTTGTTGTGCAATTTAAATCTGTAAAACATGGGCAAAAAGTGCCTGCGGAACCTTTTAAGATTTGATGTTGGAAAAATTACAGCGATACGGTACGCTGGGAGCGTTGTTGCTGTTGTTTGCGGCAACGGCGGTGATATTGCTGCTGAAAGGTGTGCATGTGCAGACTGATTTTTTTGCCCTGTTGCCACAAACTGACAGCCCTGGTGGAGCTGCATTCGAGCGAATGGCACGCGCCAGTGGCAGGCAAATCCATTTGTTGGCAGAGGGTGACAGTGAGCAAGAGGTGACGCAGCGCCTGAGTTCCCTTTGCGCCGATTTGCCGACCGGGGTGCAGCCTGCTCTGGGTAAGAGTACCCTGAATGAATTGAAAGAGGCTTTTCGCCCCTACCGTTTTCAATTGCTTTCTGCGAGGCATCGCCGCATGTTGGAGCAAGAACGTTTTGAGGAACTGTACGAGGAAGGAATGGCAAATTTATATGGCTTTGTGTCGTTGAACTTTTACGCGGCAGATGAAGATCCGTACGCCTTTGCCACTACTTTTTTGCTGGAGAGTCCGATATTGAAGCGCGGGGCCTTTGTGCCCAAAGGCGATATGTTGCTGGCGCAGCAAGACGGCAAATATTATGGCTACGTCCCCTTGCTGTTGCCGGAATCCGTGCGGGGCTCCCCTGCGGAGCTGTCTCGTTATTTGCAGCCGTTGATGGAGCAATGCCACGCCTTGGAGGTCCGGATAAGCGGTACTCCGGTGCATACGTTTTTGGCGGCCTCATCAGCCTCTTCGGCCATGAGTTGGTTGGGCATATGCTCTACCGTGATGGTCGTGTTTGTGTTTTTGTGGGTATTTTCCAGCTTACGAGGCTTATTGATCATGATGTTAACTGTGTTGTGCAGCGCGTTGGTTTCCTTGGCTGCCGTAGTTGCCATACATGGCGAAGTGCACATATTGGCCTTGGTGTTTGGGTGCTCTTTGGTGGGCATATCTACGGATTATATGGTGCATTATTTGGTGGCGCACAGCTGCAATGCTGATTCCCGGGTAGGCCGGGGTTTGGCGATTTCGTTGCTATTGGGATTGGCCACCAGTTGTTTGGGCTATGCTATGTTTTACACGTCGGGTATTGATTTATTGGGGCAGATAGCCACCATATCCGTGGTGGGACTATGCACAGCCATGTTGGTTATTTTTGCGGTGTACCCGCACGCGTATGCGGGGCATGTGCCGGTGTCGGTTTCTCTCACGTTGCTGCGTTTTACGGAGAAAGCACAGCAGCGGTGGCGCGTGCACGGTTTGGCGCCTTGGCTGCTTGCCTTGGTACTAGGGGGATTGGCATTGTGCCGTTTGACGGTGTGCGATGACTTGCGCAGTTTTTACGACCCCCCTGCCGATTTGTTGGCTGCGGAACGTAAAATGGCAGAGCTTAACGGTATGGGGAAAGGCGTCGGCGTACTCCTGGTTCATGGCGACAATGAAGAGCAGGTGTTGCAACGGCAGGAACAATTGGCCGAACGTTTAGCAGAGGATGGAATTCCTTTCACATGTGTAGCCTCCGTGGTACCATCCGCTGCGCGCCAGCAGCAGAACTTTGCCATGGTGCAGGCGTTGTCTGACCGTTTTGCCGACGAGTTGCCGTTGAATCTGCCGAAACTCCTGCAGCTATTGACGCCCGATAAGCTGTTTGCTGCATGCCCGTCGTTTGCGTATTTGGCCTCCTTGTGGGATGCACGCTGCGGCACTGTATTGGTACCGGGCAAGTACAGGGAACGACTGACGGAATATGCCGGGAAATATGTGCAGTCGGCAGACCGCTTTGCAGAGCTGGAGGCGCACATATGCCGCTGGCGCGTGTTGCTGATGTGGCAACTGGGAGGGGTGCTTCTGCTGGGGATGATGGTACAGTCGTGTTTTTATGGCTTCCGCGCGGCGCTGCTGATTAGCGGGCCTCCCGTGGCTGGTGTTGTATCTGTGTTTACCGGATTGGCGTGGCTGGGGGCGCCTCTGTCACTTTTCCATGTGCTGGCCTGCTTTTTGGTAGCCGGTTTAGGGTACGACTACTCCATCTTCCGTGCAGGACTGCCTCGCAACGCGCGAACCGGTGTGGCGGTGGGGCTGTCTTTCTTTACCACACTGTGTATGTTTGGGGTGCTGGCCTTCACCTCCTTCAGTGTGACTCACGATATGGGTATGGCTATTTGCATGGGGCTTAGTGTAGCCTATGGGCTCTCCACAGCCGCCACGGGTGCAGCAGTGCGGCCGTGCAAAGTTTCGTGTGAGTCCATGAGATGAGCACGTTATCCCTCAGCATGCGGAAGTTGGAACGCCCCCCCTTCGGGTAGCGTACGCGCACCGGCTGAGGGATGATACGGCACCCGCTCCAGTAGAAGTGGACCAGTATTTCAATGTCTCCCGGCATGCCTGGCACAATGTTTTTCCTGCGCAATATATCCGTCAGCCTTTGTAGTGGATAGAGCCGGAATCCACACATGGTGTCCAGTCTGCATGCCCAAGCGGTTTCAAGCTTGGCAAAAAAATTAGAGACGACGCGCCCTTTCAGTCGTGCTTCAGGAACGTCATCTCCATACACAGGGGTGCCGCAGATGAGAGCGGTTGGATTACGCTGTGCAAGACGACAGAATTGGGGGATGGCCGCTGATTCGTGCTGTCCGTCGGCATCGCACTGCAAGATGTGTGTGTAGCCCTGCTCGGTGGCGTAAGCTATTGCGCGGCGTATGGCTCCCCACTTACCGAGGTTTTCTTCACTCCTCAGAAAGGTGGCGCCTTGGGCTGCGGCAGCTTCTGCAGCCAATGTGGCTTCTTCTTGCCTGCTGCCATCGTCTGCAATGATGATAGGAAGGGCATGGTCGGCGACATCCGGCAGAAAGTTTGCCAGTTCTCTCCCGTGGTTGTAACAGGGAATGATGATACAGGGGCGAAACTCTGCTGCTGCAGGGCTTTTCATGCAGGTGTGACTGTATGGAGGTATTTTTCTACAATTTTCAACATGCAGTCGGGGGAGACAAGCGTACTTTCTCCCGTGTCTCGGCGTACAGCCATCTGCATGGTTTTGCCTTTGGTGATGAGCTCTCCGCTTGCGGCATCATGTATAGAAAATTCCATGGTGAGCGTGTTACGGTAGTCTGTAATACGGGCTTGTATGGACAGTCGTTGGCCCAAGTGAGCAGGGCGTATGTATTTGCATTGCAGCTTCACGACCGGCCAGATGTAGCCGAGTTGGTACATCGTCGTGTAACTCAATCCTATCTTATCGAGCAGAGCCGCGCGCGCCAGTTCGAAAAAATTGACATAGTTGCCGTGCCAAACCACGTTCATGGGGTCCAGCTCATGAAATGCAACAGTGTGTTCTACTGTGATGGAGAGCATTTCGGGTGTGGGTCAGGGTTTGTAAGCGGTTATTTCTGCGAGGGCGAGCAGGGTATTGTTCTCTGCGAGGTGAAGTTCGCAGTTGCATACGCCGATGGGGTATTCCTCCGAGATGATTTCGTTGGTGGTACGTAGCAGTGTATCCGCAGGGATGATGTCGCAGAAAATCTCGTATCTCTTGATGGAGAGAATCATGGCACATTCTACTCCTGGTTTGTCCTGCAAATATTCGCGGTAGCCGTATAGCAGCCCGACGCCCTGAGCCATGATTTCAATGCTGATTTCCGATGGCAAGCCATTTCTGCCACGATCGTAAAACAGGCAGTCTTTTCCCAGCTCTGTCAGGGCAGAACTGCGCATGTTTTTCAGGTCTGCATATTCCAAACTTTTTACCAGTAGCATGTTGCCACGGTGCGGAAGCAGTTTCTCCGGAGGAGGAAGGTCAGTCATGGCGGGTCAGAAGGAGAGATACATTGTTGCCGCCGAAGGCAAAAGAGTTGCTCATGCAACAGCGTACAGGACGTTCGGCATTTGAAAAAAAGTTGATGGACTCATAGCCGCTGGGAATGGAGGAAGGGGCCACTCTAGGCAATTGATCAGTATCAGCCTGTAACAAGGCTACACATACGGCGGCTTCCACGGCACCCGCCGCTCCCAAGCAGTGTCCGGTGAAAGGTTTTGTGCTGCTGCACGGTGGGCATGTCGTACCGAACACGGCGGTAAGAGCGTTCAGCTCCATGGTGTCGTTGGCATCGGTGCCGGTGCCGTGCATGTTAATATAATCGACATCTGCCGGTTGCTTGCCGGCCATGTAGAGGGCCTGTTGCATAGCTCGTGCAGCTTGGGCGCCACCAGGCTCCGGGGTGGTTGTGTGGTGGGCATCAGATGTTTCTCCATAGCCGCTCAGAACGATGTCTCCTCGGCGCGCAGGACGGCAGGTTAGTACGAAAAGAGCGGCTCCCTCTCCGTGATTGATTCTTCCTCCATTGATCATGAATGGCTCACAAGGTTTGCTGTCGATAAGTTGCAGGGCATGGAAGCCTTCCAATGCAAAGCGGCACAAAGCATCGGCCCCACCGGCTATCACGACATCACATACGTCGGCTTTTAGTAGACGAGCCGCCGCTGCTAATGCTTTTCCGGAAGAAGAGCAGGCCGTGCTGATGGTGTACACTGGTCCCTTGGCTTCCAAGAATTCTGCCACGCAGGCAGAAACATTGCCGGGTTCCAGGCGGTGCCAATCCTCTTCTGCCAAGGGACCTCCCCGGTAGGCAGAGTGGAACTCTTCAATTCCGGCGTTGCTGCTACCCAGCACCACACCAATTCGTTCCGGAGCAACATTCAGGTGAAAGCTGGACAAGCGCTCCGCGCAGTACTGCGCCAGTGCATTGGTACGCGAGGCAAAAATGGGATTCTTTGGGGTGGGTAGCGGTGTGTTATGGACTCGGGCTACCGGAACATTGTGTCCGCCAACTACCTCGATATCCATGGGAGGTATTTTCCCGCTTTGCAGGACCTCAAGTACATCGGTCGGCGTGTCGCCCACGTGGCATACCATTTGCATGTCCTCGATGATGATGGATTTCATGATATCCTGCCTTAATGAACAAAACCGGAACAAGTGGAGTGAGTATCAATCCGACCGGGAGCAGACTGCGCCTAAGCCATTTGCCTCCCGTAGTATATCGAATTTATGTCTTATAAACAAGTACTTTTGTTGCCATGCGACAAAATGAGGGGCTTTTGTATAATGTCGTAGAATGACCGGATGGAGAAAGAGAAAAGGCGAAAAAAATTAATTCGACGAGACGAAGCGCTTGGAAGCATGACGTCATGCGCATGATGCACGAGAATACCAATGCTCGTTACCTCTGCTCTCTGCTGCGCGACCAGGAACTCCCCAAAAAAAGACTTGTGAATGGAGTTTTTCTACCATTCCGTGATTAAGGGAAAAGATAAAGCAAGGTCACATCGAAAGACTGAAGCCAATGCTTGAGATGGCGTTGGCTGTGCAGCGGGAATGTTCCTACTTGATCTCGATGACCGAAGATATGGTGTTACTGCGCCGTTTTTTCTGCTCATGCTGAGGTGACTCGAGTGGATGAGTTGTTTAAAACATGGCCTTCGGTCGCCCAGGAAAAGGTATAAAAGATAGATTAACTCCCCGGCGCAGGAGGACAATCGGTTTAGGCTTGTGAACGCCTTATTCTGAAAAACCTGCCCCTCCACCCTGAAACGCAGGGAAGAGGGGCTTTTGCTTACTACGATAATCGCACCACCCGGTACGAAATCCTGTTTCTCTCTGTTGTGCGGTTGCGAGAGTCTTTTACAACACTGCACCGATCCCAGTATGTCTCTTTTTAAAAGAGATGTCCAGTATCCTTTTCAAAAAAAAATTTCCCCCTTGACACCACCCTTCTCCGTCAATCGTCGTCTGTCAGCATTCATCATCAATCTATTATGTATCAAAAACGCTCGGAATCTCATTTTAAAAGAGATGAGCAAACAGTGCCTGCGAAGGCTTGAAAATGAAGTATGACACAATAAAATTGACTCACTTCCTCTGTGAAAAAAGAAAGGGATAAAAACATTGAAATATAATGACTAGGAATGCTTTATGCACGACCTAGCTGCTCATCTCTTTTAAAAAGAGATGAGCACCCGACACTTTTCCACTATCTGCTTGCAATTGTCGTGCCTCGCAGTTTCAGTTACTGCCGGTGCGTCATTTTGCCTCCTCGAGCCAAAGAGCGTCCACGCTCTGCATATCGTTATCGTATGCGTCGTAAAGAGGCAGAGACTTTTTCTCAATGCGACAACTCCGGGGCTTTTCCTCGTTCTTGACATTTTGTGCGAATGGAATATAATGCGCGCGTGTCGGGTTTGCCCGGAGAATTCTCACAACGAACACCAATCACCACTATGGCTAAACTTACAGTACGAGACCTCGATGTTGCCGGCGAGGAAGTCCTGATGCGCGTGGACTTCAATGTGCCGATGAAGGACGGAGTTATCACCAATGATGCCCGGATCGCGGCTGCGCTTCCGACCATCAACTACCTACTGGAGCATGGGGCGCGACTTGTTCTCTGCTCGCACTTGGGGCGTCCGGAGGGCACGGGGTACCAGGAGGAATTCTCGCTGAAGGCGGCAGCCGACAAACTTGCGGAATTGCTTGGCAAGCCTGTTGCGTTTGTGCCGGAGACCGTCGGCGACGCTGCCACTGCCGCGCGTGCCGCGCTTAAGGACGGCGATGTTCTGCTGCTGGACAACGTGCGCTTTGATAAGAAAGAGAAGAAGAACGACCCGGACTTTGCAAAAGCTCTGCTTGGGAAGGCAAAGCTGTATGTGAATGATGCTTTCGGTTCTGCGCACCGTGCTCACGCCTCCACCGAGGGTGTGACCCACTTTGCGGAGAAGTCTGCTATGGGCTTTCTTATTGAACACGAGCTGGAGTATTTGGAGGGCAAGCTTGAAAACCCGGAGCAGCCTTTCGTGGTGATCATGGGCGGAGCGAAGGTGTCCGACAAGATTCAGGTGCTCTCCAAGCTCATGGAGAAGAGTCAGACTTTCCTCATCGGCGGCGCGATGGCCAACACCTTCCTTGCTGCGCAGGGACACGATGTGGGCAACTCCAAGATCGAGGAAGATAAGCTCGATCTTGCACGCCAGATTCTGGCAGATGCTGCTGCCAAGGGCGTACGTTTCGTGCTGCCGACGGATGTGCGCTACACCTTCAAGTTTGAGGAAGGCGCCGAAACTCACGTCACCAAGCCCTTTGCCGAGGGTGGTTCTGTTCCTCAGGGAGGCATGGGCATTGATATCGGGGACAAGGCCATTGAGGAGTTCTGCAGCATCCTGAAAGGCGCCAAAACCGTTCTTTGGAATGGTCCGTTGGGTGTCTTTGAGCTGGATTCTTTCTCTGCCGGAACCAAGGCGATCGCCGAGTGTCTTGCGGCATGCGACTGCATTTCCATTGTCGGGGGCGGTGACTCCGTGACAGCCGCCAAAAAATTCAAGGTGGCGGACAAGCTGTCCTTCTGCTCAACCGGTGGCGGAGCTTCCTTGGAACTGTTGGAGGGCAAGGTCCTCCCCGGCATCGGTTCGCTCACCGAGAAGTAATCCTGAGACGCATGAGAGCGGGCGCATTTTTGATGCGTTTGCCCGTTTGAGGACGCCCCTGCAGATTCTGTGGGGGCGTTCGCGCGTACGGCTTGGAATCCCTTTTCGCTTTTTCGAATTGTATGCGTGGGGCAGGACAGGCGTCCCTCGCCAGCGAACAGCGTTTTTGGAGGTTTGCGTAGTTTTGGAGCGACATTTTTTTTGAAATTTGACTTGTCAATGGCAGATAGCGAGAGTAATATCTCCCGCATGAAAGCGCTAGTAAAAACAAAGGCTGCACCTGAGTTGGAGTTGAAGGATGTGCCGATGCCTGAGGTGGGCGCCAATGACGTACTCATCAAGATTTACAAGACGGCAATTTGCGGCACTGATTTGCACATATGGAACTGGGACGCGTGGGCTCAGCAGACAATTCCGGTCGGGATGCACGTGGGACACGAGTTCTGCGGGATTATTGAAAAAGTCGGTTCGGCGGTTACGGAATATCATCCGGGTGAGGTAGTATCCGGCGAGGGGCATATCGTCTGTGGACACTGCCACAACTGCCGCAAGGGGAATTTCCACCTCTGCCCGAACACGCGGGGAGTCGGTGTGAATCGTCCCGGCTGCTTTGCGGAGTACCTCTCCATCCCGCAGAGCAATGTCATACGCATTCACAAGGACATGCCCATGGAAATCGCGTCCATACTTGACCCGCTCGGCAATGCTACTCACACGGCGCTGTCCTGGGATCTGGTGGGTGAGGATGTGCTGATTACCGGGGCCGGGCTCATCGGTTCTATGGCCGCCGCCGTGTGCAAGAAGGCCGGAGCCAAGAGCGTGACGATTACGGATTTGAGCGATTACAGGCTGAACCTTGCTCGCACGTTGGGTGCGGATCGCACGGTGAATGTGGCGACGGGAGACAGCATTGAGAAAGCGCGCGAGAATTTGGGCATTGATGAAGGCTACGACGTGTGCTTGGAGATGAGCGGAGCTCCGGCTTGCTTGAAGGACATCATTCGGCATTCCGCTTACGGCGCCAATATATCTCTTCTGGGGATTCAGCCCGGCGGTTCCGGAATCGACTGGAATACATTTGTCTGGAAAGGTCTTAAGATGAAAGGCATTTACGGGCGCGAGATGTTCGGCACTTGGCAGAAGATGAGTGCGATGCTGCGTTCGGGGCTTGATGTGTCGCCCATCATTACGCATCGCCTGCACTACACGGATTTCCGCGAGGGATTTGAGGCCATGAAGTCCGGCGAATCCGGCAAGGTAGTGCTCACTTGGGCGGAGTAAAAGGCAGGAGATGAAAGCAGACCCCATGGGGGAGCCATCTCCTGTCACTGAAACGATGGACTGCGCTCGCGAGTGGGAGGTGTGCGTGGAGCGGGAGCTGTGCGAACTGCAGGATCGCGTTAGTGAGCGCGTGAGGCGTCGCGTGACGGAAAATATACGCCGGACGGGAGTTGCTGAGGCGTTGGCCATGCCGTATCGCAGAGATTTGGTGACGGAGGAGACCTTGTTTGAAGCTCGGGAGGGTGTGCGGGACATGCGGCGCCATCTTGTGGATGAGTTGCGCAATATGGCTGCGGGGAGAGGATTTTCAGCGGATGGTGTGGGGCTGTATCTGGAGTGCGGGAAAAACGTTGCGGCTCGTCGTCGGTACACGACGCTGATCATCGCTTTTTTGCTGGACGTGATAGCGGTGCACTTCTTGCTCGACCCCGGGGAAACACTGCTTGATGTCGGAAGGCAGGTAGCAGTCAGACTCGCTTCTGATGCAGGAGATGTCGGCTGGACTGAAATTCCCCAACATCTGTGGAATGCGATGCAGATCGTGGTGGCACTGGTGAAAATAGGGGTGCTGCTATGGTTTGTCTCAAAGCTGCACAAAATGCTGGTGCGCGGCGATGTAAAAGTTCAGACGCGGTATGCGGTAGAGCAACTTGTGAAATCTCTGCGCGAGCAACTTGCCGTCCGTAACATCCCGCAATTTTTTTGAGAAATCATCCATTGAATAAGATGAAACGCCTGCTCGTCATCATTGTTCTCGCGCCGATAGCGGTGCATTTGCTGCAACAGGATCTGCAGAATATTCGCCTTCTATGGGGAGCCCCCGAAAAATGCCCTGCCTGCAAGGGAAGTGGCAAGGGAAGCGGGATGATGGACTGGGGCAAATGCGACGCTTGCAAAGGGACGGGAAAGGTGCTCAAGTAAACCTTCTTTGCACGAGAGAAAGAAAGGCCCGGCGTAGAGCTTACCACGCCGGGCGAAATGCGATAGCCGATGAGGCCGAGCCTTTTATTTGTCTGCTGCGCTGCTATCGACGGGCTGTAACCCTGCTTCCTGCATCTGCTGAAGCATTTCGGGGGTCAGCTGAATGGGATGATCAGGTGTGCCGGCGGGCTTGATTTCATGCAGTTTTACTTTGAAAAAGAAAGGAGCCGCCGCAGACAGAGGGCCTGGACCTTGCTCTCCGTAGCCCTGGTCGGAGGGGATGAAGAGCTCCCACTCGGCGCCCACCGGTATCAGCTTCATCGCTTCTGCGATGGAAGGCAGCATGCCGGTGAGAGGCATCTCCACGGCTTCCTCGGTTTCCTGCACCACCGTGCCATCGGCCAGACGAAGCTGATAAGAGATGCTCACCGATGCGTTGGTGCCATGCTTTTTCTGATCAAACTTCTCTCCATCAGCTTGGGCTAATTCCCGGTATTGCACACCGCTCGGGAGGCTTTTCACCCCTTCCTTTTTAGCGTTTTCCTCGGCCGTTTTCTTGGAAAGCTCCTGATTCTTCTTCACGAGGACAGCGTTGCGTTCGGTCATCTTCTGCGAGAAAGCGGCCATGACGGCGCTAAGGTCTTTCTTCACGTATTCATCTGCAGGCTGCTCCTTCAATCCGGCGCTGATGCCCTGCAGCAGGACCGTTGTATCCAAGTCGTCCATTTCCAAGGGACCGATTTGCGAGAACTGCTGGCCGGTGCGGAATCCCAGAAAATAGGACACAACTTGTCTCACTTCCTCAGGGCTGGGAGGTTGAGCTTGCGGGGCCGGGGTTTGCTCCTCTGTCTTCGGAGCCTGCGTTTGCGAGGCATTGGTTTCTTCAGCTGCGATGGCTGCCGCAGTGCAGAGGCTCATGCCTATCAGGGCGATCATGCTTTTTTTCATATGGATTAGGGTTAGAGTAGTTTATTCGGAAAGGGAGGTTTGGGGTGTTTTCTCTTCTTCGGAAGGATTGACTTTGGTCGTCTTCTCTGCAATTTCCTCCCATGCGCGGCTGATTTCTTTGAACAGGACATTCAGTTCGACGCTGTCCTTGAGTTGGAACTCAATGGTGTGAGCATACACGCCCTCTGGGAATTTGACGGAAGGAAGGGGAGCCGGGCCTTTTTTTCTGCCGAGTTTAAGTTCTTTGGAGTGTCTGTTCACCTCTTTCTCGATATCCTTGGTGTTCACGGGAGACGAGGACAAAACTTCACCGCCAACGTCTCCTATGCAGTAAAAACGCAGCGAGTTATTACCTACAGTATCAACGGTAACTTCGGAGACAAGGGTGGAACCGTTGAGCAGATAGCGATGCCGGGCGACAGAGACGATCCCCGAAACATCAACGATAAGCTGATCTTTATCATTGACGGAAATTGTGAGGAGGCGGGGCTTGGAGGAGTCGACGGCAGAGGCTTGCATGGAGCCTAAAAACGACGCAACGACGAATGCCGCGAATAGGATGGTTCGCTTCATAATGAGTGACGGCCCCAATTTCTACGCCAATAGAGCAGGAAAGTCAAGACAAAAGAAGCATAATTTCAGATAGCAAAATGAAAAAATTGAGCTTGCCAAATCGGGGTGAGTGTGATACCATGCCGGCGCTTCAGCGTGTGGGGCAACCGGAGATACACATATCCATGAAAACAGAACTTATAGAGAAAGCCAGTCGCATCGTCGGAGACAATCAGCTGTTCATCAATATCGTTTCTAAGCGCGTGCAGCAGATTAACCACGGTGCGGATCCCTACGTGCCCACGACACCGGAGATGGGAGCTGGAGACATAGCTCTTACCGAAATCATTGAAGGCAAACTGCAGTGGCATGAGGAGAGTAAGTCGGAGGAGTCCTCAGACCTTTACTCTGCCTTGAGCGACGGAGAAAAAGACAAGGAGTGAGGCAACAAGGTCAGCATGCGCCGGTTGCCCGGGTTTCTCATGCCGAATCGCAGAGGAAATATGGCTCAGAAACCACAGAAACCGCCGCTGAAGCAAATTGCCGGAAACAAGAAGGCGGGAAGGGATTATGAAATCACTGAACGCTTTGAGTGCGGGATAGAGCTGCGAGGGACCGAAGTCAAGTCGATTCGAGCAGGCAAGGTGAATATAGCGGACGCTTTTGCCCGCATTGAAAGAGGGCAGCTCTTTCTTTACGGCTGCGATATTCAGCCGTGGGAAACTGCAGGGACGTGGTTCCAGCATGAAACCAGGCGACCACGGCGTCTGCTTGCCCATAAGCGAGAGATTCTTAAAATGGAACTCAAGACCACCCAGCGAGGCTATGCTCTGCCGTTGTTGCGTCTCTATTGGAAAAACGGCAAAGTGAAGGCGGAACTTGGCTTGGGACAGGGCAAGACTCACCGTGACCGACGGCTCGACCTGAAGGAGCGCGCTGAGATGCGTGAGGCCCGCCGCGAAGTCGTGCGATTCAACAAAGGTCGTTGAAGCACGAAAAAGCGAATGCTTGAGCCTAAAAAAATCTTGCTCAGGCGTGAGGAGTGTGCTAGCATGTGGGCATGAAAACAGCTGTCAGTACCCGACGTATGTGCGGCTTCACGCTTTTGGAACTTATCGTCGTCATTGCAATACTCGCTACTCTCATGGGCATTGCTTACCCCGCGATCATGGGAGTGCAGGAAAATGCACGCATTGCTTCTTCATCCAAAGTATGCGCAGATTTGGTGGCCGGCGTTTCCAACTTTAAGCAGGATCACAACGGTATCATGCCTTATTACCCCAAAAAGGCGAAACCGGATAAAAACGACCAAATATACTTGGTTACGGAGCCGCGTAAGGATGCCGGCTTGTTGAGCATCTTGACCGGATACGAGGATACCGACATAAAGCTCAACATCAACAACGAGCCTTACATGAAGCCCACGCGTGCCGAGAGCGCACGCGACGGGCTTTTCGGAGACGAGGGCAGCAGCTTGGGACTTTACGATCCATGGGGCAAGCCTTATTACATCGTCCTTTGCGAGATGACAGAGGGGTGCATTGACCCCTTTACCAACCAGCGCATTCGCCGCGAAAATTGCCTGGTGTACGGGCTGGGACCGGACTCCGATGGGATTGCTCAGGCTCACTCCGGCAAGAGCAAGGTGTCGTTGGGTGGAAGTGCCGACAAGAAGAAAGGTAAGAAAGGCAAGAAAATGTCTAAGAAAGAGGCGAAGCAAGCGGCTCAAGAGGCGCAGGCTGCCTTTGATGACGCGATTTTGGACAACATTTACTCATGGAAGAAGGCCGCGAAAAAGTGACAGAGCCGGTAATTACGGATGATGTGCGCATCACAGAGGTGAGCCCACTCATTCCGCCTGCGATATTGATTCAGGACTTTCCCGTGGGGCACGAAGCGGCGCGTGTGGTGTACGATGCACGCGAAGCCTACAGGAGCATCCTGCAGGGGGAAGACGACAGATTGGCGGTGGTTGTGGGACCGTGTTCAATCCATGACACGGCTGCTGCGCTGGATTACGCCGAACACTTGGCCGAGGTGATGCCACGCTACGCAGAGGATCTGTTGCTTATCATGCGTGTTTATTTTGAAAAGCCCCGTACCACGGTGGGGTGGAAAGGACTTATCAACGACCCGTTCATGGACGGCACCTACAAGGTCAACAGTGGACTGCGAATGTCGCGTGGGCTGTTGTTGCGTCTCGCCGAGATGAAGGTGCCGGCGGCGACAGAGTTCCTGGATGTGATCACGCCGCAGTACATCAGCGATCTCATTGCATGGGGGGCCATCGGCGCCCGCACGACCGAAAGCCAGGTCCACCGCGAATTAGCCAGCGGACTTTCCATGCCCATCGGCTTCAAGAACGGCACCACGGGGAGTGTGCAGATTGCTGTGGACGGCATTGTCTCTGCGGCGCACCCGCATTGTTTTCTTTCGGTGACCAAGCAGGGGCTTTCCGCCATTGTCTCCACTATGGGGAATCCGCTTTGCCACATCATTTTGCGCGGTTCAACGCAGGGACCCAATTACGGGCATGATCACGTGGAAAAAGCTTGGACTGCTCAACAGAAAGCGGGCATCTCCAACCGCATCATGATCGACTGCTCCCATGGCAACAGTCATAAAAAATGGCAGGAGCAGCTCACTGTCGCTCAGAATGTAGCGAGCCAGCTTGCCGCAGGCGAACAGCATATTGGGGCGGTGATGGTGGAGAGCAACCTCCTGCCGGGCAATCAGAGCTGCGATGGAACGACGCCGCTGCAATATGGCGTGAGCATCACGGATGCATGTGTCGGCTGGGACGGCACTGTGGAAATTCTTGACACGCTCGCAAAGGGCGTGCGCGAGCGCAGAAAAAAAGCCTGACTCAGCGTGTCAGTTCGTGCAACAATCGCGTAACAGGCAGACCGATCACGTTGTCCTCATCGCCTTCCACTCCGGCAACGATCAGCTCGCTTTTTTCCTGCATGGCATAAGCTCCCGCTTTGTCAAGAACCGGCACTTCAGCAAGATAGCGTTCGATATCATCCGGCCCCATCGGTCGAAATGTGACGAAGCTGGTGACAGCAAAATCGCGACGTTCGCCCCCGGGCATGATGAGAGCCACTGCCGTGCATACACAATGGGTGCGCCCCTGAAGCTCGTTGAGCATGCGACGGGCATCTGCTAAATCGGCTGGCTTGCCGAATGGACGTCCATCCAGAAAAACGAGGGTGTCAGCGCCTACGACGATGTCGTTCGGAAAGAGTTCGGCCACCGGTTCAGCCTTGGCAGACGCATTGAGAGCGCAGAGTTGTGCCGGGGGTAGGGCTGCATCATTTTGCTCACGAGAGGGACGGCAAATTACGCAGAAATTGAGATGCTCACGAAGCAACAAATCGCGCCGACGCGGGGACTGGGACGCGAGGATCAGCATACATCTTTCTCCGGACTCATGCGACCGAGCACGCGTCGGCGTACATCATCGCTCAATTCATGAATACGCTGAATTGTGGCGCCCATCATCTGCTCCGCTCGTGAGCGGCAGGCATCACGATCTTCTCGCGAGGCGAACTCCAGACCGACGAGTGCGCGTCCCACGGACTCGCCGGAGTAGCGATAGTTGAAGTAACACAGGTCAGCGTACTCGCCCATGGCTCGCATGAACTCCAGGAATGCTCCCGGACGCTCAGGAAACTCAATGCCGAAAAATACAGGATGACTCAAATGAACGCGGTCGTACGATATCATGCGAAAGAGGACGTCTTCATCACTTGTCACATCCGTGGCCTCCATGCCATGCTCACTCAGCCGACGTCGTATGTCGTCGAACTGCTCATCCGTGCCGAGGACGCCGAACACAGGGTATTGCAGATCCGAATCAATACGTCCGAACTGGACATCCATGAGCTGCACGCCCTCCGGAATATTCTCCAGGTAATTGAGAATTTGCCCTCGCTTGGTCTGCATGGGAATACGCAGGTAACGCAGCTTGCGGTTGCTTTCGCGCACGCCTGCGCGGGCGGCCACGACGCCCAGTTGCGAGAAATCCATGTTGGCTCCGGAAAGGATGACGAGACACTTTTCGCCCGGGCGGATACGTCCCTGATCCCAATCCTTCATGAGTGCTGCCAAACCCATAGCACCAGAAGGTTCAGGGACAACGCGCAGACTGTTCCATACGGCACGAATGGCTTGACAGACTTCATCGTTGCTTACGGTGACAAAGCCGTCAAGAAGCCGGCGGCAGAGTTCGAAGGTGTTTTCACCGGCAATGCGCACAGCTGTGCCGTCGCAAAAAACGTCAACGTACGAGAGTTCTTCTCGTTTGCCGCTGTCAACCGCCAATTTCATAGAGGCTTGATCCACTCCTTCCACGCCGACGCAGCGGCAATGTGGCCAAAATTTCTTGAACCAACACGCACACGCTGAAGCCAGCCCGCCGCCGCCGATCTGCAGGTACACGCGATCGAAAGGGCCACAACCGCTCATCACCACTTCATCTGCCAGCGTGCCCTGACCTCCCATTGTCGTCAAGTCGTCATAGGGATGCACGAAGGTCAACCCTTTCTCCTCCGCAAATTGGTGAGCGGCCTCGGAGGCGGCATCGTACGAGTCGCCGACAAGGATAATTTCGGCATTCTGTCCGCCGTGCATTCGCACAGCGTTTTGCTTGACGATGGGAGTGGATCGAGGCATGAAAATATGGGCCTTGCATCCGAGCTTGGCAGCGGCAAGGGCGACCCCCTGTCCGTGATTTCCTGCGCTGGCTGCCACGACGCCGCCGATGCGCTGTTCAGGAGAGAGTTTTGCCATGCAATTGTAGGCGCCTCGCCATTTGTAGGCTTTGATCGGACCGAGATCCTCGCGCTTCGCATAAATCACAGCGTCAATGCCCGGCAGGCAGAGCTGCTGCAGCGGAGTGGCGGTCCCCACAGCGTACACGCGTTCGCGCGCCTCCAGAATTTCATAGAACAGCTTTTCCTGTATCTCTTTCATGGCTGAGCCTCTTCGCCTCGTATTGTACCACCGAGCTACGCGCTTTGCAAGCACAGACGGCGATTGGAGCACATCCGTCCCAAGAAAATGTAATTCATGGGAGGGAAGCATGATGATGGCAGGAGTTGGCGATTTTTGGGCAATT
>CANRET010000032.1 GCA_947629715.1 uncultured Akkermansia sp.
GTGCATTTGCTCACCCTGCTCTTTATGCAGCTTTCTCAAACGTACTCCTTACGGGACGCGTGTAATGCGTTGAAGAGCATGCAGGGCCAGCTGAAATACCTGGGTGTAGACTATACCCCGACACGCAATGCATTGAGTCATCAGAATCAAATAAGGGACTGGAGGGTGTTTCGAGATATCTTTTATGCATTGATGAAATACATGGGACAGCAGATTCCCGTAGTAAGAGGGTATGAGACACTCAAAGAGGAAACTGTTCTACTCCTGGATTCTTCCACGGTAACGCTGTGTCTTAACTTGTTTCCCTGGGCTAGCTATCAGCAAGAAAAGGGAGCGATAAAAATACATACCGTATTCAACGCCAAGACACACTTGCCGCTGGATATAGCAGTAACCAACGGCACAGTGGCGGATAATACGGGGGCCTACAGAGTGTTTCCTGCGAAGCGAAGTGTCATTGTGGCAGACAGGGGATATGACGATACGGAGTTATGGAATGATTGGGACAGCAACGGTCATACGTTTGTCGTCAGGTTTAAGGGTAACATACAATATAAAAGAGTTGCACAACGAGATCAACCCGATGAAGGGGAGCAGAATATCCTCATAGATGAGATCATTCAACTGACAGGGGAGAAGACAAGTGAGAACTATGGAAAGCCATTACGCAGAATCGCAGTGTACCGTCCGTACGAAGAAGCACAAAGGAGTCAACGCAAGAATAAGCGAAACAACACGGCAGCAGAAGGAGGAGAAAACGGGCAAGAGGGACAAGAGGCAGGTAAACATGGGACTCAGGTGATTGAATTGATAACGAATAATATGGAATGGAGTGCGGGGGAAGTAGCCGAGCTGTATCGCAGGCGTTGGGATATCGAAAGTTTTTTCAAAATACTCAAGCAACACCTCAATATTAAGAGCTTCGTAGGGACATGCGAGCAGGCTGTGAGATCACAGATATGGGTAGCCATGATTGCCTATTTACTCGTGAAAGTGCTCAAGCGACGCGCTTCGCATCGGTGGTCGCTGGGAGGATTGGTTCACTACCTACGAATATCACTGCTGAGCACGCAGAACCTGTTTTCGTGGCTAAACCAACCATATGACATGGCTGGGACGGAGGAGGTTCTAGTGCTCAATAGCACGTAAAGTTTTATGGATTTGCCCAAAAATCGCCAACTCCTGCCATCATCATGCTTCCCTCCCATGAATTACATTTTCTTGGGACGGATGTGCACAAGTAGATTTCCGCAGAGATTTACCTTGCTAACGGCAGAGCAATTTGATAGACTGATAGAGGAGGCGATGGGCAAGATTCTGATCATTAAACACGGCGCTCTTGGAGACTTGGTGCTGGCTTTGGGTACCATGCAAGTCGTCAAGCGGGAGCATCCTGAGGACGAGGTTTGGCTGCTCACGACCCCCGGGTTGGTCTCCCTTGCCAGACAATCCGGGATTTTTACCGGGATCATTGAAGATGGGAGAAGCGGTTTTTTCTCCACGATGCGCGTATTGAGACGTGTGCTTCAGTTGGAGTTTTCGAAGATATATGATTTCCAGCAAACGCAGCGCAGTCGCACCTACCGCAACATGTTGCGCATGATGTTGCCCGCCGGGGCTTACGAGTGGGTGGAAACCACAGGAGAAGTCACGAGGCGCACACTTGTCAAGAGATGCCGCTTAAGTTTTGGACATTGCACATCTCAGCCCATGAATTTGGTGTGGGAGAAAACGGATCTGCGCGACATGCACGGAGAGGGAAAATACTTTGACCGTTTGCCGGAAAAGTACGTTTTGCTCATTCCGGGTTGTTCCGCTCGAAACGCCTACAAGCGTTGGTCGGCGGCAAACTATGGCGAGATAGCGGATCGTCTTGCGAAGCTGGGGATCAGTTCCGTGATCCTCGGTACGCAGGCGGAGACAGCTGAGGGCGAAGCAATCTGTTCCGGACGCGAGCATGTCGTCAATATGATTGGGTTGACGAGCTTGTCGGATGTACCTCAGGTTGCTCTGCGCTCCCTGGCGACTTTGGGCAACGATACCGGACCAACTCACATGGCTGCCATGAGTGGGGTGTTTACTATCGGATTGTTTGATCGTCGCAATGCTGCCAGCGTGCTGGGAGAGGATAGAAGCGTGAGCATGGTGTCCGAGGGGAATGTGGATTTGATTAGCGTTGATGAGGTATGGGAGAAATTGCTCCCGGCGCTGAACGTTTGAAGAAGGGCGAGTGGTGGGCTTATGGGGTGGCAGAGAGGCGGTCAATTTCCGTGCTCAATTCTGCCCAACGGGAAAAGAGCAACTCGCTTTCCTGTTCCAGTTCGCGGTATTCTTCAGTGAGGAGGCGTAGCCTTTCAGCATCAGCGACAATTTCCGGAGAACTCAACAGCTCGGTAATTTCTGTTTTTCGTACATCATGCGAGGCAATATCTTCTTCTATCTTTTCGAGCTTATTTTGAAGAGGCTTAATGATACGAGCGTGACGTTCGCGTTCCTGAGCGCGTTGCCGACGCAGCGCTTGGCGATTCTTTTCGGTGGGGTGGGATACTGTGGGATGGATCTCCTCCGACGCATCGGGCTGGTGCGTTGCATCGGTTTCGACCTTCTCAAGATATTGGCTTACATTGCCGTAGAAAAGACGTGGGTTATGTCCCGGACGGAACTCCAGCACTTTGTTGACGAGAGGGTCCAAGAAGCTGCGGTTATGCGAAACAATGCAAAAAGAACCTGGGTATTCTGCCAGTGCTCGTTGCAGTACATCTTGACTCTCAAAGTCTAAGTGATTGGTCGGTTCGTCCATGATCAAGAAGTTTGCCGGTCGCAGGAGCATGCAAACCAATGCTACGCGTGACTTCTCTCCGCCGGAGAGAATGCCGATACGCTTGAAGACGTCGTCCCCACGGAATAGAAAGCATCCCAATAAGTTGCGCACGATGGGACTTGTTTCCCGAGAGGCGGCTTTTTCCACGCACTCCAGCACAGTTTCGTTTGGATCCAACACGTCCGCATGCGTTTGGGAGAAAAAAGCCACGCGGGTATGGCAACCGAAAGTGATCTGTCCGGAATCGGTCGTTTCCGTCATCGATATCAATCTGCTGAAGGTTGATTTACCTGCGCCGTTTACTCCGATGACAGCGATGCGGTCGCCTTTTTCTATGCGGAAGTCAAAGTCGGTGAGCAGGCGTATATTGCCGTATGCTTTGCTGACCTTTTGCATTTCCACCACGGTGGCTCCGCCGGCCGGGGCAGGAGGAAAACGGAAGGACATGATGCCCTCATCTGATTCCTCTTCAATAACTTCTATCTTTTCGAGCTGTTTAAGACGACTCTGGGCTTGGGACGCCTTGCTGGCTTTGTAGCGGAAACGGTCGATAAAGGCTCGCGTTTTCTCAATTTGTTTCCGCTGATTCTTAGCGGCCTTTCTTCGGGCTTCGCGTCGGGCAGCGCTTTCCTTCAAGTAGTATGAAAAGTTTCCGGCGTATTCCTCGGCACGTCCGTGGTGCAGGGCGATGGTACGCGTTACAAACGCATCCAGAAGCGCTACATCATGAGAAATAATGCAGATGGCTCCACGGTACCCGCGCAAGTACTGTTCCATCCAACGTTGGCTTTTCAGGTCCAAGTGATTCGTTGGCTCATCGAGCAGAAGAGCTTCCGGTTCCTGAAGCAGCAGTTTACCCAGAGCGATACGCATTTGCCAACCTCCGGAAAACTCACCGCAGTCGCGGGTAAAATCTTCCTTCTCAAAGCCAAGGCCACGCAAAATGGTCTCCGCACGAGAGCGAAGTGAGTGGGCATCGCGATCCTGTAAAATCAGTTCGAGTCGCCCGAGTTCTTCTACGATGTCACGGTAGGCCGGGTCAGTTCGGTCAGTTTTTTGAAGTTCTGCAGATAATTCTTCTACTTGACGGCTTGTTTTTGCAATGCCGTCCACGGAGTCGAGGAGTTCTTGCAGTAGAGGCGTTCCGGAGAGATGGATACCCTCCTGCGGGAGGTAGCCTACGCGGGTATGGCGGGGCAAAATGACGCGCCCTGCGTCAGGTTGCAACTCGCCCACAATGCATTTCATGAGCGTGGATTTGCCCGCGCCGTTGTGACCTGCGAAAGCAACGCGTTCTCCACGTTCAACCACAAATGAAAGCGAGTCAAACAGGACTCGCGCGCCGTAAGCCGCGCGAAGGTCTTGTACGGCAAACTCCATGCCTTACCTGGCGCCCAGCACGGCGTTCCATTTGCTGACATTCTCCTCTTGTTCGGAGAAGAGGTCCGCGCAATCATCGTGAATCTCAATGGCGATGATTTTGTCCCCCTGCGTTACGGCATTCACTACATCTTGATCCTTCGAGCTTTCCACCTCACCGAAGATGGTGTGCTTGCCGTTGAGCCAAGCTGTAGGCACGTGAGTAATAAAAAATTGAGAGCCGTTTGTGCCGTGCCCTGTCCAATCCAGTCCCGCATTGGCCATAGCCAGTAATCCCGGTTTGTCGAACTTGAGTGAGGGGATGCATTCGTCATCGAACTTGTAGCCGGGACCGCCGCATCCGGTTCCCTCCGGGTCGCCGCCTTGAATCATAAAGTCGGCTATCACGCGGTGAAAGGTCAGACCATCGTAAAATCCCCTTTTTGCTAAATTCAAAAAGCTTGCCGCCGTGACCGGCGTCTTGGATGCAAATACAGTGAGTCGAATATCTCCCTTGCTTGTCCTCAGCGTGATATGTTTATCGGTTGCCATATCCGCAGCATATCAGCTTCGGGATGTTTTTGCAAGTTAATTGCGAATTAGGGAATGCAATTTTTTTGATCTGAAGAGCCAGGAGCAAGAAAACTTCTTAGTCGTAACGCCCCGGACAAAACAGCGCTTGTCAACGGATTTGTCCCGTGGCTTGTAATGAGGGTCTTGCGTACGGGAGGGAAATAGCGTATAATGAGCGCCGGAGGAAACTATATGTCAGACGCACGTTATCAAGCGCTGCCCGGGTTCCGCGACTTAGCGCCGCAGGAGTATGCATTACGAACGTATTTGCTTGACGCATGGCGGAAGGTGGCACACAGATACGGTTTTGTAGAGTGGGAAGCTCCGATGGTGGAGCCTACGGACTTATACCTGAAGAAGAGCGGCGGCGAACTGCCCACGCAGTTGTTTCGCTTCAAGGATCAGGGGGAGCGTGATGTGTCATTGAGACCGGAGTTGACGGCATCGTTGGGGCGTATTGTGGCCACGAGGCACTTGGATTATAATAAGCCGCTGAAGTGGTATGAAATCGGTCCGTGCTTTCGCTACGAGAAGCCTCAAAAGGGCAGATTGCGCGAGTTCGTGCAATTCAACGCAGACATATTGGGCGAAGCCGGAGAAGGGGCAGATGCAGAGTTGCTCGCACTGGCAATTGATTGCATGCGGGAGTTGGGATTTAAGGAAACGGACTTTGTGGTACGCGTGAGCGATCGCGAAGTTTGGCTGCAATACGCAGCGCAGCACGGGATTCCGGAGGAACGGGCTCAGGATTTTTTGTCGGTGATTGACAAGTTGGAGCGCGACCGCCCCGAGATATCGGCGGAGAAGCTTGCGAGCTTTGGATTGGCACGTGAGCAGGTCACCGATTTTATCGCGCATCCGCCGGCCGGCGTATCTCCCCGTTACGATGTCGTGAGGGAAGAACTGAAAGCGCGTGGCTTGTCGAACTACGTGCAGCTTGACTTGAGTGTGGTCCGAGGGTTGGCGTACTACACCGGATTGGTTTTTGAGATTTTCGACCAAGCGCACAGTTTGCGTGCGGTGGCCGGCGGAGGAAGGTACGATGGCCTGATTTCCACACTTACGGATGGCTCTGTTGACATGCCGGCTACCGGATTTGCCATGGGGGATGCCGTGATCGCACACCTCATTGAGGCTTGCCCGGAGGCCCGGGCGCGACGGGATGCGGCGCTTGCTCCGCACACCTGCGATGTGTGTCTTGTGCTGGCGGCGCCGGAGATGCGATCGAGTATGCTTTCGTTGGCATCCACACTGAGGGATGCCGGAGTGCGGGTGGATGTGCCGCTTTCTCAGAGCAAGCTCACCAAGCAGCTGCGGCATGCGGAGCGCTGCGGGGCAACCTATGCGGCAGTGATCGGCACGGAATACCCGAGTATTGAGCTTAAGAGCATGGCGACGCGTGAGTCGCGGCGCATACCTTTGGAACAACTCATTTGTGAATTGATACCGCACTGAAGGAAATGCCTGCGCCTGCAAAGCGTTTGACGTCCGCTGGGGAATCAGGATTGGAAGAACGTGCAGCGGCGGAAGATCCGGCGGCTTGCATGCAGCTGGGGAGGCGCCTGTTGCGCGGGCGCGGGGTGGCGCGGGATTACGAGCGCGCGCTGGAATGCTTCGACGTTGCAGCCAAGGCGGAGGATGCAGATGCTTTTTATCTGATGGGCAAGTGTTATTTAAAAGGGGTGGGATGCAGGAAGGATCCGGAGGGGGCGGTGAGTTGCTTTGAGCATGCCGCTCGTCGAGGGCATGCTTCTGCTGCGCTCCGCCTTGGAAAATGCTTTGAGTTGGGGGAGGGAGCGCCCCAGAACGACGAGTTGGCTTCCTACTGGTACCGCAAGGCGGCGGCGCGCGGTGAGACCCGAGCCTTCGACGAACTGCTGCGTCTTTCCAAGAGGGCGATGGAGACGTCGCCGCTTCAAGTTTGTGAATGAGTCATGAAGATGCTGATATTCGGGGCGACGGGACGCGTGGGGCAGGTATTGAGCCACGCTGCCGGAGAGGCCGGGTGGGAGCTGCTGACTCCGTCACGTGGGCAGTGCAATCTGTTGCACCCCACGGAGGTGGCGGATTATGTGCTGAATAGTGATGCTGCAGCGGTGGTGAATTGTGCGGCGATGGCACGGCTTGAGGAGTGTGAAGATGAGGCGCTCAACGCGCATCTGGTGAACGCCGTGAGCCCGGCGCACATGGCATTGGCTTGTCGGCACACGGGCGCGCGCTTTATCCACCTGTCCACCGACTATGTGCTGGAAGGGAAGCGCCCGGGGCTTAAGGATGAAACAACGCGTTGCAAGCCTGTCAACACGTACGGCATGAGCAAATTGGAGGGTGAATGCGAAGTGGCGGAAACCAACGACGAGGCGTTGATACTGCGCGTTTCCTGGGTGTGCGGCAATCCGCAACGTCCGGGCTTTGTGGAGAGTAGTCTGCAGCGCGCTTTGGACGGGGCCCCCCTGGCGGCTGTGGCGGATCAGTATTCTTTGCCGACGCACGCGCGGGACATAGCGCGAGTGATTCTGAACATGACCCCGTTAAATGTGACCGGTGTATGGCACCTTACCTCGACGGGAGAGCCGGTGAGTCGGCTCCGATGTGTTCAGATTGCGCTGGAGCACGCGGTGACGCTTGGTGTGCTTCGCGAGACGCCGCCGGTGGATGCGCAAAGACTGCGTGAGGTGAAATTCTTCCGTGCGTTGCGTCCCGTGCACACTGCCATGGACAATCGCAAGCTGCAGGAGCTGGGGGTGATAATGCCCGGAGTGGAAGAATGCATACGCCGCGCCGTTGAGAATTTTTTTGGTCACTGCGCATGAGAATGCAAAAAGGCCGAACTCTCTTCAGGAGTTCGACCTTGAAAAATAACCCGGAGACGGATTGCTCTGATCGAGACCTTATTTGGCCTCCTCTGCCACATTCACGCGGCGACCTTCGCGGTCGAAAAACACGCGACCGTCCACCAGCGAGAAAATCGTATAGTCACGTCCCATGCCCACGCCTTTCCCGGGGTGGAACTTAGTGCCACGTTGGCGCACGATGATGTTGCCGGCAATGACGGATTGACCACCGAATTTTTTTACGCCGAGGCGTTTGCTGCGAGAATCGCGCCCATTGCGTACCGAACCTTGTCCTTTTTTATGTGCCATGACTCGTAAATTGGCTTAAATTAATGATTTATGCGTTGATCGCCGTGATTTTAACCTTCGTGAGAGCTGCGCGGAAGCCCTTCTTCTTGTGAAAGCCCTTGCGGCGCTTGAACTTAAAGGCAATTCCCTTTGGTCCGCGAGCTTCGGCATCCAGTACTTGTGCCGTCACGCTGGCTCCCTCCACTACCGGAGTCCCCACCTTCGTCGTTTCCCCGTCTTCAACCAGCAGTACATGGTCGAACTTCGCCTCACCCTCATTCTCCATGCCGGGAAGGCGATCCACCTCCACCACATCGCCCACGGTAACCCGGTACTGCTTGCTGCCGGATGCGAATATTGCGTATGCCATAATTTTTCAATTTTTTAGTTGCACCCGCGTGCGCGGGCTGGCACATTATAGCTCAGTCAATCTGTTTGGCAAGTAAAATTTAATAAAAAATGCATTCTTCAATAAAAATTTTTCAACAGGGGAAGACGGAAGTCCGTGGCGAGGAGGCGATGCGCGAGTTGGGGAGACGGATTGCCGGGCTGTTGGAGGCCGGGGATGTTCTGGGACTGGTGGGAGATCTCGGGGCGGGCAAAACGAGGCTTGTGCAGGGCGTGCTGGAGGGACTCGGATGCGGAACGAAGGGAAGCAGTCCTACCTTCAGCATTGTGCATGAACATATGGGAGGACGACTGCCCGTGGCGCATTTTGATTTTTACCGTTTGCAGAAGGAAGAGGAGGCTTTGCAAATTGGATGGGATGAGTATTTGAATAGTGGCATGGTGCTGTTGGTAGAGTGGGCGGACCGCTTTGATGGAGAACTCATGCCGATGGACACTGTGTGGATGCGTCTTGAGAGAGGAGAGGAGGAAGACGTGCGCGAAGTGTTTCTGGAGGCAAATCGATGCGGATAACGCATTGCTGAAACGACGCATTGATTGAGCAGACCTGATGAATGTCGTCGAAATTAGCACAAAGAAAGCGCGCCGGAGTTGAATTCCGACGCGCTTGCGAATCTTTGCCGGGAAAGCGGTTCTGCGCCTTCCCTTGAAACTCTTACTTAGTAACGGTAGCGGGAGCCACGGGAGCGGGAGCCGGAGCGACTTCCTCCTGCTGCTGCTGCTGCTGGCAGCTGGCAAGAATTGCAACCGCCGTAAGAGCGAGAACAGAGATGGTCTTCATATTTTCTTTTATTTACTAGGTTGAACTTCTCCCACCAACTGTAGGTAAGAGACGCGCCTATTATACCTGATTCGGCATTGATGGCAAGTCTAAAATGAAAAAAAATCAACCAAATGGACAAACCTTGAGGTGTGAATTTTGTATTTATTTAATAATTAGCGTTTTAGAAAAATCTAATTTTTAGGAACTTCAACGCTAAGAAGAAAAGCTTATGAGCGTTTGCCCCTGCTACGGCATGAGACAAAGGGAACAGAAGCAGAGTTCAGGGCAGATTGAGCGCTGCGATATCAGCGAGAACTTGGCGCTGCAGAGCATCCTGAGAACTGAATTGCAGCTCAGAACGAATGAATCGGTTGAGGTGAACACGCAAGGGAAGACCGTATAAATCGCCCTGCCAACCGGGGAAGTGGGTTTCCAAGCGGGGGAGTTTGATCTGTTCAGCGATGCTTGGGCGCAAACCGAGGTCGGCGATGCCATGGAGGACGGAACCGTTGACGCGAGCAGAGACGGCGTACACGCCGGCCGGAGGCAGAACGCTGAGCGGAGGAATGGGAATATTGGCGGTGGGGAAGCCGAGTCGGCGGGCCAGGTGTTGCCCATGCTCCACAGCGCCGGCAATGGCGAAGGGATGACCGAGCAAAGAGTTGGCAAGCGACAGATCCCCCGCAGAAAGAGCGGCGCGAATGCGCTTCGAACTCACGGGCGCGTTCGAATGCTGCTCCAGCGGACAGATGCAGATGCGCCAGTTGCGGCGCCTTCCCTCGCAGAGGAGCAGAGCTGTGTCTCCCTCACCGCCGTGTCCGAAACGCCAATTTTCGCCCACGGAGATGCCGACAACGCGACAGGATGATTCTAAGGTGTCAAGGAACTGCACCGGGGTGAGCGAAGCCAGGTCTGCCGAAAAAGGGAGGCGGAGCAAAACGTCTGCATTACCGAGAGTTGCGATGAGTTCCGCCTTGTACTCCGCACAGGGAGTGATGAGCTGAGGCTGGTGCGTCGGGTTGAGGAGGCTCAGCGGGTGCTGTTCGAACGTCATGACACCGCGCAAGGCGCCTGGAGTGTCAGCGCTGCGTATGACGCGCACATGCCCTTGATGCACGCCGTCAAAGAAACCGATAGCCCAATGGATGGGCCGATTCAAGGTGTGCAACTCGTCAAATGAACGGAAAATGTGCATAGCGCTCAGGAGATGGGATCGAGCAATTGTTCTACGGGAATGAGGCGGGCAAGAAGTTGTTCACGTCCGGCGGCCTTCAGATCCGGAACGGAGATGGCCTGCGCGATGTCAAAGCGTCCGGATTTGGTGCGCCGCAGAGCCGTGAGATGTGCTCCGCAGCCCAAAAATTGGCCGATGTCGTGCGCATAGGTACGCACGTAGAAGCCCTTGGAGCAGTGAACCGTGAAATCAATCTGCGCTGAGGACAGATCAATGCGGGTGAGGGCAACGTCAAGCACGCGTACACGACGGGCCTTGCGCTGCACCTCTTCGCCCCTCCTCGCGAGTTTGTAGCAGGGGACGCCGTTGATTTTTACAGCGGAGAACATGGGCGGCGTTTGGTCGAATTCACCGTGGAAATGATCAAAGGCACGGCGGATGTCGTCTTCGGTGATGCCGACGGTGGAGTGCGTGGCTACGACTTCGCCATCGGCATCCTGACTGTTGGTTTCAACACCCAGCTGCATGGTGGCCGTGTAAACCTTGTCCTCGCTCATGAGGCGATCCTGAAAGCGGGTAGCTCTGCCGATGACGATGATCAGCATGCCGGTGGCCATAGGATCGAGCGTGCCGCAGTGTCCCACCTTGCGCGTACCCAGAATGCGGCGGCAGAGGGCTACGGCGCTGTGGGAGGTGAAGCCGGGGTCTTTGTCCACCAGAAGCACGCCGCTGGGACTTTCGGGGGGCGTTGTTTTCATGCTTGTGAATTCAAGGCGGAACGGATGGCTTGCAGCACGGCGCAGCGCACCTCGGACAACGACCCTCGCTTGCGGATGCCGGCAGCCATGGGGTGACCGCCTCCACCGAATTGCGCGGCGATGTCATTCACACGGATGGCAGGGTCCTTGGAGCGCAGTGAAATGCGGATCAACCCGTCTTCAAGTTCTTCAAAGATGAGAGCCACTTTCGCGCCGCGCAGCACACGAATGATGTCCACCAGATCCTTGGTGTCTTCCAGCCGCAGCTGCAATTCCCTGCGTCGAGCGGCGGTGAGAGAATAATGCACGACGAGATCATTGACATCCAGCGCCATATTGCTGAGCACTTCGCGTTGCAGTCGGAAAGCGTTCAGCGGAAGCTCCTGGTAGAGGCGGCGATTCACGTCTCCCACGTCCACACCCGCTTCAAGGAGTCGTGCCCCCAGACGCATTACTTCCGGCGTGGTTGAGCTGTATTGGAAAGATCCGGTATCGGTGTTGACAGCTACGTAGAGAGCATTTGCAACAGGACGGGTAAGGGGTGCGCCCAGCGCGTCCAACAAGGGCATGAGCACGCAGGCGCAGGCCGCCGCGCTTCCCTGCACCAGGTTCATGGTGGCGTAGAGAGTATTGGTTTCGTGATGATCGATATTGATGGTGACGGGAGCGGATTCCGTCAAGCGACGTCCGATTTCTCCCAAACGCTTGGGTTCCCCGCAATCCAGGCAGATGAGGCACTCCACCCCGTCGGGCAGGACCTCGGGCGGGTCAGTGACCAGTTCTGCGCCCTCCAAAAAAGAAAAGCGTTCGGGCACAGCATCCTCAATCCACATGGACACGCGCTTGCCGAGTGTCTGAAGCGCCAATCCGAGACCGAGCGTGCTGCCCACGGCATCGCCATCCGGTCTCATGTGCGAGATGACCGCTACCTCGTGCAGTGAGGTGATTTTCTGAGCTATTTCCTGATGAGTGCTTGATCTTCCCATAGGTCAGGAACGGTTATACCATCCAATTCGGTATGGGTCAATGAGGATGTGGCAAAAACGAGGAGAACGATCAAACGGGGCGTTTTTTTCGCCTCTCGGTTTTGTCTCAATGCGTTTGTCTTCGTAACGAGATGCCCATCTGAAAGCCGTCGCCGAGTTCACGCTGTGCCTTGGGAGTCCCCTTTTGCCGCTAACGTGAAGCGTTCGATAGTTCTGTAGAGTCTATCGATTTCCATGGTTTGTCCGCAGTGAACGGTTAGAAAGGAAAATCGTCGGTACTCACAGGATTTTCCGCAGGTTTCTCGCGGAGCACCTCAGCAATGAGGTGGCGACTGCGCGGGGTGATTTGCATGGCGCGTTCCGGCCGCACTGGACAGGCGTAGGCACAGGCTCCGCAGCCGATGCATAGTTTTTCATCCAGCACCGGCACCAGCAGTCGCTTGTTTGTCATGGCGCCGGAGGGGCAGACTCGTGCGCACTTGCCGCAGGCGATGCATTTGGCGCGATCTATCGTTGCGTGCATTCCCCCCTCACCATCCGAGACGAGAGAGATGGCATGTTGCGGGCAAACCTCTACGCAGGCATTGCAGGCTATGCAGATATTTGCGTTGCAGGAAGGAACCTTGCCTTCGAAGGTGCTCAGCGCTTTGGTTGGACAATGCTCGGTGCAGGCGCCGCATTCGGTTTGGTGGCAATGTACGATGCAGCGTTCTGAGTGGAAGGAGGCCAAGGCAATTTGCGTGCGTTGCTTTTCCGCGCGGGAGAGGGGCAGAATGGCGCCCACCGGGCACACAGAGCTGCAGGCAGTGCAATCGAAGTTGCAAAAGCCTTTGGTGAAATCCAGATAGGGTTTCAAAAAGCCGGAAAACCCGTATTGAAGCGTGGAGGGTTGCAATACGCGCGTGGGGCAGGCGGTTATACACAGTCCGCAGCCGGTACAGTGGCTCAGGAAGCGCGACACCCCGACGCTGCCGGGTGGAGAAGTAGCAAGGGCCGTATTGCCTTCACCTTCCTCGCTTCCTGTTGCAATGGCAGGCGATGCGGCAACCACAGGCAACCCCGCCGCCAGAAGCCCCATGAATGCACGGCGAGAATTGTCCGCTGGCGCCTTTTCACGCATGCCCCTCTTTGGAGGCGCGGGCGAGAACTCCGAACCGGGCGAGCGGAAAGGGTTGACGAGGTGCGGGCGCAGACCGTGCTCGCAGGCGCTGATGCAGTCGTAGCAATTTATGCAGCGCGAGGTATCGACGCGGTAGGTCTTCAGGTCAATGCACTGGGCTTTGCAGGCGCGTACACAGGCGGCACAGCGCACGCAGCCGTTGGGATCTATGCCGATGCGCATCAGGGGACGGCGGGAGAGCAAGCCAAGCAACGCGCCCACGGGGCAGAGTGTGTTGCAGTACAGACGCCCGCGCCCCCACGCTAAAATGAGCGGCAACAGGAACATTCCGCCAACGAGCAACAGCAGCCAGCCATAGCGCCCCCAAGCCGGGGCTGTCACTTGCTCTCCCACTGCCGCATTGGTCAGCTCTGCTGCCAGAGGATTCACGATGCCGCTCAGAAAACGTCCGGCTATGCTGTAGGGATCCACCCACGCCAGCACAACTGCCCCCAGAAACAGAGAGCTGATTGTCACGAGCGCCAGCACGACGTAGCGTACGTAAGGCACCGGCGGTGCGTAGCGACGGCCGGGCCCCGTCGGTTTCTTGCCGCGCAGACGGTCCGTGGTGCGGCGCAGGCGGATGACGATATCCTGCGCGATGCCAAGCGGGCAGAGAAAGGAGCAGTACACGCGTCCGAAGATGAGAGTGAGCGCCAGGAGCAGCGCCAGAATGACAAGCGCCCACGCCACGCCGCTCAACGAACCGAGCAGCGCAGGAACCAGTTGGACTCGCTCAACAAGGCGCTCCCAATCGGCAGGTGCGGCATTGCGCAGGTTGATGAAGCCCCACACGAATAGCAACCCCACCACCGAGGCGCAAAAAATGCGTGCAAATCGCCACATACGGCTCAGGCAAGAGAGATGCGGCGGATATTTACTTTGGTAAGATCCTTTTCACCCAGCCCCATGGCGGCGGCTAAATCAATATGGCGGACATCCCCATCGGCGTTGCCCAGCAGCTTGGACGCCGCCGCATCCAATGCCACAATATCCGTACCGGCCAGTAAAGCCTTTGTATGAATCAGGTCGTTGGCATCTTTCCCCTTGGGACCGTTGCGCAACATGGGAGCGAAGGCGTCCAGCACATTCAGGTTAGCCCGGCGCAGCAGCACGCTGTCGGCGATGCATTGGTGCAAGTCGTGGCTGTGGAAGAAGCCACGATCCCAGACGAGGCCCATGGCATTCTTCATGCAGGCGGTCATGCGGGCGCCGCCGTGGTGTTTGAGCACGGGCATGTTGATGAAGACGTCCGAATCCAGGATGGCGGAGTGTACCTTGGCATGTTTGAGATTGCGCGCTCCCGGATTATCATGATCGCGGTACAGACTCTCATCAGCCCCGCTGATCATTTCGCCGCCGGCAGCTTCCACGGCATCCTGGATGCCGCTGTTACGGTAGGAGAGCTGCCAGTTGTCGCAGGTGTGGTCAAATACCACCACCTTAGAGGCGCCTGCCTGCTTGCAGAGCTTTACCATGTGCCCCACCAGGGAAGGGTGAGTATTCGCGCTCAACTCCGGTCCCTTATCCCAGCCGCAGTTGGGTTTAATGACGACGCTCTGTCCCGGTTTCACGAAGGCAGAGATGCCGCCGAGCGCTGCCAGAGCAGCGTCCAGCATAGCCACCCGATCCCCGCCGCGCACGGCGACAAGCTGTGGGATGCCTTCGGGAGATGCTGTCTCTTCAGCGTAAGCCGCCGGAAACAATCCGCTGAGGGTCTTGAGGGAAAAGCCTGCGCCCACGGCGAAGCCGAGTTTGATGAAGTCTCTGCGTTGCATGATACTGACAAGGTAGCGTATCGGGAGGCAAGAGTCAAGATGAAAAAATCAACGCAGATTCACACGACCTTTGAGGGCGCGCATGACCGTAATGGCGTCGGCCTGTGAAAGACCGGCGCCTGCAGGCATGCCCTGCGCGAGCCGCGAGATGCGGCAGGGGAGATCCGCAAGACGGTCACCGAGGTAGAGGGCGGTGGCTTCGCCTTCCACATCGCTGCCCACAGCCAGGATCACCTCGCAGTTCGGCCGGTCCTTCACGCGTTGCACCAGTGGTTCAATGGACAGGCTTTCGGGGAGTATGCCGTCAAGGGGGGAGAGCTTGCCGCCCAGGCAGTGGTAGAGGCCTTGGAAAGAGCCGCTGCGTTCGATGGGCAACACATCCGTGGCATGTTCAACCACGCAGATGCAGGAAGCGTCGCGGGTGGGATCGCTGCAAGCGGTGCAAAGTTCGCCACGTACAGCGAAAAAGCCGCAATTGGGACAAGTGCCGGTGGAATCCACGGCCCGGGTGATGGCTTGAGAGATGCGGGAAGCGTCTTCCCCCGCACGCAGAAGAAACCAAAGAGCAAGTCGTTCCGCTGAGCGCCGTCCCGTGCCGGGCATGCGGGCCAGACAGTCGATGAGTTCCCGAACATCGGGAGGATAGTCCTGCGAGTTCATGGACGACGACAACGGTAGCAGGCTGTGACGGGAACAAGAATCAGCCAGAGCAGGGAAATGCAGGTGAGGGGCTGACTTACGTAGAGAACTCCATGCCAAAGGATGCAGAGAAGTCCGGGCAGAGCGAGAGCTGCAGCAGCCAGCACGCAAATGTGGGTGCGACGAGACAGTCGCCGCTGCAGCATGAGGACAGCGGACAGATAGAGAGTAATGACAACGCACGCCGCAAAGTTCCATCCGGGCGTGAGCAGGTTCACCTGGGCATCTTCCGCGCTCAGGTAAAACGGATGACCGGCCAGGATGATAAGCTGCGCTTCATCCAATGCGTGAAAGAAAGAGCAGGCCTGCATGACGACGATGCTTCCCAGCACACTCAGGCAGAGAAGAGCCCAGCGCAGCAGAAAGGCATCCTTCGCCTCGCGTCGCATCAGGCTCTCCATCCCGGTGGTCAAAGCTGTGAGGACGCGCTGCAGCATGAAAGGTGAGAATGCCGGGCCGGCTTAGTCGGAGAAGCGCTTTACGATGAGGGAAGCGTTGTGTCCGCCGAAGCCGAAGGAGTTGCTGAGAGCGATGTTGACGGTGTGACTGCGACCGACGTTGGCGCAGACATCCAAGTCGCACTCGGGATCTTGATTGAAAACGTTGATAGTGGGGGGGATGAAGTTGTCTCGGATAGCCATGACGCAGGCGAGTAACTCAATGCCGCCGGCGGCGCCCAGCAGGTGACCGGTCATGGATTTGGTGGAACTGACAACAAGCCCGTTTTTCGCGTAGTCGCCGAAAGTCTGCTTGATGGCCTTCACCTCACAGATGTCTCCCAAATGAGTTGATGTGCCGTGCGTGTTGACGTAGTCCACTTCTTCAGGGAGCAGACCGGCGTGTTCCAAAGCCATCTGCATGCAGCGAGAAGCCCCCTCGCCTTCCGGCATCGGGGAAGTGAGGTGGTAGGCGTCCGCGCTCAAGCCGTAGCCCACGAGTTCCGCCAGAATGCGTGCGCCTCGCGCCTGCGCGTGCTCGAGCGTTTCAAGCACGATCACCCCGGCGCCTTCACCCATGACAAAGCCATCGCGGTCGATGTCGTAAGGACGCGAGGCCGTGGCGGGATCATCATTGCGGGTGGAAAGAGCCTTCATGTTGGCGAAGCCGGCGATGCCTATGGGGAGGATGGAAGCCTCCGCGCCGCCGCAGATCATGACGTCTGCATCTCCGAATTTCATGATGCGCCAGGCTTCGCCGATGGAGTGGTTGGACGTGGCGCAGGCGGTGGAAATGCTCATATTAGGTCCGCCGAAGCCGAACTCAATGCTCACCATGCCGCTGGCCATGTTGGTGATCATGTAAGGAATGCAAAATGGGGAAACGCGCCGCAGACCGGATTTGATGAGGAGTTCGCAATTTTGCCCATGAATGCCCAAGCCGCCGATGCCGGATCCTATCATCACTCCGACGCGGCTGCGGTCAAGCTTTTCGGGATTGAGGTCGGCGTCCTGCATGGCCATCACTGTGGCGCCCATGGCAAGCTGCTCAAAACGATCGCAACGACGCACGGCCTTGGGATCTTTCTGAAAATACGGAGCAGGGTCGAAGTTCTTCACCTCGCCGGCTATCTGCACGGGGAAGCTTTCAATGTTTTCCAGGCTCTCAATGCGTCCGATGCCGCATCTTCCGTTTTTCATGGCTGCCCATGTGTCAGCTGCGCTGTTGCCAAGAGGGGAGAGTGCGCCAATGCCTGTGATGACAATTCGTCGGTCTTTCATGGTACACCGACACGGTAGCCTATGCACTTGCCAAAGTCAAGCAAAATCACCCGAGGCAAGGCGCGTTGAAGAATGCGGTTGCTATCCGTGATGGAAATCCTGCGGTATGATTGCGTCGCTTCGGCGTTGGTTGCTTCAGCGCTTCCTCACGGTTGCTGAATGAGAACTTCGCGCGGTCGGCTGGAACCGCCGGCGGGTGAAATAACGCCGCGTTTTTCCATCAAGTCAATAATCCTGGCGGCCTTGCCGTAGCCGATGGAGAAGCGACGCTGAAGGAGGGAGGTGCTGGCCTTGCGCTCAGTGATCACGAGGTTGACGCAGCGCGTGTAGAGTTCCTCATCTTCTTCGCTGACGGCTCCATTCCGTCCGCCTGCTCCTGCGCTTCCGCTGCTGTCCGGATTGTTCACTGCTTCGGTGGCGCTCTGTACAAAGTTTTGCTTTGCATGCGACGCACAGAAGTTGATGATGGAGGCGATTTCCGCGTCAGACACGAAAGCTCCCTGGGCACGCGCCATCTTGCTCGGTCCGCCCGGCGGCAAGAAGAGCAAATCCCCCTTACCCAGCAGGTTCTCCGCTCCTCCTTCATCGAGTATCACTCGCGAATCCAACTGACTGGATACCTTCAACGCGATGCGCGAGGGCAGATTGGTCTTGATGGTGCCCGTCACCACCTGCGCCCTCGGCGATTGCGTCGCCACGATCATGTGCAGTCCCGCCGCGCGTGCCTTCCCCGTGAGTCTCCCGATGTAATTCTCCAGATCCTCCTTCACTTGGATCATGAGGTCCGCCAGCTCGTCGATGACGATAACGATGTAGGGAAGATGAATCGGCATAGGGCCTCGCTCAGTGAAGTCCATTTCATCTTGGCGCAATTCCTCCTCGTCCTCAGGCGGCAGTTCGTGCCCCTGGGAATCTTCCACATCGCGCACAATGTCGTCGGAGACGTCTGAACTCGATGATTCGGCGTACTCGTCCGGCGGCGCGGCATTCAGCTTGGCTTCTGCCGGCAGGGCATTGTAGTCCTCCAGATTGCGCACGCCGATTCTGCTGAAGAGTTTGTAACGGTGCTCCATCTCATTGACGGCCCATCGCAATGCGCCGATTACTCGCGTCGGGTCCGTCACCACGGGCACGGCAAGGTGCGGCAGTTTCTTGTACGGCTGCATCTCCACCACTTTCGGGTCCACCAGAATCAGCTTCAATTCATCCGGACGGAACTTGTAAAGGAAAGACACGAGCATGCTGTTGATACAAACGGATTTGCCGGATCCCGTGGATCCCGCCACGAGCGCATGGGGCATCGCTGCCAGGTCGCCGATGACCGGGTTGCCATACACATCTTTCCCCAGCGCAACCGGTATGCGCACTTTCGGATTGTGAAATTCATCGGACTGCAGCAGCTCGCGCAAATACACCGGTTCTTTCACGCTATTTTCCAGCTCCACCCCTACCGTTGATTTCCCCGGAATAGGCGCCAGAATGTTTACCGATCGACTCCTCGTCTTTGCCATGATGTCCTTGCTCTTTCCCGCTACAGTTTTTACGGATTGTCCGCGAGGCACAGAAAATTCATAGCGCGTCACACTCGGGCCTCGTGTGATTTCGCCCGGTTGGACCGCGATGTGGAAGGAGTCCAGCGTGTCCATGATGATACTCTGCGTCTCCAGCATTTCTTCTTGCGCCCGATGACGCAAACTATCCGGTACAGGCTCATAGTTGAGCAGCTCATAGGGAGGCAAGGGGTACTCTTCCTGCACAGGAGGCTTGGCTGCGCGTTGTTCAGGCTTCTTTCCCTGTTTGGAACTTGTGCGGGGAACAGGATTGCTTTCCCGTTCTTTTCCGCCGAAGCGTTTCCTGACGGCGCGCTCAGTGTCTTCATTGATAACCAGCTCGATTTCTCCCTCCGTTTTTTCTGTCTTTGAGGCAGGCTGCGAGTTCCTGAATCGGCGCTCCCGATCATTCTCTGCCTGCTCACTCAAATCGAGCAGATTTTCTCCGACAACGCAGGGGGCGGAACATTTCGCCGAGGATTTCGAGGCTTGGCGACCTGCATCTCCCGATGGTCGTGGCGTTGGTGCACAAACCGGAGGACGCTCTTTCGCACGCGACTCCGGAGGAGAGACTTGTTCGGGAGACAGACGCCATGCGAGGGCTTCTTTTTCCTTTTTCTCGCGCGAGAAGCGCCGCTTTTCACGCCATCGGTTGAGAATGTCTTTCAATTCCTGCTTTTCGGCGTGGTAGAGAGACTTCGGAGTGAGTCTTGCCAGGTAGATGAGGGCAACGGCGTGGATGACAATAAAAAGTTCCAGAGACCAATAGATGCCCATGAGACGCCGGAGGACGCACGTGCCTCCCAGGTAGCCGAACCAGCCTCCGGCGGTGTGCAGCCCGAGCTGCTGAGCCCATTCCCCTAAAATCCACGGTTGCACGGCCAGGGCCAACGAGGCGGTGATGAGCATGGTGGCGCAGGCAATCCACTGGCTGCGACATTTTTCTGCGGGGTAGAGCAGCATCCCCCAGGCGGGAGCTTGCAGCAGCAGTGCGCCGTAGGGGGCAGCTGCCCCCAGCAGCCAATAAAGAACGGCGGCAATGTAGAGCCCTGCCACACCCGCCCAATTGCTGCAGCCCGCTTTTGCTTCCGTCCCGGCGGGACGTAACGCTTCCCATCCCACTTCCTGCGCATCATACGTCAACAGCGCCGTAAAAAGCAACAGCCCTGCCAAGACCAATGCTCCTCCGAGCAGTCGCACTGCCCGATTCGTTCGTTGCGATGAGGTATCCCAGGCGTTGGCTCCGGTTCTGTCTATCGGATCCATCATAAGATCTCTCTGCGCCATTATACGCCGAATGATCGATTGTTCAAGACTAATCCCGGCACGGTCGCGCAATGAGTGAATCTTCGAGGAAAAGAAAAAGGGCTTGACATAATACCCCATACCGGGTATAAGGTATTCATGCGAATGAGCGAAAAGGAGGTGCGGCAAGCGGCAAATCATGCAGAGGAGTTGGTGCGACTCGGACGAATAGCCGGGCAGGTGGCGGGCGTGAAGCGGATGATTGAGGAAGAGAGATACTGCATGGACATCCTGGTGCAGCTCAAGGCGGTGCGTGCCGCGCTCAAAAAAGTGGAGGGAAATATCCTGCGACGGCACATGCAGCATTGCGTGGCGCAGGCGCTGGGAGGCGGACGCTCGGGAGCCGCCCAAAAGGTGGCTGAATTGCAGAAATATTTTGAAGCAGACCAACGATGATGAAAACAGAAACATACAAAATTACAGGGATGAGTTGCGGCGGATGCGCGGCTCGTGTCAAACAAGCGGCTCTCAGTATGCCGGATGTTCGTGAAGCGGATGTAGAACTTGAGAAAGGAGTTTTACATGTCGTTCGCGAAGGCGGTACGGCGCAGGACGTCATTGATGCGGTGGAACGCTTCGGCTTCGGCGCACAGGAGAGCTGATTGCTCGGCCATGAAGGAACGGGATTTTACGGTGTCCGGCATGAGCTGCACCGCCTGCGCGGCGCGTGTGGAAAAGGCCGCGCGCAGTGTGTCGGGTGTGCAGGAAGCGCATGTGAATCTCGTCACGGGTGTGCTGCACGTGGTGTGCGAGGGAGAGGCGGGCGCTCAAGAGATCATTCGTGCTGTGGAGGGATATGGCTACGGGGCGCAGGAGAAGAGGCAAACGGCACGGGAGGAGCGACGGGACGGGAAGCGAGGATGGTGCGTTGCTGCGTCGGTGGGGTTGCTCATCCCCCTGGTCATCCTGCACCACATGCAGAGCGCCGAGTGGGTTCAGGCCGCGTTAGCGGTGGAAATAGCGCTGCTCAACTTCGGCTTTTTTACGAGAGGAATCCGCACTTTGGCGCAGAGGGATCCCGGTATGGATGCGCTTGTGGCCATGGGCAGTGGCGTGGCATTGGCGGATGGGTTGGCTCATTTGGTCATGGGATTGGGCGGCAGCGTGTTTCTGGAGTCCGCCGGTATGATTCTCACCTTTGTTTCCGTGGGCAAATGGCTGGAAGCGCGTGCCACACGTCGCGCCGGCAGAGCCGTGGAAAAACTCAATCGTCTCCTCCCCGAAACGGCTACAGTTTTGCGTGATGGTGGGCAGGTGAGCGTACCGACTGCGCAGCTGCAACCGGGAGATTGTCTGCTGGTTCGCCCGGGAGATCGAATCCCTGCAGATGGTTTGGTGCTGGAAGGAATATCGGCAGCGGATGAATCGACTCTTACCGGGGAGAGTATGCCGGTGGAAAAGAGAGTGGGAGCGGATGTGTATGCAGGTTCCGTGAATTTGCACGGGACGTTGCGGGTGCGTGTAACGCAACCCCAGGAACAATCCGCTCTCTCCGGTGTGATACGCTTAGTGAGCAATGCTGCTGCGCAGAAGGCGCCCGTGGCGCGGTTGGCTGACCGTGTGGCGCGTGTTTTTGTGCCTGGGGTGCTCGTCACGGCGTGTGTCACTGCCGGAGTCTGGTTGGCGTGCGGCGCGGCATGGGACACAGCCGTAGCGCGGGCAGTGGCAGTGTTGGTGGTATCCTGCCCCTGCGCGTTGGGTTTGGCTACTCCGGTTGCCATCATGGTAGGTGCGGGCAAGGGTGCCGAGTGGGGAATTCTGTTTCGCTCCGGTGAGGCTCTGGAGGCTGCCGGCAGAGCGAGTTGTGTGGCGTTGGACAAGACGGGGACGCTTACCGCAGGCTCGCCGCAAGTGACCGATGTGCGACCGCGCGGATGCACGCGCGAAGAACTCTTGGACGTGGCTGTGACTTTGGAGCGTGACACGAACCATCCTTTGGCGCGGGCTGTGGTTGCATGCGGGCGGCAGCCGAAAGGAGAAGCGCGAGCGGTGCAGTATCTGCCGGGGCGCGGAGTGCGTGGCGTCATCGGAGAAAAGCCGTGCGCCATCGGGAATGCTGCGCTCATGCGTGAGTCAGGGGTGGAGGTGCAGGAGGAAAGAGAGTGGGCCGACCGGGGCAAAACCGTACTCTACGTGGCACGGGGCAGGGACTGGCTGGGCAGTGTGGCCGTAGCTGATGTTGCGCGTGAGAATGCGTCCGCCGCCGTGCGCAGGTTGACGGAGGATGGCTTGCGCACTGTCATGATCACCGGAGATCAGGCGGTCACGGCACGGGCCATTGCAGCCGCTGTGGGGGTGCAGGAAGTTTACGCTTCGTCCATGCCTCAGGATAAGGAGCGGTTGGTGCGCGAGCTGCAAAGTCGGGGGGAGCGCGTGGCGATGGTGGGCGATGGCGTTAATGATGCGCCTGCGTTGACGAGGGCGGATGTGGGCATTGCCATAGAAACCGGCACGGATATAGCCGTAGAGAGCGCCGGGATTATCCTGATGCGCAGTGACCCGATGGACATACCGCGCGCGCTTTCGTTGAGTCGTGCGATTCTATCCAAAATCCGGCAGAATCTTTTTTGGGCTTTCTTCTACAACGTGCTGATGATTCCCTTGGCAGCCGGAGTTTTTTATCCGGCCTTCGGGTGGGTGCTGCATCCGGCGCTCGCGGCGGCGGCCATGGGATTGAGCAGTCTTTGCGTGGTGACAAATGCCTTGCGGCTGCGTCATTTTCGCGCGTAGATCTGGTCTCTCCCGATTTTACTCGAAGGTCTTTGAAATTCCAATGCGTAACTTGACAATCGGAGGAGCTTCGGCTACACTCGCGGGCGTATGAACACGAGCGAAGCTTATCGCGTGGCGGATATCAACTTGAAGGATTGGGGACGCAAGGAAATCGCGGTCTCGGAGCATGAGATGCCGGGGCTGATGGCATGCCGGGAAAAGTACGCTGCAAAAAAGCCCCTCAAGGGAGTGCGCATCACCGGTTCGCTGCACATGACGATTCAGACCGCCGTGCTCATTGAGACGCTCACCGCGCTGGGAGCGGATGTTCGCTGGGCAAGCTGCAACATTTTTTCCACGCAAGATCATGCGGCGGCGGCCATAGCGGCGGCGGGAGTCCCCGTGTTTGCATGGAAGGGTGAGACGGCGCAGGAGTACTGGGAATGCACGTGGAATGCCCTTTGCCACCGCGACGGATTGGGGCCGCAGCTCATTGTGGATGACGGAGGGGATGCCACATTGTTGCTGCATCGCGGGTATGAGATGGAGGAAGGGGATGACTGGGTGAACACGCCGAGTGAAAGCGCGGATGAGCAGGTCATCAAAGATCTGCTGCGTCGCCTTGCTAAGGAACAGCCCGGCATCTTCCATCGTTGGCTGCCGGACATCGTCGGCGTGTCGGAGGAGACGACCACGGGCGTCCATCGCCTCTACCGCATGGAGAAGGAGGGTCGTTTGCTCTTCCCCGCCATCAATGTGAATGATTCCGTCACCAAGAGCAAGTTCGACAATCTTTACGGCTGCCGGGAGAGTCTGACGGACGGCATTAAGCGAGCCACGGACGTGATGGTGGCGGGAAAAGTGGCGGTCATTTGCGGCTACGGAGATGTGGGCAAGGGCTGTGCGCAGGCCTTGCGGGGACTGGGCGCCCAGGTCATCGTTACGGAAATCGACCCCATCTGCGCGCTGCAAGCGGCAATGGAGGGCTACCGCGTCCTCACCGTGGAGGACACCTTGGGTTTGGGTGACATTTACGTGACTACCACCGGCAACTGCGACATCATTACCCTGGAACACATGCAGAAGATGAAAGACCAGGCCATCGTCTGCAACATCGGACACTTTGACGATGAAATCCAGGTGGCGCGGCTCACTTCGGCGCCGGGAGTGGTGTGCACCAATATCAAGCCCCAGGTGGACAAGTACACCTTCCCCGACGGACACGAAATTTTCCTGCTCGCGGAGGGACGCCTGGTGAATTTGGGTTGCGCTACGGGGCACGCTTCTTTCGTGATGAGCAATAGCTTCACCAATCAAGCGCTCGCGCAAATCTCACTCTGGGAGAGCCGAGCTGAGCATGCCGCGCCGTGCGTGCGCGTGTTGCCCAAGCTGCTGGATGAGGAAGTGGCTCGTCTGCATCTCGACAAGCTCGGCGTGCGCCTCACGACGCTCACGGAGAAGCAGTCGGATTACTTGGGAGTGCCCGTGCAGGGTCCCTTCAAGAGCGAGGCTTATCGCTACTGATCTCATCATGGAGGCGCTCAGTTACACAGACGCGCTGGATTGGCTGTACGCTGCGCAGATGTTCGGCATGAAGCTGGGACTGGCCGGTATTTCGCGTCTTCTTTCCGAGTTGGGAACAGATCGTCCGCGCGCGCGCGTCATCCATGTGGCTGGCACCAACGGCAAGGGTTCCGTGTGCGCATTCGCGGAGTCGGTGGCGCGCGTGGCGGGGTACAGCACAGGGTTGTTTACATCGCCTCATTTAGTGCGTTTTAATGAGCGCATTCGCGTGAATGGCATGGACATCCCGGATGCGGACGCTGCTCGGCTCATCTCGCGCGTGCGCGACTGCGTTGCTTCGTGGGAAACTCCGCCCACATTTTTTGAACTCACGCTGGCCGTGGCCATGCTCTATTTTGCCGAGCGACAGCCTGACCTCATCATCTTGGAAACCGGCATGGGAGGACGCTTGGACGCCACCAATGCTCTACCTAAGGATGCTGCCGTCATCACGCCCATCGGCATGGATCACACGCAGTATCTCGGTTCTACGCTCTACGACATCGCGCGCGAGAAAGCCGCGATTATCGCTTGGCATCGTCCGGCTCTCATTGCTCCGCAGCATCCCGACGCATTGCGGGCTATCCACGAGGCGGCGCAGATCTGCGACACGGAGTACAGCGTCATTTCGGAGCCTTGCGAGTTGCCGCTCGGCCTTATCGGCTCGCACCAAAGGCTCAATGCGGCGTTGGCTTTGGCCGCTCTGCGCGCGGCTATCCCGCACTTCCTCTGTTCAGACGCTCAACTCGCGGAAGGTCTCGCTTCTACCCGGTGGCCGGGGCGCTTTGAGGAACTTTCCCCCGGACTCATCCTGGATGGCGCGCATAATCCGCCGGCTATGCGCATTTTGGTTGACACATGGCGAGAGACGCGAGGGGAAGTTCGCGCTCATTGCATCTTTGCCGGGGCTGCGGATAAAGATTTGTCGGGGGTTATGGGCATCCTCTCCCCCATCGTTTCACAGTGGTCGCTTCCGCCCATCCAATCTCCTCGCATGATGCCTCCCGCAGAATTGGCTCAGCTCGTGAGGCAGGTGTCGAAGGCTCCGGTGAGTATGCCGACCACGTTGGCAGAGGCTCTGCAGCAGACGGCGCGCCCCCTGCTGATCTGCGGCTCGTTTTTCCTTGTCGGCGAGGCGTTGGCTCAGCTGCGGAATTGTGCGGATTACCGCTCCACAGCACAGTAGAATTTGCTGCTGTGCGGGTTGATGACAGGCGCGTTAGAACGCTCTGGACGTTTTACGTGCGCTTCTTCTGACGAAAGGGAACTTTGACTCGTTGATCCCTCTGGCCACCTGTCGCATTATTGAATGTTTTTTGAAAAAACACACATAAATTATAAAGTTTATTGATTGGATATAAGACGATAGCTATATTGATTGATAAAAAACGACACAAAGAGCATCTACGGATTTTCGTTAACATTTCTTTTCTTGTTACCTTTTATTTAATGATTACATAATTTTAATCTTGCTTGTTTCTTTCAAAAAATATACAATCAAGCCAGCCCGGATTCGCAGGGGAGCCTATGGTTCGTCGGATGCGGGTACGTTCGGTGCTCATCGTATGCTTGAAATTTCCATCATCGTCCCGGTTTGCAATAGCGAAAGGTACCTTTCATCATGCTTGGATAGCGTACTCGCTCAAACTTTTAAGGACTGG
>CANRET010000033.1 GCA_947629715.1 uncultured Akkermansia sp.
ACACTATTTTTGTCCAAACGATAAATCTCTTGCCCTCTTTTTCCCCGTTCGGTGCACTTATTTTTGTCCGATTGCGGGATGTGGGTAGGTTGTGAATTTTTCTTGTAGCAGGTAGATGGGTGTGGTATAATACGTTTGAGATATACTATATCTAGTTATGCAAAACGCTGAAAATCAACATATCGAGGGGGGGGTAATCCATTAAGGCAGAATGAATTAGGCAGTTGGTGTAAAATTTGCACGCAGCGGGAGGAGGTTGAAAATGAGCCGCTGCAACAGGGGGGATGTTTTGAGTGGGGGGTTGAATTTGGTGGTTGTGAAGGTACAGATGGGAGCGAGTTTTTAGTTATACGCTCTGTATTGTCTTTCGTAGGGGTTTCTTTATTTAATTGGATAGAGAGAGCTGTTAGTAAGGGATGTCTCCTTGGTTGTAAGGAGGAGGGACTTTGTGTTTTGCAATAGACCGGGGAGGACAAGGGAATGGCAAACATTTCACAGTCACGGAGGCAGGAGATGATGGATTTTCTGCGTCATCTGAAAGAGGAACACAAGAATGATGATAAAACCCTGATTGCACTTGGTGAAATTGAAGCTGAATTAAACGCCAAGAAATATGGCCTTGTGTGGGAGCAACACGAGGAGGCTGTTGATGTGAAAATGCGCACGAATATTCCGGTGTTTACAGAGGTTCCGGAACGAGAAATCGCAGCCGCTCCCGGTGAATCTTACAATTTTCTACTGGAGGGAGACAATCTCCACAGTCTTCGATTGTTGGAAAAGACCCATAAGGGACGTATTGATGTGATTTACATAGATCCCCCGTATAATCGCGGAAAAGACGACTTTATATATGATGATAATTATATCGGTTTAGAGGATGCATTCAGACACTCAAAATGGTTATCATTTATGGAAGAAAGACTGCGTATAGCATACTCATTGCTCTCCGAGGATGGTTTAATGTTCGTCTCCATAGATGATAATGAGCAAGCGGCCCTTAAACTTCTGCTTGATGATATTTTTTCGGAGGATAACTTCATCATTGCCATGCCGCGCATTACAAAGAAAAGTGGAAAAACTACTGGTTCATTTTCCAAAAATCACGATTATGTATTGATTTACACAAAGCAGAATAAAGATATTTTTGTTATGGAAGAGCATATAGACCGTGCTTTTCAATATGAGGACGAATGGGTTAAGGAGCGAGGAAAATACAAACTAAATCAAACGCTGGACTATGATAGTCTCTCGTACAGTGCCAGTTTGGATTATCCACTCACAATTGATGACGAAACTTTCTACCCCGGCGGTAGTATAGAAGCGTGGAAGGAGCGACAGAAAGGGAATCACCGCAGAGCCGATTGGGCTTGGCGATGGAATAAAAAACTCTTTGAGTTTGGAAACCGTAATGGGTTTATTGTTGTTAAAAGGAATTCAGATGGAGGAACGCGAATCTACACAAAAACCTATTTGAATGCCAAGATCGCAAAAGATGAAAGTGGAAATTACTGTATTGAATATGAAAAACGTAAGAAGCCGCTTAGCTCCATAGAACTTGTCGGCAACCAGTACTCCAATGACAACGCTAAAAAAGACTTAGCAGCGTTTGGATTGAAAGATGATTTTGATTATCCGAAACCCGTTGATCTAATTAAGCGTTTAGTAAAAAGTCATTATAATAAAAACGCCATTGTACTCGACTTTTTTGCTGGAAGTGGCACAACTGCTCAAGCTGTTTTAGAGTTAAATGTCGAGGATGGAGGACGTCGTACATTTATTTTGTGTACAAATAATCAAAACCAAATTTGCCAAAATATAACATATAAACGTTGCTATGGTGTTATAACAAAGTATCATTATAAAAACAGCAGTCGCACCATACTATTGGAACGGAAAATAAAAATAACAGATTTTAAGAATTCTACCCTTCTTGATGAAATAGATGCCACTAAAAGAGAGCACAAGTCTCAGTACACAAAGTTTGATAGTGAGATAAAAAACGAGTATTTGTATCTTTATGGCGTCACCGTTTATCAAGAGTACACTGGCATACCAGCCAATCTGAAATACTATCGCACTGATTTTGTGCCAAAGGATGAAGAATATCTTTCTGATGCGTTGATTGGGCATATAGCAGAGATGATTCAACTGGAACATGGCATAAAACTGGATGGGAAACGATATATTATGGTTTTGACCGATGAAGAGGCAGATGCTCTTGCCGCCCATTGGAGCGAACATCCAGATGTACAGGCTCTATATGTTTCAAGGAATGTGCTGTTCACCACAGAACAGAATGCGCTTTTTCGCGATGTTGAGAAACACATTATCCCGGATTATTACTTCAATTTTGAATTAAGAGAGGAGGGAGAAACATGGTAACAGGGCTCACACTTAATTTGTTTAATTTTCAGGAGCAGGCTGTGATCCGCTTATTGGAGATGGCTGTGGAGGATAGCAGCGGCAAACAAACCATCATTGTAAAATCTCCTACGGGATCAGGGAAGACGGTTATTCTCATCGGTTTTGTAGATGAATATCTGAATAAAGTCAACTCCAACACAGCCATTATTTGGTTGTGTCCGGGCAAGGGAGATTTAGAGGAGCAGAGTCGTCAGAAGATGTGTAAGGTAGCCCCGCATCGGAACACGCAAAACTTGTTTGATGCGCTCCGTAATGGATTTTCTGCAGAAAGCATAACATTCATCAATTGGGAACTTGTCACCAAAAAGGGTAATACGGCTATTAGGGATAGTGAGAGGAAAAATCTGTATGATCGCATTGCTGAAGCCCATCGCAGTGGCACAGAGTTTATTGTTATCATTGATGAGGAGCATTCCCATAATACGGCGAAGGCAAAAGGCATTATTGACCATTTCTCTGCGAAGAAAATTATACGCGCCAGTGCCACGGCTATACAAAATAGTCGGTACGAGTTTATTGAAATCGATGAGTTAGATGTTATCGATGAAGGGCTAATCACAAGGGCTCTGTATGTCAACGAAGGGATAGGAAACAATATCGAGATAGCGGATGAGTACGATTATCTTCTCGAATTAGCTGATGCTAAGCGTAAATCTATAGCAGCTCGTTATATGGAAGTTTTACCACCAGGGAAGATTATACGCCCATTGGTTTTGATTCAGTTTCCAAATGGACAGAAGGAAACAATTTGTGCCGTTGAGAAAAAATTAGAATCTATGGGATATACCTATGAGAACGGTATGGTGAGCAAATGGATGAGCGAAGACAAGCGTGATCTTCCAGAGAATTTGACAGAGAACGATGCACAACCGGTTTTCTTGCTCATGAAGCAAGCCATTAGCACAGGCTGGGATTGTCCACGCGCGAAAATTCTAGTTAAATTGCGTGAGGGAATGAGCGAGCAATTTGAAATACAGACTATAGGTCGCATACGGCGTATGCCAGAGGCTAGACATTATGATGACGATCTACTGGATTTCTGCTATGTATATACTTTTGACGAGAAGTATAAAGCCGGTATGTTAGCAATGATTGATAAGGCTTATGAGACGCGAAGATTGTTTCTAAAGCCAAAGTGCAAGACATTTACGTTGGAAAAAGAATACCGAGACCTCGATTTTAACGGCCTCGGTGAACGGGAAGTGTTGGAGTGTATTTACAATACTCTTTCAGAGAAATACCACCTTGGAACGGATGAACAAAAAAACAGACAAATCCTATCTTGTCACGGATATAAAATAGGAAGAGAAATTCACGAAAACATCATTGAGGGAGTGTTCTCTTCCACAGGAATGTTGGCAGAAGCTACATCATATTATGGTATTCGTGAGCGGGTAAACACGCACAAACACGGCATGCAGCTTCTTCATAGCACCGATTCTATCAAGACGGTCATCGGTCTCTCAACAGGCAATGTAAAAACCATTCTTGAACGACTATTCCGCAGAGAGAGTACACGAAGAAAGAGGAAATTGCTCAGCCTGGACACGGTGGAGTTTTACGCTTTTATTATCAACAACGAACATCAATTGCGGGAGGAATTTCGTGCAATAACAGCAAGGATGGTGAAACAGGGCGGACTAACTCTTGAGCCCAAAAAGGGAACCTTTCATATCCCCGAACAAGACTTCTTCAAGTATGATCCGAGCGTTAAGGAAGAAATCGAATACCTTTCTAATGCTTATCAGGAGTACACATCAGGCTACGCTACTTCTCTTGTCCGCAGTGCATCCGAACAGTTGTTTGAGCAGTACTGCGAAGAACAAGATGATATTGATTGGGTGTATAAGAATGGTGATACAGGGCGGCAATATTTCTCTATTGTGTATTTAGACGGTATGCAGCATCAGTGGCTTTTCTACGCGGATTACATCGTGAGAAAAAAAGACGGCACAGTATGGGTGATTGAAACCAAAGGCGGTGAATCAAAAGGCAAGGATAAAAATATCGACATCCAAATAGGAAACAAATTTAATGCTTTCAAAGCTTATGCTACTAAACACAATCTTCGTTGGGGATTTGTTCGCGATAAGGATAATCGATTGTACATCAATAATACTGAATTTTCCCCCGATATGTCAGGTGAAGCTTGGAAGCCACTTGCAAAGGAGTTTTGATAGCAGACCATCGAGTATCAAATCTTTTTATAGATAGGGTATTCGTGTTTTACTCTATTGCTCCCCATATCCGATAGTATCGTCACCTGTGTTAGAATCATAACTAATTTAAAAAGAGATTTATAAATTTAAATATTTGTTCATATTTTAAACATTTTCTTGATGGCCGCGTGCGTTTATGATATAATCTCATCCAAGATGGAAAGAGAAGAATTTACAACAGAACAATTTGATGATTTCGTTTGCTCAATTTTGAAAGGCGAGCAGAATCCAACTTTGTTCACAGAAATGTCAACGGTGTCCAGAGACTATGTTCAGAACTGGTCCATAGGCCTGAATCCAGACATCAACAGGAATCGTCCAACTTATTTTAAGCTCTATAATAACACCAATTATAAAAAGGCAACTAAGTGTGCAAGAATCAGCTTTCTTGAACCGAAATACATAGTACATAGAGGAGAAAAAGGACTATGGAAGCTGGCTAATAACAAAGAAAAGAAGCTTCTGATGAATTTTCTCTCAAGCCATAAGCGAGGAATTAAAGGAATAGATCAACCAACCTCCAACTGGCAATATGCAATTGCCCTATGGAACGTCGAAATGCATTTCATTGACTCTCCTGATGAAGCTTTTGCAATAACCATGAAAGACTACTCTCCAACTGATTTAAATTCTCCCCTCCCAATAGATTTGCCAATGCCTAACTATCTTAATTTAAGATAATATTGAGTCCCTATAGCTCAATGGACAGAGCCTTGTTTTTTTGTCATAAAGACACCTCAAATGAAGAAAAATTCACTATTTCGCAAAATAATTCTTGACATTTTTGTCAAATTGTAATAGGTTAGGGGCATGAAAAGAAGCAAGACAATCTCTCTCTACCAATTGCTTACATCTTTCCCCGATGAGGATAGTGCCAGGCAGTACGTTGAAGAAATGCGCTGGCATGGTAAGAGGGTATGCCCTTACTGCGGGGAAGTCCATGGGCAATATGCTCTTACCCGCAAAGATGGAAAGGGTTACTATAAATGCAGCAAATGCAAAAAGGTGTACACCGTGAGGACTGGCACCATCTTCCAGAGATCACACGTTTCTTTCCAGAAATGGCTCATGGCCATCTATCTCTTTCTCACCGAGCGCAAAGGCGTCTCCTCCTTGCAACTTTCCAAGGAGATTGGGGTGACGCAGGACACGGCGTGGTACATGCTCCAGCGCATACGCCACTCTTGCGAGACGCGCGAGGATGTCTTGCTTCAGGGTATTGTGGAAGCGGATGCGACTTATATCGGCGGGCGCGAATCCAATAAGCACGAGAGCAAGAAACTGCGGGCTGGGCGTGGCACGGTTGGAAAGACGGCCGTTCTCGGTATGAAGGAGCGCAAGGGAAAGGTTCGTGCTGTGGTGCTTCATGATACCTCCCGCGCTGCCGTTCATTCTGTGCTGGACTCACACGTCGCTCAGAATGCAACTCTGATGACGGATGAACACTCTTCCTACGAGGGAACAAAACGCGTCCACAAAGTTGTCAACCACAGTGCCAAGCAGTTTGTGGACGGTATGGCAAGCACGAACGAGATAGAAAGCGTCTGGGCGTGCCTTAAAAGAAGCTTCTACGGGATTTACCACTCCTTCTCCACAAAACACCTCCAACGCTACGTCAACGAGATCACCTTCCGCCTCAACGAGGGTAACGTGGAATTTGACACCATTGATCGCATCAATTCCCTGCTTCTCACCTCCTTCTCTACGCACACCACGTATCGCGAAATCATCGCCGCGTGAGGTTTGTGTTGATTTAATAGTTCTATTGTGTTTTCTATACGTGTGAGCAACGCATCTCGCACTGTGTATATACAGCTCGCCTAGGATGGGTGTCCTAGGGTTGCTCATTATAGATTATGCTAAAGCTAAACAATAAAACATACCCGATAATGCTCAAGAAGCATATATTCGGGTATTATCTGTGCATAGAGTTCGCCAACGATTTCCACGTGTGCGCGTGGAACTGGCCTTCTCTAATACACAGATTGGCATACCTTAACTTAATTTAAGGTAGCAGATGGATGAGGGCATATTTCTCTCGTCCCTCTTTTTATTATACCACATTTCTTGTGCAGTTAAGTGGATAGTTCCCTTAATTTTGCGATCCACACTGCTGTCTCTCGCCATATTTTGAAGTTGTCAATGGGAGAGCGCTGTGTTAAACTTGCGTTTGCAATGAAGAGGGTCAAGACAGCTGTGGTCGGGGCGAGTGGATACACGGGACAAGAGTTGCTGAGAATCCTTCTGCTGCATCCGGGGGTGGAGTTGGTGTGTGCGACCTCTCGGCAGTACGAGGGGAAGAGGCTCAGTGATGTCTTCTCGAGATTTCGGGGAGTCCCGGGATCAGATTTTCGCTTTTCGTCGGCGGATCCGTCCGGTGTGGTTGCGAGTGGGGCGGAGGCTGCATTTTTAGCGTTGCCTCACGGTGTGTCAGTGGAGTACGGGCGTACGTTGGTGGAGGCGGGTGTGCGCGTCATCGATTTGTCCGCCGATTTTCGATTGAACGATCCTGCCGTGTATGAAGAATTTTATGGCAAGGCGCACGTTGACCCGGAGCTGATGCGGGAGGCTGTGTATGGCATGCCGGAGCGTCATGCCGAGGAGATACGGAAAGCGCGTATTGTGGGTTCTCCCGGGTGTTACCCCACGAGCATTATCTTGCCGCTGGCGCCGTTGTTGCAAGATGGGGTTATTGATCCGGAGCAGATTGTGGTCAGCAGTGCGAGCGGAGTTTCAGGGACCGGGCGCAAGCCGGATATTGCCTGCCACTTTTGCGAGTGTAACGAGAGTATGCGCGCCTACGGCGTACCACGCCACCGACATCTTTCGGAAATTGAACAGGAACTCTCTGCTGCGGCAGGAAAAACTCTGCGCATCACTTTCATCCCGCACCTCATGCCGGTGAATACCGGAATACTCACCACCACCGTGGCTCGTCTCTCTCCGGGCTCCTCCGAGCAACGGGTCACGGCCTGCCTGGAGCGAGCGTACGTTGCCGCGCCCTTTGTGCGATTGCTGGGTGCGGGAACGCCGGCCGATACCAAGAACGTGACGCGTACCAATTTCGTGGATATCGGATGGACGGTGGATGAACGGACGGGACGCGTGATTCTCATGAGTGCGGAGGACAATGTCGTCAAGGGAGCCGGGGGACAAAGCGTGCAGGCGTTCAATCTCATGTTTGGGTTGCCGGAAACGACAGGGCTGATGCTTCTTTGAATCTTCGGTCGCACTTCTTATCCTGCTTGGTGATTCATGAAACCGGTGCTACTGATAGTAGATGATGAGCGCGCTACTCGCAGTGTGCTCACTCAGGCGCTGGAGGATGGGTATGAAGTGTATGCTGCGGCCAATGGAAAAACGGCGCGCGAGATATTGGAGAGCGAGCCGGTGGACATTCTGCTCACCGATTTGCGTCTGGGCGGGGAGAGCGGGATGGAACTCATCGATGAGGCCCGCCGCGCGGAGCGTCCGCCCACCTGTATCATGATGACGGCTTACGGCAGCCCGGACACGGCCGCCGAGGCCAAAAAGCACGGCGCTTACTATTTTCTGACCAAACCTCTGAACTTGGACGAAGTGGAGCTTTTGCTGCGGCAAGCGTCCCACACGCGCAATCTCGAGGCCCGCAATCGCGAACTGACCGATAAGCTTCAGCCGACCTCCGGTCTCCACGATATGCTGGGCGACAGTCCGGCTATGCGCGTGATTTTTGATCGCATCCGCCAAGTGGCTCCTACCAATGCCACCGTCCTCATCGAAGGTGAAACCGGAACCGGCAAGGAGCTGGTGGCTCGCGCACTGCACGCGCTTTCCCCACGCAGCAAGGGCAAGTTTGTGGCGGTGAATTGCGCGGCCCTCTCCCCTCAACTCATGGAGAGCGAACTTTTCGGTCACGAGAAGGGAGCCTTCACCGGGGCGTTGAAGCGCCGTATCGGTCGCTTTGAAGAAGCGAACGGCGGCACGCTCTTTTTGGATGAGATCGGGGAAATGGACATGCCGACGCAGGTGAAGTTGTTGCGCGTGCTGGCAGAGCGCACCATTGAGCGGGTGGGCAGTAACGAGCCGATCCCGGTGGATGTACGTATTGTCGCTGCGACCAATCGCCGCTTGCAGGAGATGGTGGAGGACGGCAGCTTTCGACAGGATCTTTTCCAACGGCTCAACGTGGTGGAAGTGCATTTGCCGCCACTTCGCGAGCGCGCAGGCGACATTGTGCTTATGGCAAATGCTTTCCTGCAGCGTTTGTGCGAGGAGAATCACAAGCCGGCTTTGTCCCTGAGTCGCGCGGCGCTTGAGAAGTTGCGCCGCTACAGCTGGCCCGGCAATGTACGCCAACTGCGCACGGCGATTGAACACGGCGTGGTGATGTGTGAGGGAACCAGCATCGCTCCGCGCGACCTGCCGGATTATCTGAGTAAGCAGGAGGACAAGGAAGAGGCGAGGCGAGAGAACGTGCGAACCGAGCCGGGAGAGTTTAACTTGGCGGCGTTGGAGTGGCGAACCATCTGCCGCGCTTTGCAAACTACGCGAGGCAACCGAAGTCTCGCCGCCAATTTGCTCGGCATCAGCCGCCGCACCTTGCAGCGCAAACTGGCCGAGCATCCTGAAGCCATCACCTATTCATCCTTATGACAGCCCCGACAAAGAAGCGAGAACCCATGCGTTTTGAGCAGGCAATGATTCGCCTGGAACAGATCGTTCAACAGCTTGACGCCCCCCAGACCGGCTTGGAAGAAATGATTCCTCTTGTGGAGGAGGGTCTCTCTCTCATCCGCAGTGGCAAAGAGCTGCTACGCAACGCCGAGTTGCGTATCCGAACCCTTGAAAATCCGCAGGAGACCGCCGAAGTCCCTGCATCGCAGTCCCCTGACGATCAAGAAGACTCCGATGGATTCACCCTGCAATGAGCAGCCGCAGTCCTCTTTGCTCTCCGGCATTCAGTCGCCGGCGGATGTCAAAGCACTGCCTGAAAAGAGCCTGCCTCAGCTAGCTGCCGAGGTGCGCGAACTGCTCATCAACACACTTTCTCACACCGGCGGACATTTGGCGCCCAATTTGGGCGTGGTGGAGTTGTGCATTGCGTTGCACCGCGTTTTTGAAACGCCGCGTGACAAGATTCTCTTCGATGTATCTCATCAGAGTTACGTCCACAAGATTCTCACCGGTCGGGCGCAGCGGATGAATACGATACGCCAATTCGGCGGGCTGTCCGGCTTTGCCAGGCGCAGTGAATCGGCGCATGATGCCTACGGAGCCGGCCACGCCGGCACAGCGCTGTCTGCTGCTCTCGGCATGGCGGCTGCCCGAGATCTGAGCGGGGAAGATTACCACGTGGTCGCCGTGGCCGGAGATGGCGCTTTCACTTGCGGCGTCACGCTGGAGGCCCTCAACAGCATTGCTTCCACCACGCGTCGGTTCATTGTGGTCCTTAATGACAACGAGTGGAGCATCGATAAAAATGTGGGCGCCCTCTCGCGCTACTTCTCCTCTCTGCAGGAAACTCAGGCTTACACCTGGCTCAAAGAACGAGCCAATTATTTTCTGCAGAATTTGGCCGGCGACAAAACCCGCGAACAGGCTCTTCGCCTCATGACGGCGGCGCGCAGTCTTATCTCACCGCTGAGCTTCTTTCGCGAACTCGGGCTGACTTACTACGGACCGATAGACGGGCATGACATTCGCCGCATGGAGCGTGTGCTGCGTCTCATTGCACGTCACAATGAGCCGGCCATCCTGCATATTATCACCCGCAAAGGCAAAGGCTACGAGCCGGCCATGCAAAACCCCTCCAAGTTTCACGGCATTGGCGAGTATGATGTGGAGAGCGGCGAGACAAACCGCGGCGCCCATCCCACGTATTCGGAGGTTTTCGGGCATTGCCTGGCGGACATGGCGGACGGGGATGACAAAGTCCTGGCGCTCACGGCGGCCATGCCCGGCGGCACGAAGTTGGATATCTTCCGCGATCGACATCCCAAGCGATTTTTTGACACCGGCATTGCAGAAGAACATGCCGCCGTCTTTTCCTGCGGTCTGGCTGCTCAGGGCTACAAGCCCTACCTGGCCGTCTATTCCACGTTCATGCAGCGTTGCGTGGACATGATAGAACACGATGCTGCGTTGCAGAGTCTTCCTGTGCGTTTCTGCATGGATCGTGCCGGTCTTTCCCCTGATGACGGTCCCACGCACCACGGTCTTTTTGACATTGCTATGCTGCGTGCCATACCGAACCTTGTCATGATGCAGCCCAAGGATGAAGCGGAACTCTGCTGCATGCTGAAAACGATGAACGGCATCAACGACCGTCCCAGTGCGATTCGTTATCCGCGCGGGGAGGGGGAGGGCGTGCCTCTGCCGGAACATCCGCAACCTATTCCCGTGGGTCGCGCCGAGCTGCTGCACGCTGCGCCGGACGCCTCAGTGGCGCTTATTGCGCTGGGCAATATGAATCGCCTTGCGACTGAGGTGCGCCAGCTGCTGGCGGAGCAAGGGGTGTCGGCTTCTCATATCAACGCCCGCTTCATCAAGCCTCTGGACGAGGAGTGTCTGCTGAAGACGGCGCGCCAATGCCGCCTGCTTGTCACGCTGGAGGATCATGTGGTTGCCGGCGGATTCGGTTCTGCCGTGGGGGAGCTGCTGCAGCGTGAGCATGTGCAGGCGGATCTGCTGTGCATCGGATGGCCCGACGCCTTTGTGGAGCATGGCAAACTCAGCCAGCTGCGCGAGTTGCACGGTCTCACCCCATTGGTTGTCTGCCGGCGCATCTTGCAGCGTCTGCAATTCACACCCGCCGCTTCATCATGACGGAGCGCGACACCGGCAGCGTGCTGCGTCTCTTTCCGTTGGGGGAACACGGCGCTGTGATCTGCTGGTGCACGGCGAATCATGGCATGATCCGCACGGCTGCTCGCAATCTTCTCAAACCCGGCAGCGAGCTGAGCGGCGTCATTGATCTTTTCCACGAGTGCGAGCTTGTCTTCCGTACGTCGAACAAGAGCGATTTGTGTACCCTGGCATCGGCAGACCTCGTGACACCGCGCTTGGGCTTGCGTGCGCAACTCACCCGTCTGCGCCTTGCCGGCTACATGGCTCAGTTGCTCATGAACACCGTTGAATCCGGCGCAGGAGAGTCGCAGTGGCACGATCTCATTTCCGGAGCGTTGGATTATGCCGCTTCGGCTGCCTTGCGGGTGGAAATTATGCTGCACTTCGAGAAAAGGCTCGCAGAACTCCACGGGTTGTACCCGGCTGATGTCCAACCGTATGAGGCATTGCTGCGCCATTTCTCGCGCCTTCCTTCGGGGAGAAGCGACTTGCTGTGCGCGCTGCGTGGGTAGCTTTCAGGTTCGATGGGGACGCCGTTCGTCTCCCTCGAGGTCACTGTTTGTATGAGGCGCTCTTTGTGGGTTATTGAAACAGAGTGTGCGTTGAGGGGACGGCTACTACCTTGAAAAATCCGACCTCCTGGATGCCGATTTGCCTATGGATTTGTAAAGCCCGTTTCGACAGCGCCATCGTTCCATTTTTGACGGAAGGCGCTTTGAGGCATCGGTATTCCCTGTTATTCAGCTCTGCCGGGCTGTACATCTCTTTTCCAAAGAGATGAGCAAGTCCAAAATTGAGAAATTCTTGAATAAAAGCCGCTAAAGAGAACGAGACCCATCGCAATTGTTTTCGCACATTTCACATCATTTTGAAAGGCAAAATCACGTTAACATCTAATATACAACAATTGATTTCACGCTTTCTGCTCATCTCTTTGGAAAAGATATAATCGTCCCGCGTGAGCCAAATGGTCCCAAGCGGCTCAAGGGAGGGGCAGTGATTCGTCGGGACAAAAAAGCAGCAAATAGGTCAAAGGTATGAGTTCGCCGATTGTCAGCATTTCGTGTCTTGTCTATAACCATTCTCGTTTTCTTCGGGAGTGCTTAGATGGGTTTGTGATGCAGAAGACGGATTTCCCCTTTGAGGCTATTGTGCATGATGACGCCTCCACGGACGGAAGTGCGGAAATCATTCGTGAATATGCGGAGAGATACCCGGAGATTATCCGACCGATCTACGAGAAGGAAAACGTATTTTCCAAGGATCCGAGCGTGTGCTCCAGGGAGATTAATAAACGCATTCGCGGTAAGTACGTGGCAATATGCGAAGGGGATGATTATTGGACGGATCCTCACAAGCTACAGAGGCAGGTGGATTACATGGAAGCGCATCCGAATTGTTCGCTGTGTTTTCACCGCGCGCGCGTCTGCTACGATGATCACTCGCAAGCAGATACTGTGTATCCGGGGGAGGAGCGAAAAGCTGAAGAGTTTACATTTGATGCGTTACTCCGGGGAAATTTTATGGCGACCAATACAGTGATGTATCGCTTTGGAGCTATCGATTCCTCTCTTGGTCCTCTACCTTCCCATATCATGCCTTTAGATTGGTTTGGGCATCTCATGCATGCTTACAAGCACGATATTGGTTTCTTGCCGCAGATCATGTCTGTTTATCGTCGCAATTCCGGAGGCGTATGGTGGAAAGCGGGCGAGAGTGACGACTGGGCTCTGAAACAGTTTGTCCCACAGATGCGTTTTTATGAAAAGGTCAAAGAGTACTTTTCTTATGACACGACAGAAAATGAAGCTGCTTTGATGCGCATGACTCTTCTTACGTACCTTCGTCACGGGCATTGGGAGGAATTCCGGTCTATTGCTGAAACGCATAAAGAAGCGTTCGACTTGGCTCTGAAAGGAATTACTTTGCGTGAAATTGATCAAGAAAAACGGATAAAGAGGAAACTTCGGAGATACAGAAAGCGGTTAAGGCTGCTCGTAGGACTTTGTTCCATCCTGCTGCTTGCCCTTGCAGCAATGTTGGCCCGGTAATAAAATGATAACCAATTTCCATATATCCGACGTACCCCCCGCAGTGCCATCACCCATCAACGTGACGCGCTCATACCTGCCGCCTTGGGAGGAATACGTGCAATTGTTGCGCAGCGTGTGGGAGAGTCATGTGCTCACCAATCAAGGTCCATGCGTTTTGCAGTTGCAGCAGGAATTGCAGAAGTTCCTCGACGTACCGCATTTGCTCTATGTGACCAATGGAACTGTTGCCTTGCAACTTGCGTTGGCAGCTGCCGACATCCGAGAGGGGGAAGTGATTACGACGCCTTTCTCCTATGTGGCTACTACCAGTAGCATCCTTTGGGAACGATGCACGCCTGTGTTTGTCGATATCGAACCGGAGCATTTTACCATCGATCCTGCACGAATCGAGTCGGCGATCACTTCGCGCACGTGCGCTATTATGGCCGTGCATGTATTTGGTTACGCATGCAACGTTGAGGCAATCGCAGAGATAGGGAGAAAGTACGGTTTGCCGGTCATTTACGATGGGGCGCATGCTTTCGGCGCCCGTTACAAGGGGAAATCGCTTTTGTCGTATGGGGATTACTCCACCTGTTCGTTTCACGCCACGAAGCTTTTCCATACGGTGGAGGGTGGTGCAGTGATCACGCATGATGCCGCCACTGCTGAGAAACTGGATTTGTTGCGCCGCTTCGGACACAATGGCGATGAACATATTAGTCCAGGCATCAACGCTAAACAGAGCGAGCTGCATGCGGCCATGGGCCTTGCTAATCTGCCGCACATGTCGGAGATACTCGCCGCGCGCCGCCACCTCTGTGAACTCTATGATATTCTGTTGGGCGATGTTGTACAACGACCGACTCCGCAACCGGAGCTTGAATCGAACTGCGACTATTATCCGGTACTCTTCCGGGATGAAGCCCAATTACTCGCTGCCTTTGCCGCATTGCGGCGTCAAAATATTTGTCCGCGCCGCTATTTTTACCCCAGCTTGAATAGATTACCCTATCTCCCGCAAATGAAGGCCTGTCCCATTTCAGAAAACATTGCCTCTCGCATCGCCTGTTTACCGCTTTTTGCAGGATTGGGGGATGAGACAGTAAAAGAGATTGCGTCAATACTTAACAAACTTAATGCATGAAGACAAAGAAACGCAATATATTCGGAATTGAGAGAGGCAGTAATTTTTATAAACTGCGTCTTTTCGGTATCGGCTTTAAGTTCCGTAGTAAAAAACTGATGAGCAGAAGAATCCTGCAACTTGAGCAGCGCCTTGGTGCGGCAGAATACCGTGCCAGATTCGCCACGAGAGGGAATGCCTTTTTATGGAGCAATGAAGATAAGTTCACACCCGAAGATTACGAGTGGTACGTAGCATCGCATTTTTACGAACAAGTCGGCTATTACCCGAATTTGAAAAATCCGCAGACCTTTGCAGAAAAGCTCTGCTGGCTCAAATTGCATTACCGCCACCCGGATTATAACCGCATCTGCGACAAGCTGGAGTTCAAGAAATACATCGCGGAAAAACTCGGGGAGGGATATACGGCGCGTCTGTTGGGCGTGTGGGACGATCCCGCAGACATTGACTTTGATTCCCTGCCGCAGCGTTTCGTCCTGAAAATAACGGCCGGAGGCGGAGGGCAGTACGGCATCAAGGTGGTGCAGGACAAAGAGAAGCTTGACCGTGACGAAGTACGTTATCGTTTCAACGAATGGACGCGACCATGGATGAAAGCACATTACTACGAGGTTGCAGAGCCGCGTAACATTCGCAACCGTATCATTGCAGAAGAATATTTGGAAGATTCGTCAGGATGCGCTACGCTGTCCGATTACAAGTTTCTTTGCTTCCACGGTGAACCGAAACTTTTCTGGACGGATACCGATCGGTACGGAATTCATACACGGGCTATGTACGATATAAACGGGAACCGGCTCCCTTGTGCACTAGGTCGTCCCTCCGCCGCAAAATTTGAGAAAAGACCAAAAAATCTTCCCCTTATGATTGAGTTGTCACGCATTCTCAGCGCCCCTTTCCCCCATATTCGCGTGGATTTCTATGAGTCAAATAATCGGGTCTTTGTTGGGGAGATGACTTTTCATGATAACGGAGGCTATCCAAAATTCAGGCCGAAGTGTTGGGATAACAAATTAGGAGATATATTAAGTATCACGGGTTTAGATCGGCAATGCCTCTTTGATTGTCTGGGGCCAAATGCCAAGCCGTTTACCGGACCACTGCCGGGAGAGTAGTTGCTTAATTAAGAGAAGGAGACATGAGAACTATCAAAAAACATAAGCTTTTCGGCATAGAAAGGGGAGACTACTTTTACAGGCTCTGCTTTTTCGGTATGCGGTTTAAGTTTCGCAGTAAGAGACTGATGAGCAGAAGAATCCTTATGCTGGAAGAGCGAATTGGCACGGCAGAATACCATGCCAGATCCGCCGCAAGAAGGAATGCCTTTTTGTGGAGCAATGAGGAGAAATTTACCGCTCAGGATTACGAATGGTATGTAGCATCACATTTCTACGAAAAAGTTGGTTACTACCCGAATCTGAAGAATCCGCAGACCTTGTCAGAAAAGCTCTGCTGGCTCAAGTTGCATTACCGCCACCCGGATTATAACCGCATTTATGACAAGCTGGAGTTCAAGAAATACATCGCGGAAAAACTCGGGGAGGGATACACGGCGCGTCTGTTGGGCGTATGGGACGATCCCGCAGACATTGACTTTGATTCCCTGCCGCAGCGTTTTGTCCTGAAAATAACGGCCGGTGGCGGAGGGCAGTACGGCATCAAGGTGGTGCAGGACAAAGAGAAGCTTGACCGTGACGAAGTACGTTATCGTTTCAACGAATGGACGCGACCGTGGAGTAAAGCACATTACTACGAAGTGTCAGGGGCTCGCAACATTCGCAATCGTATCATTGCAGAGGAGTATTTGGAGGACGAACCGGGATGCAAATGTTTAACCGATTTTAAATTCACATGCTTCAGCGGTAAGCCCCAGTTTTACTGGATAGACCGAGAGCGTTTCGGCCTCAAACATCGGAGGAACGTATATGATTGTTCAGGCGATCGATTGCCAGTGTCGATAAACTATCCTAATTTCAATGAAAATATCCGTCCACAGCATTTGGAGACGATGCTGGAACTGGCTCGGAGGCTGTCGTCCGGATTCCCGCATATCCGTGTTGATTTTTATGAGGTTTCCGGGCGCGTTTACGTGGGGGAAATGACCTTTCATTCTGAGGCAGGTAATCTGGTAATTACTCCGAGAATATTCGATAATAAATATGGAGATATATTAAATATAAATGACTTAGAGCATCAACGCCTCTTCGATTGTCCGGGACCAAACGCCAAACCGTTTATTGAACCTCTGCCGGGAAGGCAGCAGCATGATTAAACAATAGAGTATGGAAACTACGACAAAACATAAGTTTTTCGGCATAGAAAGAGACGACTGCTTTTATCGACTTCGTCTCTTTGGTATGACTTTTACGTATTGCAGTAAGAAATTGTTGCGAGATAAACTGTCTTTGCAGGCGGAGGAGTTGGAAAATATTCGACGTGCGATTAAACGGAACCAACGTCAGTGTCGGTACGGTTTGATGGGTATAATAAATCAATTGCGAGAAACAAGCTATCAGGCCCGTTCTTGTTACAAATCTCACCATTTTATTTGGAATGGCGTTGACCGCTTTACTGCACGGGACTATGAATGGTTTGTAACGAGGCAATTTTACGAATGGGGCGGTTATTTTCCGGATTTGGATAACCCGCGCACCATTGCGGAAAAACTTTGTTGGCTCAAATTACACTATCGCCATCCGGATCAGCCTCGTATTTTTGATAAATATTTGTTTAAGCAATATATAGCGGAAAAAATGGGGGAAGAGGGCTGGACTCTTCCCTTGCTTGGCGTTTGGGAACGTGCAGCCGACATTGATTTTGAGAGCTTGCCCGATTCTTTCGTTCTGAAAATTACTCAGGGAGCCGCCAGTGCTGGCATACGCTTTATACAGGATAAAAAGACATGCAATCGGGATGAACTAAAAGTGCAATTTGATGAGTGGACACGCGAATGGATGAAAGCCTTTTATCGTAAAATTGCCAATCCTCGTTGCGGTAAAACAAAAATTATTGCGGAACCATATCTGAAGGATCCGGATATGGAAGGGGATATCAGAGATTATAAATTCCTGTGCTTTCACGGCGTGCCTAAGCTGTTTTGGGTTGATTTGGATATCTATCATGGCAAGCAGACCAGGATATTTTATGACTGCGAGGGGAACTTTCTTCCCATAAAATGTAAGTATCCTATGTACGAAGGGAACGCCGTGCCAAAGAACCTCCGTAAAATGGTAGAAATAGCGCGTAAGCTTTCCGCGCCCTTTCCGCACATACGCGTGGATTTTTATGAGGTCGGGGAACGCGTTTATTTGGGCGAGATGACCTTTCATACGGGAGGTGGGTATTTTTGGCCGACTCCGAAAAAGTGGGAATACGCGCTCGGCGATATGCTGGATTTAACACGTTGTGAACCCCAGTATCTCTACGCGAGTCCGGTCCCGGACGCGGAACATTTTGAACCGCGATTTTTAAAGAGCAAAACAGGCGGAGTTGGTTTAAGTAAACGATTTGAAGAAGAAGCATTCTCGAGAGATTCGAAAAATGCACCAGGTCGCCTTGTAGAAACAAGCCCGGAAGAAAAGTTGCCTGAATACAGTAAAGAGATATGAAAAATCTCATTATCATAGGAGCGGGAGGGTACGGGAGGGAAGTGTCGGAGTTTGCCAAGGAAGCTCACGGCTATGGAAATGAATTTATCGTGAAGGGGTTTATCGATGACACGGAGGATCCGTTGGACCGTTTCAGGGGGTATCCTCCGGTCATAGGACGTATTACAGATTATAAACCACAACACGATGATGTCTTTGTATGTGCTATTGGGGATATCTCGGGGCGCAAGAAATGTACGGAGATGGTTGTGGCGCGTGGCGGGGAATTTATATCGCTCGTCGGCATTTACAGTACTTTGCGTCAAGGCGCGCACATCGGCAGGGGCTGTATCATTCAAAATGTCTGTAATCTATCCTGCGATTGCGTCGTAGGTGACCATGTTCACATGCAGGGAGGAGACGTTATCGGACACGACGTGTGCATTGGCAATTGGTGCCATTTGCACACAGGGGTCCACCTTGGCGGAGGAGCATTCATTGGCGAGGGGGTGCATCTCTATCCCTATGCTATTGTTCATCCGCGTAAGAAAGTCGGCAATTATGCCACGGTGGGCGCCGGAGCCTTCGTCATTCGCAACATTCCTGCACACCGCACCGCGTACGGTAACCCCGCTAAATTGCTTTTATAACTATGGCTACTCAACACATTCAAAATGTCACTGTGCGAGGCATCGCTTCGGCTGTGCCGAAGCGCATCCTTGAGGTACGGGACTCCAAAACCTTTCCGAGCGTGAAGGAAGCGGAAAAATTCATTGCTGCCGTCGGCGTGGAGCGAGTGCGTCATCATCTTGGCACGATGTGTTGTTCAGACATGTGTCAGGCTTCAGGGGAAAAGCTTATGGCGGAACTCGGCTGGAAACCGGAGGATATTGACATGCTTATCTTTCTTTCCCAAAGCATGGATTATATTTTGCCCGCTACGGCCTGCGTCCTGCACGGCAAGATGCGACTGCGGCAGGATTGCGCTTGCTTTGATATCGGGCTTGGCTGCAGTGGCTGGCCGTACGGGCTCTCTGTCGCTTGCGGCATGATGCAAAGCGGAGGATTCAAGAAAGTTCTCCTGCTCATGGGGGATGCGCGCGGCATTGCGATTTCGCCTCAGCGTGTTCCGGAGAACGAATCAAAGGCAACGCCTCTCTTCGGCGATGCCGGAACAGCCACAGCATTGGAATATGACTCTTCTGCCGCTGCCATGACGATCGATACTTACACGGATGGTACAGGATATGAGGCTATTATCCGCCGTGCTGGAGGCACGCGCGAGCCTGTCAAGAAAGAACACTCTCAATACACTGTGGACGAATTCGGACAGGCCCATCGCGCAATTGATACAACGATGGATGGCGCGGCGGTATTCGTGTTCGGCATTTCACAGGCGCCTCGCGCTGTCAAAGGCATGTTGCAGCGCACGGGGCAGAGCGTGGAAGATGTGGACTATTTCCTTTTCCATCAGGCGAATCTCATGATGAATGAGCAAATTCGTAAGAAATGCAAAATCCCGCCGGAGAAGTGCCCGTACTCTTTGCACGACTTCGGCAATAATTCCTCTGCCTCGATTCCGCTCACCATGGTGACCCAAATCCGTGAGCAGCTCACGGATGGCGCATCACACAAGATCATCGCCTGCGGCTTTGGCGTGGGACTTTCCTGGGGCACTGTATCGCTCACGCTGCAGAATTGCGTTATCCCGCCACTCATTGAAATGGAGTAATCTTTTTCTTATTAACCCAAAACCAAACTATGATGAATCAGAGCCGATTCCTTGCCCAGATGCAAGAAGTACTCGAAATCGAAGATCGCACTCTCAGCCCGGATGAAGAGTTTCGTGAGCTGCCGGAGTGGTCCTCCCTCGCCTATCTCTCCACCATCGCCATGATTGATGACGAGTATGACGTTATTATCAGCGCGGCGGACTTTCGCAAACTTCAAACCTTCGCGGATATCGCGCGAGCCATCAACGAGAGGCGGTAGTAAACGATATATGCGCTCCGGCGTCGATGAAATCCGCCGCGAAATAGCCGATATTCTTGGGATACCGGAAGATCGTGTGTCGGACGATTTGGCTGCGGGAAGTATTCCGAAATGGGACTCGTTGGCGCAGTTGGCTATTGTGTCCACGCTGGAGGAAAAGTACAAGCTGCACATTCCGGAAGAGCAGTTGATGCGGTTAAGCAGTGTGTCTGCCATCGAGGAATATGTAACGCGCGGTGAGCTTCCGGCAGAAACAGCCTCTGAAACAAACAGGGGAGCATTCTTGCCGGTGGCAAAAGCTGCCCCCGCTGCTGGAACGGAAGACATGTTGCTACCAGAGGTGCTTCGCCTGCATGCGCGACAAAGGCCCGGACAGGTGGCTCTGGTGGTGAATGATCGATCAATCACTTATGAGGAACTGTGGGACGATATGCTGCGAGCTGCTGCATGGTTGCATGAACGCGGGATAAAAGCAGGGGATGTGCTTGGACTCTACGCTGAAAAGCGGCGGGAGTTTTTTGTACTTTACTTCGGGGCGCAGCTTATGGGGGGCATTGTGCTGAACATGGACCCGGGAATCAAACAGGCGCGTTACGAGGCGATCATGTGTCAAGTGCAGCCGAAGTTGAGCGTGGGGGCAACAGCGTATGCTGATGTGCCGTGGGAGGAGGTGAAGTTGCCGCATTCAGGAGGGCAGCTCGATTTCCCCGCTTTATCGCGCGATGATGTGGCTGAGATCATGTTTACCACCGGTACCACCGGTACTCCGAAGGGGGTGCAACTCACACATGGGAATCTGGCTGCTGCTGCTGCGCACATCAACGCATTCTTGCAGACAACTGGACAAGATGTAGATTTGGTGGCACTGCCCGTGCATCACTCGTTTGGCATGGGTAGAGTGCGCTGTATGCTGGCGGTTGGAGGCGCGGCGGTGATGGCGCCTGGGTTCAGCAACACGATGAACGTGTGTGAAATGCTTCAGCACTACGGGGTCACCGGGCTTGCACTCGTGCCAGCGGCGTGGTCGTACATGGAGAGCTCCGGGGGGGCAAAAGCTTTGGCTGCTGCAGCTCGGTTGCGGTACATGGAAATAGGAGGGGCAACACTACTTCCTGCAGCGCGTGATCGGCTTCTTCAGCTTTTCCCGCAAACGCGCATATGTGTTTACTATGGGCTCACAGAGGCATCACGTTCAACGTTTGTTGAGTTGCACAGCGAGGTGGCTCACTGCGATAGCGTGGGGCGTCCCTGCGCTGGGGTGGAAGTGCGTGTGTGTGATCAGTACGGTACCCCTCTGCCGCTCGGACAAGAAGGCGAGATTTGCATTCGCGGCCCGCATGTGATGAAGGGGTATCTGCATACGCCACGAGGGGACGTTTTTTTCGGCAATTTCTTCCGCAGTGGCGATTGGGGATACGTGGATACTGAGGGTTATGTACACTTGAGCGGGCGTATGAAGGATATGATTAATGTGGGCAGTGAAAAGGTGAGTCCGGAAGAGGTGGAAGCTGTGCTGAACCTTGTGCCCGGCGTGGCGGAGAGTGCGTGTGTCCCGGCTCCGGACCCGAAGGGAATCCTTGGCGAGGTGGTGAAGGCAATCCTGGTGGCTGCTCCCGCCGTGCCGCGTCCGACAGATGAACAGATACAGGCGGTTGTGGCAGACCGCTTGGAACGCTTTAAGGTGCCGCGCATCATCGAGTGGCGAGAGAAGCTTGCGCGCACGGATTCCGGAAAACTCCAACGCCGCCTCATGAGATAATCTTTTCCTTTCAATCCATGTACTTTCACTTCCAGAACAAGCAAATTACCGGCATGCTCACCATCGTGCCGCAACACCGGGTACGCTTTGAAGATGAGATGGATAACTACGCCTTTTCCCGTGCGCAGAGTGTGCAGCTCCAGAAGGTGATGGGATACAACGAGCGGCATATTTGTCGAAGGACAGACGCTTGTATCTCCGACCTCATTTGCCACGGCTTCGAGCGTCTTTTCTCGGAAGGATTGCTAACCCCGGGAGAGGTGGATGCGCTCATCTTGCTCACGAACTCTCCGGATTACCTCGTGCCGCCCAACTCGAATATCCTTCAGGGCCGTCTTGGTATGAAGCAGGATATGCTCTGTCTGGACATTAATCAGGGCTGCGCGGGCTTCATGGTTGGATTGGTGCAAGCTATGCAGCTTCTTGAGCAGCCGGAGATCCGCAAGGTTGCGATTGTAACGGCAGATGTCGCGAGTCGCACGCATTCCCCGCGAGATCGCGCCTCGTACCCGCTCATGGGAGACGCCGCCGCCATCACCATCTTTGAGAACCGACCGAGCGATCCGATTCACGTGTTCATGAAGATGGACGGGCGCGAGGCATTGAGTATCTGGCAGCCCGCAGGCGGACTCAAGGAACCTGCAAGTGAGCAAACCATTCAGATGCGTGAGGAAACTCCCGGCAATTTTATGACACGCCACCACATCCGGATGCAGGGCGATGCCGTGTTCAACTTCGTCATGCGTGAGGTTCCGGGGATGCTCGTTGATCTCTTCGCACACTATGGGGTGAGCTACAATCATGTGGAAGCCTTCATTTGCCACCAGCCGAATAAATTTATTCTCAACTGTGTGGCAAAGAAACTGGGCATCGATTCAGAAAGGATTCCCGCCAATATCGTTGAGACATTTGGCAACTCCATCAGCTCCACCATCCCCTGCTGCATTACTCATAACTTCGGACAGCGTCCTGAAAAGGAAGAAGTCCCTCTCTGCCTTGCCGGCTTTGGGGAAGGGCTTATCTGGTCCTCCACGATCTTGCGCCTTGGGCTGCTCGACTTCTGTCGCATGATCGAAATGGACATTTAGGACAACTTTAAACCTACTATGACATCAACATACAACCCCATGGATTTGACCGGAAAGGTCATTCTCGTTACCGGAGCTTCCTCCGGCATTGGTCGCGCCATTGCCATCGAGTGTTCCAAACTCGGCGCTACCTGCATCCTCACTGCGCGTAGTGTGGAGCGTCTGCAGGAAACTCTCGCTGCTATGCATGGCGAAGGACATTCCATCATTTCTGCTGACCTCACCGACTCCGATGCTGTTACCGCTTTGGTCGAGCAACTGCCCAAGCTGGATGGTGTATCGCATAGTGCGGGGATCGGAACTACGATGCTGTGCGGTTATGCCAGTATGGATAAAATACGAGTTCTCTTTGAAACAAACTATTTTTCGATCGTTAATTTGCAAACCCTGTTGTTGAAAAAACACAAGCTCAATAAGGGTTCTTCCACAGTTATGATGTCTTCTATCTCTAAAAACACGCATACGCTAATGCATAGTTTTTACGGGAGCACAAAGGCGGCGTTGGCTCACTATGCGCGTGACTTATCCGTCGAGTTGAAGTTCAGAGGGATGCGCTTCAATGCTGTTTGCCCCGGGATGATCGATACTCCCCTCACGTCGGGAGATCGGGGAGAGGACTTCACAGAAGAGGACAAAAAACATTACCTTTACGGTCGTTACGGCAAATCGGAAGAGGTGGCTCATCTTGTTGCTTATTTGCTATCCGACGCCGCTGTATGGATTACCGGCAGTGAGTTTACCATTGACGGTGGAGTAAGTGTACGGTGAGCCATGAGGCAGAGGATCTCACGGCAATGCGTTTCATACGTTCCGCCACCCGTAATGTCCTACGCTGATCTCTCCGCAATTCCGATGAATGCCGGATCTCTGTTTCGTGGCTGCCGGCAAGATTCTGAGAGGCGAATTCCTCTCCACCTTCTTCTCTCGTCCCGATAGTAACGTTGCGTCTCCGTTATCCGGGGAAGAAAAGCTTCTGATTTGGGAGGTGACTCCGAGATCCCTGGTAGGGCTTATTTGCTCTCGCCTGAATCCTCTTGGGATCGGATAAAGTCTGCCTCTTTTTTGAGCAGGGCGCCCACGCGGTGCTTTGCTATGTAAACTTGAGCCAGTGACACGCCGAGTTTTTTATGCACCTCGGAGGGACCCATGCCGCGGATGACGTTGTAGTCAAATATCTGAAATTGTTTTGGGGAGACCTTGGTTTTTACGCGTTCAAGCGCAGCTTTCATGATGTTTCGCTGCCACTCTTTGTCCCATATTTTTTCAAAGGAGGAAGAACCCAGGTCCGGTACGAAGTCCAGTGACGAGGAAGGGGGCAAAGAGGCAGACGTTGTTGCGGCAGACGTGTCTTTACTGCGTGCGCGGAACTGATCATTGATGCGCCAACTGGTGATTTTCCAAAGCCAGGACTTAAAGGAGCCTCTCTCGGGATCATAGACTTGTTTTCGAGATTGCTTGGCGATGTAGATGACCACTTCCTGCACCACATCCCAAGCTTCATGATCGCGCAGACCTGCTTGAATGGCCACAGAATAGATCGGGCGCCAGTAGGTTCTGTAGAATTCGTCCCAGCTCTTGCGGTCTTTCCAATCAGACAACTTCAGGATGAGGCTGCGTCGCGTGCGATCGGCGAACTTTTCCAACTCATGAGTATGAACCTCCTCATCTTGCTGTGGAGCATCCTCATCCATGCACCTAACATAGCACAAAAACTCCGGCAATGCAAGGCGTAAGAATGACAGGGCAAACGCATTTGAAAACTGGATTCATTTTAAGGAAAGAGACAAGAGGTTCACTTATGGTCTAACTCGTTGCCAAACAATATATCATCAAGTACATCCGTATCCCACGTTGCCCTCAGTCTCAGCCTCTGGAGTGGCACTTTCAGTCCCTCATGACGCGTCTTGTACTGTTTAATAAGTACAAGCGCGAATCTCAAAACTCTCGAAAAGTTCTCTGCACTGTTCCCTTTCCTCTTGCGTCCTCGATCTTCGTTGAACACTACGTCCAACA
>CANRET010000034.1 GCA_947629715.1 uncultured Akkermansia sp.
GCGAGCTAACACGTCTGCAAGTACCTTTTCGTACGCATGCCCGATATGGGGAGCGCCGTTCGTGTAGTCGATGGCTGAGGTGATGTAAAACATAGCGCGCGGATTGTACCACGCGCAGCGCACCCGCGCAAGCAGAACTTGATTGCGTTTTTGCTAGCGCAGCCAGGCGAGGAACTCTTTGTTGCCCTCCATGCCGGTGATGGGTGAGGGAGCCACTCCCATCCAGGAGCGGTGCAACTCATCAGTCACGAAGTCACGGATTTTTCGGACAGCGCGTTCGTGCAAGACAGGGTCACGCACAATGCCTCCTGGATCAATGTCTTGTGGTTGAAGCTCAAACTGCGGTTTCACGAGCACGAGCATATCCCCCTCCGGCTCGAGGCATCCGTACGCCGCAGGCAGGATTTTGGTGAGGGAGATGAAGGAGACATCGCTCACAACGAGTTGCACTTTTTCACCAAGGTCATCCGGCGTGAGGTAGCGAGCGTTGAATTGTTCACGTACGATAACGCGAGGGTCACTGCGCAGCTTCCAGACAAGTTGATTGGTGCCTACATCTACCGCATGCACGCGCAGCGCGCCGTTTTGCAGCAAACAATCCGTGAAGCCACCGGTGGACGAGCCGATATCCAGACACACCTTGCCCTGCGGGGAGACCGGGAAAGCGGCCAGCGCGCCCTCCAACTTCAGACCGCCTCGGCTCACATATTTCGGGGGAGTTTTGACGGCAAGGGGCAGGGAGCTGTCCACCTTAACTCCCGGTTTGGTGAACACATGCCCATCCACCGATACTTCCCCTGCCAAGATAAGACGCTGGGCTTGCTCCCGAGAAGGAGCAAGCCCGGCGCGGTGCAAGAGAACATCCAGTCGTTCCTTGTCCGACATCGGAATGTAGCGAGGAAACTCAGAGTTGCGCCGGAGCGGCAATGAGATTGTCTGGAATGGGGGGCAGACTCGTGCTGCCATCCGCTACCGGAGCTATCGGCAGGCGGCGGCGTTTCTTAGGTGGTTGTGCAGAGGGCGTCGGCGCTGCGGCGGGTTTGACCGCAGAGGGCGGGACAACAGTCCTCTGCGGCGCTGACGGAGGAGGAGCCACAGGCTTCGCGACGACGTTGGCGCGTGATGTTGACGCTTCTTGACGGCCTTGAGGAGGGACAGGCGTAGAATAACTCGGGACCGGACGTGTCGATATCTGCTGAGGATCAGGTACGAGCGACGTTGCGACAGGCACCGTCTTCGGGGCAACCGGTGCTACTGCGGTTGGAGCGGGTGTTGCAGGCGGCACGGCAGCCGGACGAACCTGAGCAATAGGCAGGGTCTTAACCGCCGAACCGGGAGCAGGCGCCACAGGCTTGGCCATGTTCGAGCTTTTCACCACGGGATGTGGAGTGGGTGGTGTCTGATTGAGGCGATGTATGCGAACACCAGCCCGGGTGACAGAGGCGCTTGCTTGAGAAAGGCAGCAAAGGCCAAGGGACAGCATGACGAATATGGATAGACGCATAATGGGTGGTAATGGGGTGAGAGGTTAAAGAATGTTCATCCTGCGGTGAGCGCAGAATAATAATTTACGAAACAACTCAGCGAGAAGATGACGATAAGCGGCAGCATGAGCAAAAATACCGGGTCGCGACGCCAGCTTGGCGTTTTTTCATTGCTCCCGCGATCAGGGAGCAGAGAATATATTCCCACAGCAACGAACGCTGCCCATGACAGTGCGTATAAATTTGCCCACGATGGGTACGTGGAAAATACCGGCGATCCGGTCTGATGCACAATGTAATACGTTGCAAAGGGGAGAATCATAAGCACCGCCAGCTCTGGATGGGCATTGCGGCGGTAGAGACGCATCCAGACCACCCCCCATGCCACTACAATGAGCATGCTGGCCACCACAAGCACAGAAGCCTGCCCGAACAACGACTCCAACGCCGAGCTGCAGCTGAGCAGAACGAACAGCGGTACGCCAATGTAAATGTAGAGACGTCGATTCATGTACACGTTATCCTTCCCAATGCCAGATGAGCGGTACTTCAATGTCCGGATGCAAACTGCGCATTGCCGGACTGCCCTTGGCGCATTCCTTGAGAGCGTTGCAATGGGGAGAATCAGCAGGCAAGGGAACGTGAAGTTCCACGGTGATTCGAGCTATTCTGCGGGGATTTGCGCTCATTTCTTTGGTCACATCCATCCATAATCCCCGCAAATCGATTCCATGCTCCGCCGCATAGATTCCCATGATTGTGGTCATGCAAGCCGCTGTTGCAGAACACATCAAATCCGTTGGTGAAAAGGACTCTCCCTTGCCGTGATTGTCCGTCGGCGCATCCGTGCTCACTTGGGCACCGGAATTTTTATGCTCCAGCTCGCAATGTAATGATCCGCGGTATGTTATCTTGCACTTGACCATCGTGTCTCCATGTTACGCTTTTCATGTATGCGCGTCAAGCAAAGATGTCCACTTTTCCTTTCCATTTCACACATTTTTATTTTGCCTAATTTTTCTGCGTGTGCTTTCGTTTCCACTTTTTCTGTCTTCTCGCTCACGTGCTTTCAACGATTCTTAATGGCGGGGGAGTGGTAGATATAAACGAATTATTTTCAAAGGCAAATCCAAATTTCTTACTTCGCATAATATATGTAATGCAAAACAGAAAAGCTGAAAAAGAGCTTGCTGAAAGGAGATAGAACTTGTCAACGGGAGCACGTATGGTAGAATGGGTTCACGGGAACAAGCCGCACAAGCATGAGCATGGTGACCACAGAACACTTGTACAAAGAATTCGGGAGGACGATGGCGGTAAAGGATGTGAGTTTCACTGTGGAGCGCAGCGAGATTGTAGGATTTTTGGGACCGAATGGGGCCGGAAAGACGACAACAATGAAAATGCTGACCGGGTATTTGCCTCCGACAGCGGGCACAGCGAATATCGCCGGACACGACATTATTGATGAGCCGCTGGAGGCACGGAGGCACTTGGGGTACATGCCCGAGAATGTTCCCCTCTACGATGACATGCGAGTGTATGAGTACCTGTACTACAGGGCAAGGTTGAAGGGGTTGAGTGGCAAATCTGTACGTCAACAGGTAGGTTACGCGATGGATCGTTGTGGCTTGGATGACAAGCGTAAGAGCATGATAAGCACATTGTCAAAGGGGTACAGACAGCGAGTCGGGTTGGCGGATGCCTTGCTCGGAGAGCCGGAATTGCTCATCTTGGACGAACCAACTAATGGATTGGATCCCAACCAAATACGGCAAATACGCGAATTGATACGCTCTCTGGCGGAGGAGCATACGGTCATCCTCTCCACGCACATACTCAGCGAAGTGGAGATGATATGCAACAAGGTGATTATCATTGACAACGGAGAAATTAAAGCTGCGGATACCCCGGCTAATCTGACAGGCAATTTGCGCGCGGCAGGACGAGTTTCTCTTGAGTACAAAGGAGATTTGGAAGGGGTGATGAAGGATTTGGCAGAAATCCCGGCAGTCAAGAAAGTGATCTATGAAACAACCCTGCCCGGCGGTTGGCAGCGCTTGGTGGTACGGGCGGAACCCGGAACTGATACGCGGGAAAAGGCCGTTGCCGTCATTCATCGCTACGACTATCCGCTGCGCCATGTGTATCGCCACATACCGAGTTTGGAGGAGGTTTTTGTGGAAATGACACGCCATGACTGACGCCCTGCCCTCTTTCTCATTCTGTTAACTGCATCATCCCCTTTATGAGCAAGCCAAACACCACCGGAAAAGAACCTCCTGCCATCACACGACGCACCAGCTGGTTCGGCACCCTGCGAACTCTCTACTTTCGGGAACTCCGCGTGTATTTTTCCACGCCCTTCGGCTGGGTTATCATGGCTTGTACCATGGCTCTGCTTGGCTTTTGTTTGCAAACGGTTATACAAGTCATGTCCAAAGCCGTCGGAGAGGGGGTGATGTATTACATGCTCAACAACATCAATTTCTGGTTCTACTTTATCTTCATCTTCCCCCTTATTACGATGCGCAGCTTTGCTGAGGAAGAGAGGCAAGGAACTCTGGAGGGACTGCTCACCGCGCCGGTGACGACAATGCAGATTATTCTTGGCAAGTACTTGGCCTCATATACCTTTTACTTGATCCTCTGGACGCCGCTGCTCCTTTACCCGTGGATGAGTCACCTTGCCAACATGTATACGGAGTGGCGCTATGGCATAACAGCCGAGGGAGAGATCACCTACTTGCTTGCAGATTGGATAGGGCCGTACGCCATCCTTGCTCTGAGCGGAGCCTTCTTCATTGCTGTCGGCTTGCTTTGTTCGGCGATGACTCGCAGTCAGATTATCGCTGGCATACTCTGCACGAGCTTCATGATCTCCTTCTACTTTTTGGGGCGTATCACCGAGCTGTGGGGAGAATTTCCTGCAGCCCCCATCTTTCACTACATATCGTGCACTGAGCACGTGAGTTCGTTCTCGCGAGGACTGGTGGATACGCGTCCGCTGGTGTTCTATCTGAGCATGGCCTTGCTCACCCTCGCCCTGGTGAAACGTGTTGTGGACTATCGCCGGTGGACCCGCTGATCCCAGCCCTGACATAAACTCTGATTTTTGACCATGAGCCACCAACAAATACCGGACATCAACCCTGCGGCGCGTCGCATAAAAGGCTCGCCTTTGGCCTGGCTGAACCTTATTCTGCTTTCCATCACCGTATTGGCGTGCAATTATATCGCCTGTCATGAGTATGGGCGCAAAGATCTGACAGAGGAGGAACGATATACCATTTCCGAGCGCACCATGAACGTGCTGCAAAGTCAGCGCATCCGCAACCGCGAGACTCCTATCCGTGTTATCTTCGCCTTCAAAAAATCCACTCCGAACTACGCGCGCATGCGCAGCCTCTTGGAAGAATATGTGCGCCACGGCGGAGGCAAGATTGAGCTGGAGTGCTTTGATCCCATCCGTCAACCCAATCGGGCTCGCGAGATCTCGCAAATCTACGGTGTCGATTTCAAGCAGGATCTTTGCGTCATTGACGCTCGAAAGGATTCCACCGTCTCCCTCAAGACCTTTGAGGAAGAAAAAAGCGATCGCAAACACGTGCGCATTCGTCCCGGTACTTCCTTCGTGAAATATGAAACTTTGCCGGATGAGAGTCGTCGCGCCGTGGCACTCATGATGGACGAAGTCGTATGCTCCGCCATCACTGAAGCCGTGGAGGGTGATATGCGACGCATGTACGTCGTAGAGGGCAAAGGGGGAGTTTCCCGCGATGACCAAAGCCTTCTGGAAAACATCGGTCGCATTGTTTCCTCTCTCAACATCCAACTCTCGTGGGTTACTCTTGCCGGGTTAGAGACTCTGCCGACGGATGCAGAGGGGCTTCTCATCGTTTCGCCCCAAGTTGATTTTACCGATGATGAGGTGAGAATAGTGCGAGAGTTTTGGGAGAGAGAACAGGGGCGCCGCTGCATCTTCGTTGCTTTGGATCCCACCAACACTCGCCTGCCCCGTCTGTACAGATTTTTGCGTGAGCAGGGAGTACGTCCCAATTCTGACCGCGTGCTACTGCGTGATCGACGTCGCGCCTACTACGACATCACGGCGGTTTTCCCGAAAAGTTTGGATTGCACTAAAAGATTTTGGAACAGTACAACCCACGTAGAGGGACAGTCGATGTCATTTACTTTGGAATATGGAGATGAAAACGAGGCCACCCTGCGCAAGCTGAACAGCTACCCTATTCTCATGAGTACGAGCGAGTATTACGGTGAAACTCGCAATATGCTTGAGCCTCGCTTTGACCCGCAGGAGGACATTCCCGGACCCCTCTGCCTGGCTTCGGTCACCACCAAAGGGGGGCGCCGCAACGCAAACGATATGGGGACCCTTCTGGTGCTGGGAAATGTGGAGATGTTGCTCCGCAGCAATGCTCGCACTGAACAGCAGGATTATTTGCATACCCTTTGGGCATGGATGAGCAATCGTCCGGAGTACGGTGGCAAAAGCGCCAATCAGGACCTCACGATGAAAATTGACCTGAATCGCCATTCCCGCAGCGCACTTGAAACGCTCACTCTGCTGGTGATGCCCCTGTTGGCGCTGCTCATTGCGTTCATGATCTGGCAAACACGCCGCCACTAATCCTCCGCCCTGCTCCCCCCTGTGAAACTTCGTTGATATGAGAAAAGCCATGATGACAGCGTCGCTTCTGCTGCTCGCAATAATGAGCGTGGGGGCGAGTATCGTACTGTTCATAGATGGCAGCTTAGCGCGGCTCACGGGCTGGTACCATTTTCGTCCGGGCATGTCGCTCTTCCCACCTGAGAACATGGGACGCATCGATGAAGTAAATTGGATGCGCATCAGCGACCTGCACGATACGATCGAGTGCGAGAAAAAAGATGATGGCTCATGGTGGATTACGTTCCCCTTTGTGGATCGCATGTCGCCGGAAGCCGTGCAGTCTATCATGGACTTCACGATTCGGGCTCGCTTGGTGGACACGCTGCCGCTCAATCGCACCACGAGAACAAGCATGCGCGAATTCGGAGTGGAGACTTCTCCGCACACGATCACACTGAAAGCGCCCGCCGGCAATGGAGAACACACCACACTTGCCCGCTATACCCTCGGAAGCGCATCCCCCTGGTTAGCGGATGCAGAGGATGGCGAACGTTTGCTGCCGACCACGTACTTGCGCACGGATTTCTACGGACGAGACAAACGCGTTCACGTCGTGAGCGGCAATATCCTTTCCATCTTCAAGAACGGTTTACAGGGTCTGAGAGATTCACACCCTCTGCACGCAGATCCGGATGATGTCCTGGGCATTGAAATTATCCGCCATCTGCCTGAAGGGAAGCAAGCTCCTCCTCTCAAACTATCTCGCGCCAGCGCGCAAAGTCAGTGGGCCATCCTCTCTCCCACCATCAGTGAGACGGATGCCGACCGGGTGGAAAGTCTTCTCCAAGGGCTTTCGCGTATGCGGGCTATGCGCATTGTGGAGCAATCAGAAGTTGAGATGCCCGACCGACCTGCTCTCACGTTGCGAATCACCTTGGAAGGAGGAGAGAGTCGTGAGTTGATGATCTATGAACCCTTTCATTCTCCATCTGATGGACAGCTTCTGTGCTATGCCAGGACGAATGATCGTCCCGCAGTATTCACGCTCCCGGTAGAGCCGCGCATGCAAAGGCGGGGCGGCTACTCAAAAATTGTTAATGAGATACTTTCCTTGCCCCTGTTTCCCGGTGCAATACAGGAGCAGATACATAACTCGTTGCATTGGGTGTACTGGGCAGACCTTCCGATCAATCTCAATGAACTTCGCTCCAAGCACTTCTCCAATATCGGGACCAGGGATATTGACAAAGTGCTGGTAACCTCGCGATTCTCCAGATATCCACTGCGGTTGCGGCTGATTCCCGGGGACAGCGAAGGTCAAGTGAGTGACGTCTGGATGTTCTCGGTTCAGGGGCATCCCTTTGAGGAGGCCGACACGGAGATCGTGACAAACTTTCTCAACAGCATGAGCTCCGTTCCTGTCGTCGAGTTCCTCCATGATCTCACTCCGGGAGAAAGCTCGGAGGAGATGGAGCGCCGCTATGGGCTTGACGCTCCGGATTATCTGATGATGATTCAGCCGCGTGAATGTGCAGTGCGAGCTGCACTGTTCGGGGAAGACCTGCCGCTGGTGAGGGATCGAGCAGCGCGTGTTTTTCGTATGAAACGTCATCGTGCGGTCAACGTTCGGGAAGGAGCTCCCGGTACAGTTTATTGGGTAGGCATGGAGCAGAATGCTCATAGCGTGTATCGCCTCAGTCCCAAGTTTACTAAGCTTTTCTCATTTTCTCCGGAGAACTGGCGCAAACGCAACTTAACTCTTTTTCCCGTTTCGGCGCTGCGCACAATGACCCTCCATTACGTGAAGTGCCCGCTGGTTCTGCATTATGACTATATCGGTGAGGAGTGGACCGGAACCTTGGGCGATGAAGATATCACCCCGCGCATCAATCCCCACCGCACCAATTATTATGTGCGCCACCTGCAGAACATTCGCGTCAAACAATGGCTTCCAAAGACGGATGAAGATGCGCTGACAGCTTTGCAGCACCCTGTTTTCAGCGTTTCGCTGCAGCTTGAACTCACAGATTACTCCGATGTGGAAGGTGTCGTGGTAGGCGATGATCGGCAGACTGACCACATTGTTCGACAGGGACCGCCTACCTTGAATCAAGTACGAGAGATGCTCACTGAGAGTACTTCTACAGATCAGGCGTACCGTGAAATGGCAACCGGTGAACACAGGGTTGAAAAGTGCAACGTGACTATTGAGATTGCTCCTGCTGACCCGGCTGATCCGCATTCTTTCTTCTATGGACGCATCTGCGAGGACGGTCGTCTGTTCATCCTGAGCTTTGAGGATGCGCAGGGACTGGATGGTCAGTTACTAGATTAGGTAAAGATTTGAAACGTATGACACATATTCGATGGCGCCGCATGCAGTTTGTCGTGATCGTGTGGACTGTGTTCAGCGGTTTGCTCTCTGGTCAGGAAAGCAAAATTAAAGCGCCGGAACCCTGTGGCGCCATCCCTACCGAAAGGCAAGTCAGGTGGCTGCGCATGGAATGGTATGCTTTCGTGCACTTCGGCATCAACACTTTCACCGATAGGGAATGGGGATACGGCAATGAGGATCCCAAGCTCTTTAATCCTGCAGATTTCAATGCAGAGGCGACAGTCAGAGCGTTCAAGGATGCCGGTATGACCGCCATGATTTACACGGCCAAGCACCACGATGGGTTTTGCCTGTGGCCCACAAAAGCAACAAAGTACAATGTTACCCTTTCCCCATGGCGCAATGGCAAGGGGGATGTAGTGAAAGAGTTTGCCAGGGCCTGCAAAAAGTACGGTCTCAAGTTCGGTGTCTATCTCTCCCCTTGGGACCGCAACTGCGCGGAATACGGTCGTCCCGGCTATTTGAAAGTTTACGAGCGACAGATCCGAGAGCTGCTCACTCAATACGGTCCTATTTTCGAAATATGGTTCGATGGTGCCAATGGTGGTGACGGCTTCTACGGTGGAGCTAAAGAAACCCGCAAAATCAGTGGGGAGGGTTACTACAATTTCCCGCACATCGTGAAACTCATACGGTCCCTGCAGCCGAATTGCATCATTTGGGGCGCTGCCAGAAATGGAGACGTCCAGTGGGGAGGATCGGAGCGAGGTTTTGTGCAGTACCCCTGCTGGAATCTCATCAACATGGACTCTCCGAATGAAAAGTGGATCTCGTTGGAAGCCGATACCACCATCAATCATGCGGGCTGGTTCTGGCATCCGGGACAAGCCTCTCGCGTGAAGTCTCCGGAGCAACTCATGCAAGTGTACATGGACAGCGTAGGGCGCGGCGCCAACCTGATCCTGAATGTTGCTTCGGATCGCTCCGGGAACATTGACCCGGCGGATCTTGCATCTTTGAAGACTCTCGGTCAAATGCGACGAGCACTGCTTTCGAAAGACTACGCTCTCCATGCCAAAGCAAACGCCAGTGAAGTGCGAGGCAATTCAAGCAAGTTCGCGGCTGCCAATGTGACGGACGGTGATATGGATTCGTACTGGTGTCCTGAGGAGCACACGGCAAAAGGCTGCTGGGTGGAGGTGCAACTTCCGGATCCTGTTTCTTTTGACGTCATTCGTCTCCGTGAACAAATACGCCTCGGGCAGCGCGTCAAAGCTTTCCGTATCGAAGCGTGGCAGCAAGGAAATTGGCGAGTGATTGATGACGAAGGCCGAAGCATCGGTAACCAAGTGATGCGTAAATTGTCCGCACCCATTATCACCGACCGTGTGCGGGTCGTCATCACCGATTCTCGCGCTTGTCCGTGCCTCAGCGAAATTTCCCTTCTGCGCTACCCCTCTGCTCCAATAGCGACTGCGCCTCAGCATTCGCCGCCTGGCATTGCTGACGCATTGCCCCGAGAAGGCTGGAAAAGCAGCGCTCCCGGAGCCGACAAGGCATGGGACGGCGATGACAGTACTTACTGGGAGAGCAATGAAAACAGCCTTGTCATTGACCTTGGACAGCTCACCGAATTTTCCGGATTCACGTACTTGCCGAAGCAGGACGGAAACGTCAAGGGAATGACTGACCATTTTCGCGTTGAAGTCAGTGCCGATGGCTCATCGTGGAAAAAAGCAGCCGATGGCGAGTTTTCGAATGTTCGCGCCAATCCCATCCTCCAAGTGATCCGTTTTCCGCGACCTCTGAAGGCCCGCTTTTTCCGCTTTATTGGGACTTCGGCGCTGGAAGGGGGCGGGGCTTCGATTGCAGAACTTAACCTTGTCAGGTAACACGATGTGGATTTGGGAGAAGAAGATCACGCAAAACGATGAATCTCAGTGGGCGGAAAAACTCAGTGGAGTGGTCGGTGTGGTATTCACCACCCTGCCCGATTTTGAGAAGTCACTGGTGCAGTGTTATTGTGAAGAAGCAGCATCTGCTGCGGCTCTGCTCACAGCTTTCGGAGGTAAAATGTCCAAACTGGAGGATCGGGATTGGGTGGCGGCCACCGCTCCGGAAAACTCTCCCCCTCTCCTTATCCGCAACCGTTTGGTGATCGTGTCTTCTCCTTCTCAAGTGAAACCGATGCAGCAACGCTACCCCAAACGGCAAGTCCTCTATTTTCCGGCGGAAAGAGCCTTCGGCACCGGCAACCACGGTACCACAGCTACCTGTCTGCGCATGCTTTGTGACGAGGCTCATTCACGTCGCAAACGAGATTGGAGAATCATCGATGTGGGTTGCGGTTCAGGCATTTTGGGAGTGACAGCTCTGAGGCTCGGTGCGAAACAAGCCATCTGTTTCGATTTTGATGCAGCTGCAGTGGAAGTGGCGAGGCGTAACGTGGAACGCAATGGCTGCGCCCCCGGCATGCATGTATTCCAAGCGGATGTTTTTGAATGGCTGCCGCACGAATCCGAGCGCGCTGAAATTGTGGTGGCTAACCTCTTTTCCGGTCTGCTTCAGCAAGCGTTTCCTCGGTTGCGCAGCTACCTGCCGCGCAGTTCCGAGGGCATACTTATCGTTTCAGGCATTCTGCGCGAGCAAGAGCATGACACCTTATCCGCCGCCCGAGAAGGGGGATTTTCCTTGCTTCAACGGGCGGTCTGTGGTAAGTGGGTATCTATGAAGTTGACGCCGCAGGCATGAATATTCTCTCCATCGAGTGTTCTGTGAAGCAGGCCTCTCTGGCGCTGTATGGACCTTCCTCCGTGCAGCGTAGTTGGACAGCTCCACGCAATCATGACTCCCTCCTTTTTCCGGCGCTTCAGGATGCGCTCGAGATCTTAGGAGACGAGCCGTTGGATGATATTCTCGTAGGAGCCGGCCCGGGCAGCTACGGAGGCGTTCGTGTGGCGCTTGCCGCCGCTGAGGGGCTGGCGCTTGTGCGCGGATCGCGGGTGGTGGCGCTTTGCTCGTGGGAACCGATATCTGCAATGTGCGGATGCAGCGTGCTTTCTAATGCGAAGCGAGGCGGCTGGGCTCTTCGTCGTCCTGGCGGAGAACCGCAGGTGCTAAGCACACAGGATGTACTCGAACTTGTGGAAAGCGGAGAGGATATTCGTAGTATCGAATCTGCCGACACGCTGACCAAAGGAGGACTTCGTTTGCAGCATGTCGGACTGATTCCCACAGCTCAGTCTCTCATCGACTACTGGCTTGGACTGAACGCCGAAACTCAACGTCGGCTTGCGGCTCTTCCCGCCTGCCCCGTCTATGTGCGTCCGCCGCACATCACAACACCGAAACATCGCCCTTGGGAAGTCAAGAAATGAGTCTCCCTGCCTCTCGGATCTTTGAACACCATTGTTGCCTCTGCGGCGCCTGCTGCCGATGGGAGGGAGATGTGTGTCTCACGGATGCGGACGTGTCAGCCATCAGTTCTTATTTGCACATGGATGAAGCGCAATTTATCAATACTTACTGTCGTCTGCAACGTAACCGGCAAGGCTTGTCTCTTGTAGATGCTGACGGTGGCGCATGCTGCATGCTTCAGGCGGACAACACATGCAGCATCCAACCTGTCAAGCCGCAGCAATGCCGTGATTTTCCGAAACAGTGGAATTTTCTCGGTTGGGAGGAGCGTTGCCCCGCAGCCCGGAAAGGAGGTCAGACATGCTGAAAAAACTGCGCCAAAGGCTGGCGGCTTGGGCGCCCGCCATCAAGCGTTCTTTGCTGCAACTTCATAGTTGTCTGGTTTCCCTTTACAACCACTCACCTCACCGACTGGCGCCCAAGTCTGAAACTCGCCGAGCCCACGCCGGTATCATTGCGGACCTCTTCGCTTCCATCATGTGTCGCGTGGACGGTCTGGAGCCAGAGGACATGGACACCACCATGGACATCCTGCGCTACGATTTCCCGAACGTGGAGCACAGCTGGATTGCAAACAGGTTCCAGACAGCCTATCGCGCTGCTTATCCTCCGGAACACACGTTGCGTCTGGCCGCTGCCAACCGCACTGAGGCTGAACGATATTCGTTAGCTCTGGAAATCCTCACCATGCTTCATCGCGTGGGCGGCGACCTAACCAATCCCACCCTCTTTGCCCAGGTGACGGAAGGATTGCAGCTACCCGGAGCCGCAGAAACTTTAGAGGCTCTGTTTCATGACCCGAATGCGCCGTTGCCGCCCCTCATTGAGTGCATACGCTTTTCAGAAAATTTAGGTCGAGGTATCGTTACACTTTCACCGGCGGACGCCGGGGTGCGGTTCCGAGCCCTGCGCTGCGTGAACCTGCTCATTATCATCAATGACTCCAACAAACCGCTTTCGGTGCGTGGCCATACTCTGCACCGAGGAGATGTCATCCCCATCTCCTCAGGACAATCCGTGATGCTGTCCGAGAGCAGTTTTTCTTACGCCGCAATTCGCGGACTCATGCTCGCCTACTACGCGGGCGTGCGCTACGTGTGCTACATCGGTATGGAAGGGGACTCCATTTCCATCTCCCGTCAGCGCTCTCTCAATGCTGTGGCGCGCGTGATTTTCAGCGTGCATGTTGAAGTGGAAATTTTGCGTAAAGATGCTGACTTCCTGCTGGACGGCGTGCCCATGCAACAGGGCGATACCGTTTGTGCCACCTATTTCACACCATTCTATGTGCGCGGCACAGGTCCCTACACCTTCACGGATCTGCATGATTCCGGAGATTCCGGCCATAGTTTTCAACTTGATCCGCGTACACGCAAGGTGGTAGTCGCCAACCTGCCCTATGCCAACAAACCGGGCGCACTCATGCTAACGCCGGGGCTGGCGCCGGGAATGGTATTCGAGGTGAGCTACTCGCGCGCCTCCAATCGAGGCAAGCTGCGAGTGTTGGAGGGTGATACGCACACCCTTACCGTGCGCGGTGTCCCTGTGCGCGGCGAAATGGAGCTGCTTGACGGCGATCTCATTGAATTGAGCCCTGTGCAGTTTCTGCGTTGCCGATTCAGCGCCGGCGTATTGGATGAGGAATCCAGCCTCATTAATTCCATGGAGACGCGTGGACTCACTCGTGACTTTGTGCGCTCCGGTCGTGTGGTGGACAATATCGACTTCTCTCTCCGACGCGGAGAAATGGCCTGCATCCTCGGTCCAAGCGGCTCCGGCAAATCAACTTTGCTTGCCCTGCTCGCCGGGCATCTTTCTCCCTCTCTCGGTTCCGTGAGCTACAACGGAGAGATACTCACCCCGGACAACATATCGCTGCGCCAACACATTGCCTTCATCCCTCACGAAGACATTTTGGACGAGGCCTTGACCGTGGGGGAACACGTGTATCAAGCCTCTGTGGCGCGCCGCCCGCGTCTGAATCACGTTGACCGCATGCGTCGCGTGCTCGCCGTGCTCAACTTCGTTGGGCTGGGATCGCTCGCCAAACGTCATGTGGGGCGTGCGGGCGAGCGAACCATATCCGATGGCGAACGATCTCGGCTCAACCTCGGTCTGGATCTCACCGGCACCGCAGAAGTTTTCCTCATTGATGAACCCATCAGCGGACTCTCCTCCGGCGATGCCGAGCGCGTAGTCGAAACTTTGGAGGGCATGTCCGCTGGACGAATTCTCCTCTGCACCCTGCACCGACCTGCCCAAAGTATTCTCAATCGCTTTCACAAAGTGATGGTACTCAATGCAAGTGGACAGATGGCGTTTTGGGGGACACCGGCGGAGATGATGCAGTATTTTCGTGAGGCTGCGCGGGAGATGGGCTTGCACGTGAGCCGCGAATCGGTAGCAGCCGGTGGTGCCGACTACGTATTTGAAGTGCTGGAAGCTCCTTACGCTCGCCTGGGAGATCGCCCCAATCCCAGCCCCGGCATGTGGCAAGAACGTTTCGAAAGTTACTCCTACCGACGCTCTGGCAACGAACAGGACGGCAGGAACTCTGACTTCCCCGATCAACCAGCCTCCGCAGAGCAGCAGTCGCGTCCGAGTGTCCAAAAAATGCCACGTCGCACGCTTGCCGAGCTGTTGCGCCTTTTCAATTTGTGGGCGCAGCGCACTCTGTTGGGGCGAGTGCGCAGTCGGATGGGACTTTATGCCCTGCTGTTGGAGGGACCGCTGCTCGCCTTGCTCATTGCCGGTACTTTGAGAGCTGCCAGTGACACACCCTACACATTTTACAAAGCACTTCACATCAATGAGTACCTCTTTCTCTCACTCGTGCTGGCAATGTTCTTCGGACTTACGGATTCCGCCTGCGAAATTCTGCGGGATCGTTTGCTACTGCGGAGAGAGAGTAACTACCGTCCCTTTGTCACCGGCTATTTAGTGGCCAAGTGTTTGGTCCTTACAGGTATTGCCGCCGTACAATGTGCACTCTACCTTCTGGTCGGCAATACCGTTTTGAGTATCCACGAAATGTTCTGGCCTCATTTGGGCATCATGGTACTCACGGCTTTCGTGGGCATCGCTCTTTCGCTGATGGTGTCGGCCTTTGTGCGTTCGGAGAGAACCGCGCTCAATGTGGTACCGCTGTTGCTTGTGCCGCAAATACTTCTTGCCGGAGCACTTGTGCGTTTTGAGGAGATGAATGAGTTTGCCCCCAATGTGCCGGACTTCCTGCCCGAGAAGGTGAATCAGGCCCTCTCCAACCTGAGACACCGCGTAGCGTACCAAGATGAAGCAACGCACGATATTCTCACTCGTCCGGTACCTTTCATTGCTGAATTTTGTCCGCTGCGCTATGCTTTTGAGATGATTTTTGTGACTCAGAGCGCGGATAACCTTTGGGAAATTGAGAACCGACGTATCGACCACGTACGAGATGAGCTCAAAGAACACGGCAGTGATGACGATATACGATTCATCCAGCGCGCAGCTCTTCTTTTCAACACGACTGCCCGCGATGCCGACGAAGCAAAGGAGATTTTACGTAGCGCCCGCAAAACAGCCTTGAGCGGTGATGAGGCTCGACTCCAAGAACTTACCAAGAGTCTTGAATCACGCACGCTCACTCCGAAAAATCAGCCTCTCGAGTTCTTTTTCTCTAACCGTCGTCTCGTTGCCATCAGCGAAGGAGTAAAGACCGCTCGCAAAGATGCCCGTCTCAAAGAACGCCGGGGTTTTTTCCTTTCTCCCCGCCAAGCCCCTCCTCTCGGCTGGATTGACCAGGAGACCGACGCCGGTTCCGTGTCCACCATTTGGCGCGACGGAATCTATCTCTTTCTCATGGGATTCATTCCTGTGCTCATCGCCGGACAGCGCTTGCGGCGTATTTGTCGTGGCAAGCGTTGACAAGAAAAGCGTATTGAATTTTCAGAATGCACTTGACAAATACTGCCAAACGGGTATATATATGCCGCCGTCATGCGGAGACGGACTCTGCCGCTGCCGGTTGACTTCATCAATTACCAGATTAACATATTATGGGATCCCTCAAGAAAAGGCGAAAGGCAAAAATCAATAAGCACAAGCGCAGCAAGCGCATGCGCCAGAATCGGCATAAGAAGCGTTTGCGTTACAAGTCCTGACCCCTGCTCTCGCGCAGAGAGGGACGGCAGAGCAGCATGTCCCATTTTTCACGGCGCTTTCGTTTTTTTCGACGGCGCCGTTTTTATATTGGCTCTGTCCTACCACAGTGTTGATTTTTGTGAATTTGGTGCAAATTTGTGTTAACAAAGCGGGCAACATGTGATATTATTGTTTTGTTGAACAACCAAGAAGTCGATGATCACAACCAACACACAGGAAGTTATTAAGCAGTTTCTGAAGCTCTCGATGGGTGAGCGGGCGAAATTCATCGAATATGTGACCGAGCAAACGCTGTTGGTTGACCAGAAAGCTATTGTGGAAGCGAAGTTTGCGGATGGGTATGTTTGTCCGCATTGTGGGGCGAAGGGTAAAGGGGTGACTCGGTGCGGGAGGTCAGCCACGGGGAAGCAGAGGTACAAGTGTAAGCACTGCCACTGCACGTTCTCCGCGACGACTGGCGGGGTCATGTATAACTCGAAGCTATCCCCGAAGAAGTGGCGGGAGTTTGTCTCGTGCTTTCTGCATGGGATGACGGTCCGGAAGACGGCTGAGTTGATCGTGGTGAACAAGAACACGGCGTTTTTGTGGAGGCATAAGATATGCGACAGTCTCAACGTGATCCTGAAAAGCATCACGTTGTCGGGCATCGTGGAGGCGGATGAGACGTATTTTCGCTTGTCGTACAAGGGCGGTCATGTCGTTGGTCGCAAGCCGCGCAAGCGCGGGACGTCGATCTTTCACAAGGGGAGGAAGCGCGGGCTTTCGTCTGAGCAAGTCTGTGTACCGTGTGCCGTGAACCGCAGTGGGCAGAGCGTTGCCAAGGTCGCGGAGACTGGCAAGGGTTCTTATGCGGGGCTGGAGGCGGTGCTTGGTGGGCATATTGCAGAGGCTTCCACGGTGTGTGCGGATGGGGCATCGGTGTACAATCGCCTCGCCTCCGAGCATGGACTCAATCGCGTGATGGTGGATGCTTTTTCTTCCAAGAAGGGCTGTTACAGCATCCAGCACATCAACGCCTACCACGGCGGGCTGAAACGCTTTGTGCGGGAGTTTAACGGCGTTTCCACGAAGCACCTGAACAACTACCTGCTCTGGTTCAACTTCGCAACGTACGCCAAGGAGACATACACGGAGAAGATGCGTCTGCTGGTGCGTCACATCATGACGGCTCAGAGCTACACGCGCCGAGTGGATGTCCCCAACCGTCCCGCTATTCCCTACATTTGCCAAGCGGTCAATAAAGCAGCGTAGAACTTGTCTAAATAAGACTTGATGCTCCCCGTAAAAAAGGGTACAATGTGCGCTCGTTATACCATAATCTGATTACTCAATGATTGGTAGTCTAAATTGGTACTGAATTCTAAATTAAGTTCAACATAATAAAATGTCCGATTTCGATGATTTCATAGAACGGTTTACGCTTTTTTCCGAAAAAAGAAAGGATGTTTTTGCGATGACACTCCAGAATATCTTTTCAATGAGAAGAATAGGAAACAAAACACATGGTGATATGGCCGAGATTGCAATATCCGAGTTTATTAACCAGTATATGTATGATTTTAGCTCAAAGCATGTTGGAAAGGATTTATTCAGAGCGAAGGAAAGAGAAGAAGATATAGTTGTTAATAATGATGTTACTAGCAAGAATTTTTCTGTAAGTTTGAAAGCGTATGGAGTAGGTCCATTACAGCTTTCTACGGATAAGTCTAACGAGTTATTTCCTAAACTCAAACAGGAAAGTTGTCCGATAATTGAATGTGACAGATTGTGTTCTGTCCTATCATCTTCGTGTTTCGAAAAGCTACGAAACCTTCATGTTATGCCTCTCATATATGACGAAAAGAAGCGCACATGCAACATTCTGATATTTGATATAGATCGGGCCTTAAATTCGACACGAAGAATATCTTACGTGGAACCTGGGGAGAGGCATCGTAAACATCCAGTATTTTTGTTTGAAAACGATAAAGGAGAATACATTGCCGAAGTAAGGTATGGGGGAGCGAGCGCGAATGCCTTACAAAGAGGGTTTTGGACACATACAGAAAGGGCGTATCCATATTTTAAGCCCGTGTGTAAAAACTGGATTTCGTATGATGATAATGAAGCATTGTTACTGCTTTTTTCAAAGGCAATGGTTGCATCATGCAAGGGTCATAAACAGGCATTAAATTGCATAGAAAGAGACATAGATGAGATCATCGGTAAGTAAAAGTGAAATGACTCAAGGATTGTTATTTCCTTGTGCTTATAATACCTTGCAAACTGAGGGTATAAAGTATGCAGGTTCTAAAAAGAAGCTAATAGGTGAAATAATAGATATAGTGTCACCTCTGAGGGTTAAGCGCGTGTGGGATGCGTTTTCTGGCACAACGCGTGTTTCCCAAGCTTTTGCTCAAAATGGATACGATGTGATTTCTTCGGATATTTCTATTTGGTCTCAATGCTTTGCGTCATGTTATTTGCTCTCAAAACGAGACCGCGAGTATTACGTCCCTTTGTTCGACCATCTTAATAATTTGCAACCTATTGATGGTTGGTACAGTGAAAATTATGGTTCTGTTCTTTCAGAAAGCGAGGGTGGAATTAAAAGACCTTGGCAACTAAAGAACACGAGAAAATTAGATGCTATTCGTGAAGAGTTGGATAGACTTGACCTCTCTCCCATTGATAAAAACGTTGCACTTACTGGCTTAATACTTGCCTTGGATAAAGTTGACAGCACATTAGGACACTATGTATCCTATCTCAAAGAGTGGGCGGATCGTTCGTACAACGACTTGCTTCTTGATGTACCACGTATTTTAAGAACACATGGAGATCATCAGGTGTTAATGGGTGATATATTTGACCTTCTACCGCACGTACAAGCCGATCTGGCTTATTTAGACCCACCTTACGGATCGAATAATGAAAAAATGCCCCCTTCACGCATTCGATATAGTTCTTATTATCATATTTGGACTACTATCATCCTAAATGACAAGCCAAAACTATTTGGCAAGGCAAACCGTCGTTTGGATTCTTCTGATACACTTTCCTCTTCCGTCTTTGAAGAATTCCGAAAAAACGAAAAGACAACTCGTTATATCGCTCTGGAGGCTATCGAGAAGCTCATACGAAATATAAATGCAGAGTATGTTCTTTTGTCTTACAGCACAACCGGCCGTGCAACATTTGAACAGCTCATGGACATACTTTCAGAAAGCGGTAAACTAGTCGGGATTAAGTCCATCGATTACCGCCGTCATATAATGTCTGAAATGAAATGGACAAACAAGTGGTTGAGTGATTGCCCCACAGAAAATAAGGAGTTGCTTTTCCTTTTGAAGAAATGAACTGCTGATATTACACGATTCATTCAACCTCCTCTGTTCTTTTCTCACAAAATCCAATTTTTGTGCTTGACAGCGGTGGGAAGTTCTCGTACAATGCCCCTGCGTTCTTCCTATTGAGGTCTTGCTGCTACAACAGCAGGGCATAGTGCGGGGCAAAATGCCCTGACGTAGGTTGGTTAGCTAACCCATGGTTTGTGGTATGCGTACAGTGTGCTGCTAAGGGCGTTAAGTCTGCAAGTCTTTGTAGAGACCTTGCCGTGGGAATGTTGAAAGGAGTCCTTCGGGACTCCTTTTTTACTGCACCCTTTGCTCGTAGGCTTTCTCGTACGCATCCTTTGTGATTAAAAATGCAGTCGTGATAACCTTATCTGTAACCGCTATGCCGACCTGTCGATAATGCACACCCCATTCTCTATTGACAATCTTATAGAAGTTGAAAAACCCTTTCTTATATCTCTTTACAAAGTCATAATCATTAAGCACACTCTTAATGAAGCCTATTCCGTTCCCTATTCTGTGCTTTTCCTTGAGCTTAATTAAAATACCATTAGATACGAATAACGGCCCACCTCCTACAACAAATTTCCTTAAGTTAGGGAAAATTCCCACTTCAATCATTTTATCCCCTTTCTTCTTCTCCGCTAAAATACCGTATTCGCGCTGCTTCCTCTCTACATACTCTTCGTACGCCTCCTGCGCCTCTGACTCCAATAGCCATTCAATAAAATTGTCATAGGCTTCCTGCTGTCCAGCTACGCTTCGAATCATTCCCCATATTTAGCGACCCAACCACTTCAATTTACACCGATTTCCCAAAAATCAACACTGTGGTAGGACAGAGCCTTTATATTTTAATGAAAATACGCTTTTTCCAAAGCAGGAAGCAAATGAGCCAAGAGCCGATCAGTTGTGCAGTGAAGGTGAGAATAAGGGCTGCCGGTTCATGAAGAAAGAGGCGAAACGCCTGGGCCAGGATCTCCGTGCACAATTGAGGATAGCCTGGCAGATGGTTCAGTAAATAAATGAAGAGTGCATTCATGCCCACCATGCGCAGGGGCATGCTCAACTTTTTTTCCCTGCCCCATGCATCGCATAGCGGACGAAATACGGACAGCAACAGATAGCCAACGCCACCGGCTGCGAGCACGAAAGCAGGCGTCCAAATTCCCTTGATGATTGCACCGCACTGCGAAGCCGTCGTGATGCAGAGTCCGCCCATCAGGATCAGCGCCGTTGCTTGCCGACGCATAGAAATCGCCGCATTGCTGAGCCACCCCGCACAGTATCCCAGTAGCGCCAGCGCTGTTGCAGAGATGATGCAGAGAGGCCCCTCCGGGTCAAAACTTCCGCTGTGCAGGGCTCCTGGACAAAGCAACGCATCCACTTTCGCATTGAAACAGCCTTCAGGCGTCATATTCCCGCCAAAAGTTTGCAGACACCACACGATGACAAGGATTCCCATCGCCAGGACGGGAGCGCACCATTTCCTGCGAAGCCCAATGACAGCAGACCCTGCGAGAGCACAACTTGCGCCGATGAGACCCAGCACGGACGCATAGCGCAGTGAACTGAGCTGCAGGGGCCACGAAAGAGAATCCCTCATAGACCACGCATTCACAAGGAGACCGAAAAAGGCGAGAATAAGGGCTCTCTTCCACAGCTTGCCTGTGAGCATAAGGCGGTTCACGCCCCTTTCCTCCGCGCGGGCAATGGAGCAGTACATGGACGCTCCGCTGATGAAAACGAATATCGGGAAGATGAGATCGTAAAGCGTCAACCCCTCCCACGAGCAGTGCCCCAGTTGTCTCCACACTTCTTGGGTCCCCTCCTCCGAAAGCAGAAGCGGAGACGCCGCTCGCAATACGCAGTCCAGACCAATGATGAAGAGCATATCCAGCCCGCGAAGGGCGTCAAGAGAATGTAAGCGACGCATTTTACTGGGTCCTGTTCCATTCACTCCATCAGGAGAGAGAACGGCAAGTCGGGCAAGGGAATCCTCTCCTCTGTCCTCGCTGACGTCGTCACGCGAAGGCATTAGCGCAAGCGCTGCCGCCGTGGTTATACAGACGAGCTTTTGCATGCCGCTTTTCTATCAGACGACCGCAATGTATGTCAAGCAGAAGAGAATAGCCGATGGAGCCTTCTTCCCTGTCATTTTGCTTGAAAAGTCTTGATTCTCGCGATTGAACAACGTAGAATCCCGCGCATGGCAACTGAGGAGAAACGAGACTTCATACGCGAGTGGATCGCCGGGGATTTGGCCGCGGGGCATTGCAAGGCGCCCATCACACGCTTCCCTCCGGAACCGAACGGCTACTTGCACATCGGTCATGCCAAAGCAATTTGCCTCGATTTCGGCGTAGCCAAGGAATACGCCCACCTCGGCGCCGTGTGCCACCTGCGCTTCGATGATACCAATCCCTGCAAGGAGGATGTCGAGTTCGTCCATTCCATCCAGGAGGACATCCGCTGGCTGGGTTTTGACTGGGGAGAGCATCTCTACTGGGCATCCAACATCTTTGACTTCTACTATGACTGCGCCGTGGCGCTCATCAAGAAGGGACTCGCTTACGTAGACGAACAGGACCGCGAGACCATGCGCAAGCAACGCGGCGACCTCGTGACCCCCGGCGAACATTCCCCGTATCGCGACACGACGGTGGAGGAAAATCTCGCCAAGTTTGAGCGCATGAAGGCCGGGGAGTATGCCGAGGGAGCTGCCGTTCTGCGCGCCAAGATTGACATGGCCAGCAGCAACATGAACATGCGCGACCCGGTGATCTATCGCATTTCCTACGATCCGCATCACAACACCGGCAAGCAGTGGTGCATTTATCCCATGTACGACTTCGCCCACCCGCTGGAAGATGCTTGGGAACACGTCACCCACTCGCTCTGCACGCTGGAGTTCGAGAATCACCGCCCTCTCTACGATTGGGTGATTGAGAATTGCCCGGTGCCCGCGCGTCCGCAACAGCGCGAGTTCTCCCGTCTGAACATCACCTACACCGTGATGAGCAAGCGCAAGCTCCGCCAGATGGTGGAGGAAGGCTATGTCTCCGGCTGGGATGACCCCCGCATGCCCACCATCTGTGGAATGCGCCGGCGTGGCTACCCCGCCAAGGCCATTGTGGATTTCTGCGAAGGGGTGGGCATCACCAAGTTCAATGGAAACACCGATGTCGCGCGACTGGAAAATGCTGTACGCGCCGAGTTGAATACACACGCTGAACGGCGCATGGCCGTGCTGCACCCGTTGAAACTCGTGCTCATCAATCTGCAGGAGGATCACGATGAAGAGGTGCACGTGCAGATCAATCCCGAAAAACCCGAACTCGGCGAACGCCCGCTGCGTCTCACCCGTGAGGTGTGGATTGAGCGGGAAGACTTCATGGTGGATCCGCCCAAGAAGTACAAGCGGCTCAGCCCCGGCGCCTGTGTGCGTCTGCGCGGCGGCTACTGCATCGTTTGCACGGGATATACGGCGGATGAGACCGGCGCCATCACTGAGGTGCAGGCCGCGGCTCTTCCCGACACCATCGGCGCCATGCCGCCGGAGGGGATTCGCTGCAAGGGGGCCATCCACTGGGTCTCGGTGAAGCACGGCGTACGCGCCGAGGTTCGACTCTACGATCGCCTTTTCAAGGATGAGGCGCCGGATGCGAATCCGGAGGGCTTCCTGGCTTCTCTCAATGAACATTCGCTGGAGACGCTGAACGATGCAGTCGTGGAACCTGCACTGGCGCAAGCCGCTCCGGAATTCCTCTGCCAGTTTGAGCGCTTGGGTTATTTCGTGGCTGACCGGCGAGATCACTCCCCGGAGCACCCCGTCTTCAACCGCTCGGTCAGCCTGCGCGATTCCTGGGCGAAAATCAATAAATCCTGACATCTCCCATGCCTCAAGTCGAGTTTTCCGGTTCCTTTTCCATGTCCGATTTCATCAACGCCTGCGATGCCGCTACGGCGGATGAACTGCCGCCTCAGTCCTCCCCTGCCCCGCTTCCTGAGGCTGAAGAGATTCCCGTGGCGGAGGGCGATGACCCCATCCGATTCTCCCCGGTACCGGAGGTGCTGGAGGCGCTTCGTCTGGGTAAACTGGTGCTGGTGACGGACGACCCGAGCCGGGAGAACGAGGCTGACCTGGTCTGTGCCGGGCAGTTTGCCACGGGCGAGAACATCAATTTCATGGCCACACATGCGCGCGGGCTCATTTGCGTGCCAATGGCTCCTGAACGCGTGGATGCCCTCGGTCTCCCCATGCAGGCGGAGCACAATACGGAAAAACATCATACCGCCTTTACCGTGAGCGTGGATGCCAAGGTCGGCACCACCACCGGCATCAGCGCCTTTGAACGCTCAACGACAACTATGAAGCTCGCGGACCCCCGAGCGACGCTGGATGACTTTGTGCAGCCCGGTCATTGCTTCCCCTTGCGTGCCAGAGAGGGCGGTGTCCTGCGCCGCGCCGGCCACACGGAGGCGACGGTGGATCTGCTGCGTCTCGCCGGACTGGAGCCTGTGGGGGTGTGCTGCGAGATCATGAAGGAGGATGGCACCATGGCGCGCCTCGGCGAACTGGGGGCTTTCCAGCGCCAATTCGGTCTGAAGGCCTGCTCGCTCGCTCAAATCATCTCCTTGCGCCAGCACACGGAAAAGCTCGTGGAGCGCGAGGAAACCGTGCACCTGCCCACCGATTTCGGCGACTTCACTTGCCACGCCTACCATTCCCTCGTGGATAACCGCACCCACCTGGCTCTCGTGCACGGCGAGATTGACCCCGAAAAACCCGTGCTCTGCCGTGTGCACAGCGAATGCCTCACCGGAGATGTTTTTGCGAGCCGCCGCTGCGATTGCGGCAGTCAGTTGCACATCGCCATGAGGCGCGTGGCTGAAGAAGGCGGCATCATCCTCTACCTGCGCCAAGAAGGACGCGGCATCGGTCTTTCCGCCAAGCTGCACGCCTACAAATTGCAGGAACAAGGACTCGACACGGTGGATGCCAATATCAAACTCGGCTTCGCGCCGGATTTACGCGATTACGGCGTGGGGGCCCAGATCCTGCGCGACCTCGGCGTACGCAAGCTGCGCCTGCTCACCAACAACCCGCGTAAAATTGTCGGCCTTTCCGGTCACGGTCTTGAAATTACTGAGCAGCTTCCTCTGCGCACCACCCCGAATGCCGACAACCGCCGCTACCTTGAAACCAAGCGCGACCGCATGGGACACTCGCTGTGATCCCTGAGCTGTGAGGCTCCGCTCCCCTTCGCCGCTTGACTTGTCACAAGCTCGTTAGCGAATAAAATGCTGAGAGGAGGCTGATTTTTATTGCTCGTCTCATTTATTTTGGCAACTTACGGCCTTGCCTTGCATTTGTCCTGCAATGCACACTACCTCGTCCTGTAGAAGGCAAGGCACTCACAGGTGTCTTTATCGTACAAAATAAAAAGATCTCCTCCGCCTAACACGGCTTGTTTTCTTTCAAAAAATACACTTACCAAGATGTATAATCTTGTGTCCGGGTCTGACATGTGATCCCTCATCCGGCTGCCAAAACGCGTGACGGCATC
>CANRET010000035.1 GCA_947629715.1 uncultured Akkermansia sp.
TCGTTTTGACGAGCAAGGATGCGTCCGATTGCTCAATGAGGTGTATAAGTACCACGATTTACTGACGAATCACTTTTGTGCCAGCACGCGACTTGTTTCAAAACATAGGGAGAAGGGCAGCGGGAAGTATAGTCGCAAGTACGACAAGCCCCAGACGCCTTACCAGCGTCTGCTTGCCGCACTCAACCCGGAATCAAAGAGATATAAAAAGCTCGTGGAGCAACACACCGGGCTCAATCCTATTGAACTTAGTCGCAAAGTAGAAGAGGCATTGAGCAAGCTCTACGAATACATCAAACGACAAAGGCAACGAAGGGAAGAGTCATTTGATGAGTCCAACTCTGAGCAAAGACTTGCAAATCCTGACTAAAATGCTATGCTCTCGGGTGACCGTTTATTTTGAGGCATCGGCCTTCGGTGACTTTTTCTTTTGAGGCATTACGCTATCTCGCAAGCCGTTTATACCATATTGACTCTGTGGAGTCAACTTCAAAATGGAGCCGGTTTGGTCACTTAAGCAACAAGAGTATACCATATTGACTCTGTGGAGTCAACTTCAAAATGGGTCTTTAATTTCACCGGAAGAGGTGCGCACTGCCTCAAAAATAAAGTCACCGAAGGGTCGCCAAAAACGGGAAAAGAGAATTTCCTGAAAGCTTGATGCCTCAGAAATAAAGGGTTAATATCAAACACATGCCATTTAAGATGAGTAAACAAGCAAGAATAGAGTTACTTTCTGTGTGGAGAGAAAAATACACCTCGGTGACCTCTCGATACAGGAAAGCAAGAATCATCGATTACGTCATGCAATCTGCTGGTTATAAGAACCGCAAGACTGTCATTCGTCTGTTGAGCAGCAAGAAAGCACCACCCAACAAGAAGAAAAAAGGGAGGCGAAGAATTATAGGCCGCAAAGAGCTTCAAGTCATCAAGAAGCTCTGGTTTTTGATGGGACAGCCATGCGGGAAGCGCATGGAGGCTCAACTCCCGGAGTGGCTTGCCTTTTATGCTGCCGGTGAGCACATAGAGTATGAGAGCCTACAATGGGCGCTTAGAATCTCGGCAGCAACACTAGATCGCGCGCTACGCTCTACAAAGATTAAGCAAGGAGCGCGTAAAGCACAGCAGGAGAGCTTGAGCAATCTTAAGAAGAGTATAGAGTTGGTGGACTCTCAGCGAGTCATCACAGAGCCCGGACACCTCTACGCAGATACAGTATCGCATGGAGGCTCAGATGCGAGCGGAGACTACGCATGGACGCTGACATTGACGGATGACTATACGCTCTGGACAGGCAATCGAGCCGTATGGAACAAAGGACAGTACGGGGTATGCAAAGCCTTTGGATATATATTCAGAGAAACGCCGTTTGCTAAGCGAAGCATCAACACGGATAATGGAGCGGAGTTTATCAACTATCATCTGCCGGGCTGGTTGAAGAGGCAGCATAAGAGGACTAAGGTGACGCGCTCACGACCTTATCACAAGAACGACAAGTTCATGCTCCTGCTCCCTTCATTTTTTAGAGCAAGCGCTCTTGGGCAATGCTACTATAACTTATTGGAAACGCGCAGTTTGAATGCTTCTTTTATTAAAAATCGACACCGTGGTAAGACAGAGCCAGAATAGATTGGCCCCAACGATGTGAGCAACAACAAAATTGCCGCCATGCGGCGGCAATGAAAAGATTCAATCTCGAAAGAAGAAGTATTTATTGAACAGCTTTCACCTGCACTTCTGCGCCGCTTCGGGTATGATAGGTGCCGCAATGAGGGCAAGCAGTGTGACCGGGCACGGTAGCGCCGCACTTCGGGCACTTGCCCATTTTGGGGGCTTTCCACGCTTGAGCCGACAGGCGGGAGCGCTGCTTCATTTTAGAGGTCCTGCGTTTGGGAGCTGCCATAGTCTGTAAGTGTTGTGATAAATTGGGGCGAAGATAGAAACCGAGCGGAAAGGGAATCCCGTCATGGAACAGGAGGCGTGCTGATTGCATCCAGCGCATCCCATACGCTCCGCTCGCTCGTCGCGCCGGAGTGTACACCAGGTTGGGGGGCTTTGTCCAGCCCAAAATCTCCGGTTATGTCATGAATTTCACATTCTCGTCCGGCCATTTCGCATTTCGGGTAGGCTGGAAGCACCAGCAAAATCTCCTCTCGCAATTCCTCTGCTATATCGATCTGCACATCTTGCTCCTCTACTTCACGGTTGATCACAGCTTGCACCGGAAGGGTGTAGTCAAATTCACGCAAACATCGTTCGCAGCGCAATTTTAAAGGCACATCCATTTTCACTTCAGCCACCAACTCTTTCTTTCCGTACACGCGCACGCTCATCTCGTAGCAGATATCTCCCGCGCTCTGCGTATCGCCTTGCCCGAGCTCCAAGAGGCGTTCCCCCGGCACGCTCCCGCAAAGCTGTGTCGCCTCCTCGCCGAGTTTCTCTAAGCGGATATATACATGCGCATCCATGTCATCAGCATAATGCAACACACCCGAAATTGCAAACCGTAAATTTTTCTTACCATCCAAGTTTGGCGCGCAGGCGGGCAGCGTAGTTGCTGCCGGACAGGGAGAGCAGACGCAAATTCACCGGGGCTTTTCGGATGGTGAGAGAGGCATTCAGCGGGATGCTGTGCGTGGCTTGTCCGTCTGTGGAATAGATGAGCGATTCGCCGGAACGTCCTCGACGTTCACGTGGATGCAGAGTGATTTCTACGTGTTCCGGCAGCACGACGGAGCGGTTGGTGAGGCTGTGCGGGCAGATGGGCGTGAGACACATGACTCCCGCTGTCGGCCAGAGCAGCGGACCGCCGGCGGACAGAGAGTAAGCCGTGGAGCCGGTGGGGGTCGCGACGAGTACGCCGTCGGCGTGGTAGCGGTTGAGCAGCGCACCGTCCAGCTCCACATCCACATCAATCATTTTACCGGTTTGTGCGCGCATGAGAGCGACCTCATTAACGGCGAGATGAGGAATCACTTCAGCATTTGCTCCGTTGGGGGTGACTTGGAGCATGGAGCGTTCCTCCACTTGGAATGAAGCGGATGAGACTGCCTGGACGAGGCGTATGATTTCATCACGACCGCAAGCGCTCAGGAAGCCGAGATGTCCGAGATTGACCCCGGCAATAATGCAGCCGTGGCGCGCAGCCTTCTCAGCGGCGGAGAGAATTGTTCCATCTCCGCCGAGGCATACCAGGATGTCCGGCCATTCGGAGTCCGGCGTACATTTCCCCAGCTCGTGAGCGCGGAGACCGTGCTGATTGCACTCCGCTTGCAGCAATTGGAGCGTTTGCAGACAGGTTGCACTGCGATTCGGAGCGAGGATGCCGATGGTCGGAGAGTTAGCCATGACGAAAAAACTCAGCGCTGCTCGCGCACGATTTCAGTGCCTATGCCTTCCGGGGTGAAAATCTCGAGCAGAAGGGTGTGGGCAACGCGTCCGTCAATGAAGTGGACCTTGCGGACCCCGGCGTTCAGGGCCTCCACCGCGCTTTTGACTTTGGGGATCATGCCGCCTGTAATGACGCCGTCCTCAATAAGGCGAAAAGCCTCTTTGCGGTCGATGCTCTTGATGATGCGGTTTTCGTTGTCGGGGTCAGGAAGGATGCCGGGGACGTCCGAGATGTACACGAGCTTGACGGGCTTGAGTTCCTTAGCCAGGGCGGCGGCAGCGAGGTCAGCGTTGACATTGAGCGATTGGTGTGTGCCCAGCTCGTGGGCGAGAGGAGAGATCACCGGAATGAGCTGCATGGAAAGCGCTTCATTCACACGGGAGAGTTGGCAGCCGATGACGCGCCCGACCATGCCGAGGTCCACGAGATTGCCCTGCTCATCTCTTTCCCGAAGTTTTTCACCGACAAAGACGAAAGAACCCGGGATGCCGACGGCCGAGCCGCCATGATCACGGATCATCTCCACCAAGTCAGGATTGATGCTGCCGGACAAAGTTTGCTCAACGATGCGGATGGCTTCCGGACCTGTGACGCGCAGACCGTTGATGAACTTCGTCTCCAAACCGGCATCGCGCATGGCTTTTGAGATGGCTTTGCCTCCGCCGTGGACAATGACGGGGTTCATGCCCATGCCCTCCAGCACGACAATGTCGCGCATGAGCGACTTGACGAGGTCAGGGTTGTCCATGGCTGAACCGCCGACCTTGATGAGGATGGTCTTGCCCCGGTAGGCTTGCATGTAGGGCAAGGCTTCAATGAGGATGTCAGCCTTGAGAATTTCCTGTTCGGGTTGCTCAACTTGGCGCGTGGCGATCATGGCGTGTCAGATATAGCGTTTGAGGCGGAAGATAACGAGCGGGAGTACGGCGGAAATAACCATGAGGACGAGCGAAAGCCAGAAGCCCCATGTGGTTTCCAGAAAGGGGATATAGCGGTAATTCATGCCGAAGATGCTGGCCACCAGTGTAGGCGGCAGAAAGACGATAGACGTGATGGTGAACACCTTCACGATGTCGTTCTGCTCAATGTTGATGAGTCCCAGCACGGCATCCAACATGAAGTTGATCTTATTGGACAAAAACGACGCGTACTCCGCCAACGAGTTCACATCCCGAGACACCGGACGCAGCGGCACATACAAGTTTTCGTGGGCGCTCAAGCAGGAATCCTCGTTGCCGGCAAAGGTGATCATGCGCAGCAAATTCACCAAGGCATCCCGCTGGCGAGTGATGAGATCGCCCACGCGACCGAGTTCCTCCAATGCATCGCGCAGATCCTCCGTATCCGGATCATCCTGCTTTTCTCCCCTGCGCGTCGCGTTGCGAGTGCCGAATACTTTTTTGGAGAGAGCATCCAGAACGGTGCCGAAACGCTCCAGCACGTCCGCTTGGCGGTCCACCAACGTTTCCAACAGACCGATGAAGACGAGATCGCGATTGGTCTCCTGCGAACGAAGCAGAGTGTGCGAAAAAACGCGAAACCAGTACGAATCCGTGTGGCGGATGGTGATGAGTACATCGCCTTTCAGGATGAAGGTGATCTCCGCGATGATCGGGTCATCGGTTTCCACGCGCGAGAGCACCGTTGTCGTCATGAAGCGCGCTCCATCCTCGCAGTACAGACGGGAAGTCGCCTCAATTTCGCGCATTTCATCCTTGGTCGGCATTTCCAAACCGCAGAGTTCTTCGACAAAGGCAAGCTCCTGAGCATCCGGCGTGAGCAGATCCACCCAGAAGATGCAATCATCGCGCTTCACCGGCTCCTCTAAACCGACCGTGCGAGAGATACCGTTGTCAGACTGCTTGTAAATGCGTATCATGGTCTCGATAAGGTCGAGGGTTCATCGCTCCTGCCGTCCGTACAGCTCCACGGGGGTGGAGTTTAGCGCAGCTTTTCCGAAAAGGCAAGTCCGAAGAAACAAAGCGATCGCATTTTCAATGCGACTGTTCGTTTACGATTTGGTTCTGCTGTGGCAAAGCTTTGTTTTTTCGATTGCCTCCGGAATCTGCCGACGACTGAAAGGGGAAAGATGGGAGAAAACTGTTCATTTACGACGAGGGCATACAATTCGGCAACAATACATTTTCTGCACGGGAGAGCAAAGCTGATGGGCGAGACTACATTTTTCCTTTTTTGCGCGGGCTCCCTGAAAGAAACTGCTTGATAGAACGTATAAAAAGTGTTAGTATGAATGACAGGAGGTATGTCATGAGCCGCAGGAAAAAGAGGGCAAAAGGCACGAAAATTCTGATCATATTGCTTGCTTGCACAGCCTTTGCGTTTGGTTATGTCGTGGAGAGCGCGGCATCCCGAGATCAAGAGAAAACGCAAGAACAACGAGAAGGCGGGCGGAGAGGCAAAGGTCCTCATGCGATACGTGAGAAATCGCGACGCTACAAGCCGCTTCATTGCAGCAACGGTATCTATTCGTTGAGCGAAGCTGCGAGAGCCGGGAGAAGTGGGTTGGTACGCACAAGGTTGAATGAGGGTTACCCGGTGAATCTGCGCAATGAAGAGGGGATGACGCCGCTGCACCTGGCTGCCCAAGCCGGTCACATGGAAGTGGCAGAATTGTTGCTCAGCCGGGGAGCAGATGCGCTGTCGCGGGATAAACAGGGGCGCACTCCCTTTGGTTTGGCGCAAGGAAAAGAAATGAAAGCTTTGCTGAGTAATGCCTGCACAGCGAGGGAGGCGGAAATAGCGCTTTTCGATCAAGTAAGGAGGGGCGATACTAATGCGCTGCGCGCTGCTCTGGAACGAGGAATGCGCGCCGATGTATTCGATAAAGACGGACTGTCGCCTATCCTGATAGAAGCCACGGCGGCAAAGAACAAAGAGGCTGTAGAAATGTTGTTGAAGGCCGGCGCAACGGTGGGACTCACGGGAAAAGAAAAAAAGACGGCTTTGCATGTAGCGGCAGGAGTCGGCGCTACCGAAATAGCGCTTGCGCTGCTGAAGAGCGGGGCGGATCCCTTGGCAGAGGCACAGAATGGAGCAACAGCGTTGCATGAAACGGTCTGGTTCCACCATCCGGATACCTTGCGCGCTCTCTTACCGTACTACAAGAAAAAGAATTACAGCCCAAGTGGCGGTTGGGTGGGAACTCCTGCCAGCATGGCGATCGACACCGGGCGAGCTGATCTGCTGCAACTTTTGATTGATGCGGGAATGAAAGTCAACGATGTCTGTTTTAAGGAGCCGCTGCTTGTTCATGCGGCCAAAAAGAACAATATTCAGATGATCAAGATATTATTGGAAGCTAAAGCGCTTAAAACAGCAAAGGATGAACAAGGCAAAACCGCCGCTGATTATGCAAGCGGTGAGGCGCTTCAACTACTGAAATAGTTTTTTTACCAACGATAACGAGGTATGCGATACATTGCTACAGCCATTTGCTGCTTTCTGTTCACAGCTACGCTATGGGCAGACCAAAAGGTGGAAGTTCCCCAATACACCGATTATACCGGGATTAACAAAGGGGAGCCGGAGCAAAAATACCGGAACCGCATTATTCGCGCCTACCTGAGCAAGGACACCTTCCGCAAGCGATTGAAGACAAGCGCATATTCCTCCTTCGAGAACCCTACCGGCATATACTTTAGTCGGGGAGATGAAGTGACCGTCAAGGTGAGCGGTATACAAGGCAATCCCCCTACGCTCATCGTACACGACTTTGACAGAGGAGGTACACACGACGAGTACAAACTTTCCGAAGGTGATAATGTGCTTAGCATCAAGAATCCTGGACTCGGGTATCTGGATTACCGTTCCGACACCCCGGAAAACGCAGCACCGATAAAGGTAAGCATCCATGGGGGGCAGATTAATGGTGTCTTTACGCCGCAGGATGACCGTGACACATGGAAACGTCTGCTGCGCGATGCAAAATGCAACATCCTCGATCTGCTCGGGGAGCGCTGCCAGCTCACGTATGATGTGGAATCGTTGCGCAAATACTGCCCGGAAAAGGGGCCGGAGCTTCTTGCTCTCTACGACCGAATCATCGAGATTGAGCAAAACGATATTTTAGGCTGGAAGTACGACGGCAGTCATCCGGGGAACCACATCCACGGTCGTGTTCAGTGGGGGGGCTACATGCATGCGGATGGATACGGCGGCGCATTCAATTATCAGACAATGGACGGGTTGGCAAACCCGGATCAACTCCGGAAAAACGCATGGGGTGTGGCGCATGAGTTCGGGCACGTGAACCAAACGCGCCCCGGCATGAATTGGGGCGGTACCACAGAGGTGACTAACAACATTTGCTCCTCCGCCGTCAATTACTTCTTCACGCCGGAAGAAACACGGTTGGAGCATGAAGAAAGTGACAACGCCGACAGAAATTACATGCGAGGCGGTCGATTCGACTGCTTTATACACAGTGCAGTGGTCAAACACCAGGTGTGGCAATTCCAAGCGGGAGCGGATCATGGATTGCATGCGCCGCTCAAGCGTTTGGAGGGAGGTGACCCGTTCGTGGCTGTCATGCCATTCTGGCAGCTCTATTTGTACAACACAAAAGCTCGTGGTAATGAGCGATTCTTGCCCGATATCTACCACGATGTGCGTGTGACGGACGAGAGCAAAATGACCAATGGTCAGCTGCGCATGCTCTTCATCAAGCGCGCGTGTGATGCGGCGAAACTCAACTTTTCGCAATATTTCCTGCAGGTAGGCATGGCGGCTCCTATTGATCGTGAGGTGGATGACTACGGAATCAGCTTCTCCACGGTGACTGAAGAAATGGTGCAAGAAGTGTTGGATTACGCTGCTCGCTACCCTGAACCTGACTCAACAGTCATTTGCTACATCTCGGCTAATAATGTGGAAATCTTTCGCAACAAGTTGCCGATAGAAAAGTCACCGAATGCGCCGGACATTCAGCTGCCTATTAAACAGGTGGATATCCCGCCCGATGCGTGGAAAAATGCCGTAGCATTTGAGGCGTACAACGGCGATCGTCTGTTGCGCGTTTCCATTCGCGGTCTCAATCATAAGGACAATGAAACTACCACAGTTGTTTGTCCACCGGAAACGGATATTCTGAAGGCCGTGCAGTGGGACGGCAAACGCATAACCATTGCTCGCCTCTCCGATGATCCGGGAGTGCGCCGCCGGTGGGAGGAGGGAATAAAGCTGAATCGCCTCTTCCGCGCCATACGCGACAAGAGGGGCAAAGATTTTAAGGAAGAACTGGTCGGCGTTGATGTCAACGCCGCCGTGGGAGAAAATGGGAATAGCCTGATGGAGGAGGCTATTATGCGACAAAATCTCAGCGCGGTGGAAACGCTGCTGGCCGCTGGAGCAAAGCTGGATACCCTGCATCGAGCAGATGGGAAGACTCTACTGCACATAGCGGCAGCGCACGATAGCGAAGAAATCGTGAATGCTCTGCTGAAAGCGGGTGCAGATCCGATGGTGCAAGCCGGTAATGGCGCCTACCCGATTCACGAGGCCGTTTGGTATGAAAAGCCGGGGCCCCTGCGCGTCCTGTTGCCGTATTACCGCAAGATGAATTTTAGCCCGGATGGCTGGGGTAACGGCTACCCGGTGACTATGGCTCTCTCCAGGAAAAACCCGCAGTTGCTCAAGGAGATTCTCAAGGCCGGACTGGATGTGAACGACGAGCGCTTTGCGAAAGAACCATTGCTCACCATGGCTGTCAAAAACAATCGCGAGGACATGGTAAAACTGCTGCTTAAGGCTAAAGCTCGCAAGGGGACCTTGGATGCCCAGGGGAAAAAAGCTTTGGACTATGCCAAAGGAAGCATCCGCGACCTGCTCAAATAAAGCACAACATCAGCTGTCTTTGTGGTGGTGGATGAGCGAGTAGGCGAAGTCGCGTATGCGCGCGAAGAGAGCGTAGAGGCCGGGGGTGAGGAAGATGCCGAAGAGTGTGGCGAGCATCATGCCGCAGAAGGTTGTGATGCCTATTTCTTGGCGGCTGGCTGCGCCGGATCCGGTGGCGACAACCATGGGCAGCACACCGAAGATGAAGGAAATAGCCGTCATGAGCACGGCTCGGAAACGGAGGCCGGCTCCATTCATTGCAGCCTGCTTGATGGGAGTGTGATTCTGCTCATGATCCTCTTTGCTGAATTCCACCATGAGGATGGCGTTTTTGGCTGATAAGCCGATGAGCATTAAGATACCCAATTGCACATAAATGGAGAGTGATAAACCGAAAAGGTGTACGCCCATGAGAGCGCCAAGTGTGGCGACGCTCACCGTAAGCATAACCGGAACCGGGGTTGTCCAACTTTCGTACTGCCCTACAAGGAAAAGGTACGCAAAGAGGATAGCCAAAGCGACCAGCATGCCGATTTTCCCGGTGTTCTGGCGCTCTTGGAAAGAGAGATCCTTCCAAGAGACCATCCACTGACGGTTATTGCCGGCCTGACGCTCTTCTTGGTTGATCTCTTTGATCGTATCTTCAATGAGTTGCATGACTTCTCCGGAACTCACGCCGGGAGCGGGCATCACCGTGATGTCCGCGCTCATGTACTGATTAAAGCGGGCGTACTGAGCCGGTCCCATGGCGTAGGAGAGCGAACACACTGCGGAGAGGGGAACCATAAGCCCTTTCTCATTACGCACCATTTGATTAAGGATGTCATCCGGTGTGCGACGGTCGTGCGTGGCTCCCTGTATCATCACCTTAAAATTGAAGCCGTTAAGAGTATAATCATTTACATAGGAGGAAGCCATCACGCTTTGCAGCGTACTGAAAATTGTGTTCACCGGGATGCCGAGCGATTGCGCCTTGTCGCGGTTGATTTCCAGGCGAATCTGTGGGTTTTCGGCGTTGTATTCACTTCGAGCGAGCGAAACCTTATCGGGGTGTGCCTGCAAGCGCTGTTGAATTTCTTTGACCATGTTGCCCATATCCAGGGTAGTTGCATCGCCGGAAACCTGCAATACCATGGACACGCCGCCCGTGATTCCCAAGCCCATGATCGCAGGTGGCGTGACCGCCATAATGGAGGCCTCCGGGATATCGGCGCAGGCTTCATTCACGCGCTGGGCAATGGCGGAAACGTGAAGATCCGGGGTCATGCGCTCGCTCCAGTTTTTGAGCTGGATAATCATCATGGCACTGCTCTCTCCGGATCCGGTTGTAAAGCTGTAGCCGCTTTGGGCGCTGACGGCACGGATGCCGGGGATCTTGCTTACGCGTTCTTCAAGCTGTCGCAGCACCTTGTCCGTACGCTGTTTAGCAGTGGCGGTACCCTCCATGGTAATCATCACAAAGAGCGCGCCTTTGTCCTCGGTGGGCACAAACGAGTTTTTGATCATTCCCGGAGCCAGGAAGTCTGCAAAGTGCAGACCGCCGGAATTGGGGGCGGCTCCCTTCATCACGGGAGCTTTTTTCTGCTGACCGCCATGCACAAGGTTTTGCCACCAAATCGGAGAGCCATTGAAATACATGTAGTTGGCTCCCAGAACGGCCAGAAGCACCAGCACCGTGAGCCATGCATTGCGCACCAGGATTCCCGCGCCGAAGAGGTAAATGCGCCTTCCAATCTCCATGAACTTGTTGAATGGCCAGAACAGCAATGTGAAAAAGCGGTTTTCTTTGGAGCCGGCTGGTTTTAGAATGAGAGAGCAAAGGGCAGGGGAGAGCGTGAGGGCATTGAAAGTCGAAATACACAGTGCCACGCACATCGTCACAGAAAATTGAGTGTATATCACTCCCACCATGCCGCCGTAGAAGGCAATGGGAACGTACACGGCCAGTGTCACCAGCGTGGTGGCGATGATAGCTCCGGTAATTTGGCGCATGCTCTTGAGGGTGGCCTCCTTGGGCGACAGCTTCTCCTCTTGGATAAGACGCATCACGTTCTCCACCACCACAATGGCGTCATCCACCAGCGAACCGATCACCAAAATTAAACCGAACATGGTCAACACGTTGATGCTGTAGCCCAGCGCATACATGATCATAAACGCGCCCAGCAGGGAAATCGGAATAGCCAGCGCAGGAATGAGTGTTGCCCTCCAATCCTGAAGGAACAGGTATGTGACCGCGACGACCAGAATGAGCGCCAGTACCAGCGTGAATACGATTTCCTCCATGGTGGCGCTGATGGCTTCCGTCGGGTCATAGCCCATTGTCCACTCCATGCCATCAGGCATATTCGGCTCTATTTGCTTCATCATCGCCTGCACGGCTTCCACTGTGGCCAAGGCGTTAGCTTCGTTGTTGCGGTGGATGATCATACCGACAGCATCCTTGCCGTTGAGACGGCTGTAGCCGGAGTTCCATTCGGCACCGAGCTCGATGACGGCAATGTCCTTGAGTTTGGTCACGTGTCCGTCCTCGCCGCGCTTCACGATGATGTCTCCGAATTGCTCAGCTGTGCGCAGGCGTCCGGTAGCTGTCACCTTGAAGGTGGCGTAGGACTGCTCATCCTCGGCGCCTACCGAACCTGCCGCTGCTTGGATATTCTGAGAAGAAATGGCATCGTTAACATCCTGCGGGGTGATATTGAGCGCACTCATGCGGGTGCTGTTCATCCAGACGCGCATGGCGTAGTAGCGGAGCGGGATGATATCCACCTCCGACACGCCGTCCACCTGACCGATACGGTCGCGCACGTTCATGCGCATCCAGTTGGCGAGTTCCAGCGTGCTCATCTTGTTTTCATCGCACATGAAGTTGATGAAACAGAGCATGTCGCCGGAGCGTTTGCGGATATTGTAGCCCGTCTGCTTGATCTCGGCAGGGAGTTTTGACTCTACTTGCTTGATGGCATTGGACACGTTTACAAAAGCCATGTCGTCATTCGTTCCGGTTTCGAAGATCAGGGTGAGGGAGTATGTGCCGTTGTTGGCGCAGGAAGAGTAGAAATAGAGCAGGTTCTCCATGCCGATGAGCTGCTCTTCCACCGGGGCTGCGACGACTTCGGCCAGCTCCTCGGCGCTGGCGCCGCTGTAAGTCATGCGCACGCTGATGGTAGGCGGGGAGACTTCCGGATACTCTGCAACGGGCATTTTCGTGAGGCAGAGCAGTCCTCCCAGCATCATGAGGATGGAGACGACGAAGGCCAACTTCGGTCGGTGGACAAACAGATCAGAAAACATAGTCGAGTTTTGGAAAAGGATTATTATTGCTTGGTGGTCACGGGTGTGCCATCCTCCAGTGCGGCCAGATTGGTGGTGATGACTTGATCGCCCTCCTTCACGCCGCTGTAGATGGGAATAAGACCGTCATCGGCAGGAGCGCCGCAGTTGATGCGCGTGAGCCGGGCTCGTCCGTTGTGCGGCACGAACACGTAGCGCCCGCGTGTGTCGGTGAGTACGGCGGCGGACGGAATGGCCGGCACGGGTTTGTTGTTGCGGCGACCAACGCGAATGGTAACCACGCCGCCGGGCTGCAGGGCATGCTCCTTGTTCTCGAAAACAGCCCAGATGTTGATTGTGTCCGTAGCGGTCTGAACCAAATTGTCGCAGAATGCCACACTTCCTTTTTCCGGGAGTGTCTTGCCGGTAGCGGTCACGAGCGAGATGTCAGCGTCTTCCACCAACTTGTCCGCCGTGCCGAAGTGCGAGAGAATGGAGCTTTCGCTTAACGAGAAGCGCACGTAAATCGGGCTGAGCTGGATCAGCGTAGCCAGTGGAGACTTCATGTCCGCGATGTAATTTCCCTTGGAAAAGTTCACGCGACCGATACGACCGTCCATCCATGCGCGCACCGTGCAGCGCGAAAGATTATCCTTGGCGATAATCAGGGCGGCTTCAGCGCCGGATTTGAGAGCCAGAAGCTCGTCGAGAGCAGCTTGCGCGCTTTCCACTTCATCGCGGCTTGTGGCGTTGCGTTTTGCCAGTTCCTGCTGGCGCTTCAACTTTTTACGGGCATCGGCGATGCGCACATCCAGCACGCTGATGGCGGACTGCTGGGCATCTGCGGCGGCTTGATAACGGGTGGGATCAATGGAGAAGAGCACATCTCCCTTCTGCACGCGATCGCCCTCTTTGAAGGCAGGTTCTGCAAGGATGCCCTGCACGAGCGGACGGATGTCCACGCGGTTGATGGCTTCTACGCGCGCCCCGTTGCATTCCAGCACCGTGGGATCGGAAATGAGCTTGGCGACGGCTACCTGCACCGGCACGGCGGGATCGACCTGCGAATTGTCGGCGACATGTTGGGAGGTTCGCATGCTTTTTTGCTCGGGAAATACCGGCACGACCTTTGCTCCTTGTCGCGTTTTGTGAGCTCCATCGGTAATGACCGTTTCCCCGGGCTTCAGACCGTCATAAATGGATTGCAGACGACCACGGATAGATCCGGATATCACATCGCGCCGCGCCACGGTGCCATCATCCGCTACAGTATAGACAAACGAGCCGGCGGCATCGTGCTGCACCGCCGTGAGCGGGACGGTTGTCACTTCCATGGTGTCGGTAAGCGAGATCAGCAGCGCACCAATGCCTCGGGGAAGCAGGGTATGATCCGCATTCGGGAAGTTTGCCCAGAGCGTGTACGAATCCGTGCTGCCTGACACTTGGTTATCCACAATTTCAATCGTACCGGCGGCTGGATATTGTGCGCTGCCGGCGGTGATAAGGCGCACATCTGCTACGCTGCCGATGCGGCGGGGACCGCCGAAAACGCCATTGACGTCCGACTGGCTGAGAGGAAAACGCACATAGATGGGATCCACTTGAGTGATGGTGGCCAGTTGTTCCCCGGCGGTGATGTAGTTGCCGTCGGAAAATTCCACGCGTCCGATGCGGCCGGAGATTTCTGCGCGGATGGTGCAGTCTTCCAAGTCTTTTTCAGCTTTGGCGAGGTCAGCTTGAGCCCCGGCGCGGCTGGCTTTCAGCTCTTCCAGCTTGGCCAGGGCCGTTTCCGTCTCCTCTTTGGATGTCGCCAGACTCTCGGCAAGTTTTGAAAGGCGCTTATGGTTGTTGGTCGCGTAGATGATCTGAGCGTCAATTTTAGCCAAATTGGCTTCCGCTTGTTGCACGGCAGCCTGGTAGCGCAGAGGATCGATGTGGAAGAGTACGTCGCCTTCTTTCACCAGAGAGCCCTCTTTACATGCCGTCTCAATGAGGAAGCCTTCCACAGCCGCTCGTACGTGCACGGTGCGGATGGCTTCTACGTGACCGATGCTGCGCCTCGCCACGTAATCGCGCCCGGTGGTCGCCTTTTCCACCTGCACATGTTCCGGCTGTCCCGGTGCAGGTAAAGCTTGCGCCACTCCCAAGACCGAGAGGATGCCTGTCAGGAAAACACGCTTCATACGCTTATATGTACGCATCACGCTCCTCGGTTTTTACCACTTGCTCGCAGTTTTCTCGAGATATAATGAAAAATCTTGCTCAGAGGATTTGCAAAGCGTGAGGGTTCGCAGCAAAACAGGAGCGCCGCGGGCGCGAAGGAGCCCCAGCGCAACCGGGTGGCAAAGAAGAGTGAATTGGGTAGCCGCATTTTGCAGAACAATTGACTCGAGCAGCATCTTGACAGGGTGGGGCAGATGTGCTATAAGCGGGGAGGAGCGTATGCAGCAGGAGTATTTTTCAGCGTTGATGCAGTTGTTGGCCGGATTTGGCTTTGCGGGGATGATTTTGGTTTTGAGCCTCATCTTCGGTCGGCGGGCGAAATTGCGCGGGGCGCAGGATGTGCCGTACGAGTGCGGCAACATGCCGGAGGGGAATGGAGCGCCGGGATTTTTCTCCATCAAGTACTACCTGGTGGCGGCGTTGTTCCTGGTGTTTGATCTGGAAGTGATTTTGCTTTACCCGTGGGCGGTGAACTTCAAGGGGTTGGTGCAGGAGAACGGGTCGGCGCTCGCTTCGATGGCAATTTTCATCGGGGTGCTGCTGCTGGTGTTTTTCTACGCTGTGGGGAAGGGAGTCATCGTGTGGCACAAGAATCCGACGCCGCAGGAGCGTTGACCTACGGCCGCACCACATGGAACGATGCCCCGCACTGAGCAACTCCGAGACCTGCTGCGCGAGCGCATACTGATTTTGGACGGCGCCATGGGCACCATGGTGCAGAAGCGCGGGCTCACGGAAACCGATTATCGAGGCACGCGCTTTGCGGATGCGAAAAAATACCCGCACGACTTGCGCAACAATAACGATGCGCTTGTGCTCACGCAACCGGAGGTCATTGCGGATATCCACCGCGAATACTTGCGGGCCGGAGCGGATATCATCACCACGTGCACGTTCGCGTCCACCAGCATCGGACAGCACGAGTTTTTCCACAGTGCGCCGCCCGGTCCTCGGGATCAGGCGTACTTTGACGGTGTGCTGGCGGATGCGGACTTGGCCGCGCTGGTGCGGGAGATGAACTTGGCGGCCTGCCGATTGGCGCGAGAGGCCGTTGATGAGGCACAGGCGCAGGACGGACGCCCACGCTTTGTGGCGGGTTCCATCGGGCCGTTGTCGGTTACGGCGTCGCTCTCGCCGGATGTGAATGACCCGGGCTTTCGAGCCGTGCATTTTCACCAACTGCGTCGGGCGTACCGCGAGCAGGTCAAGGCGCTCGCGGAAGGGGGGGCGGATATCCTGCTGCTTGAAACGATTTTCGACACGCTGAACGCCAAGGCCTGTCTCTTTGCCATTGACGAACTCCGAGAAGAGGTGGGCAATGAATTGCCGCCGACAATCATCAGCTTTACGGTGACGGATCGAGCGGGGCGCACACTCTCGGGACAGACGGTTGAGGCGTTCTGGAACTCCGTGAGGCACGCGAGGCCGTTGGCCGTAGGCATCAATTGCGCGCTGGGGGCGGATTTGATGCTGCCTTTTGCACGGGAACTGAGTGCGTTGGCGGATTGCTTTGTGAGCATGTATCCCAACGCCGGCTTGCCCGATCCGCTTGCTCCGGGCGGCTATGAACACACGGCAGAGCACATGGCCGGCATCTTGCGCGAGTACGCAAAAGAGGGACTTTTGAATATCGTAGGGGGCTGCTGCGGCACCACGCCGGAATACATCCGCGCCATCCGCGAGGCCGTGCAGGATTTTTCGCCGCGCACGCCGGCTGTCCCCGCTCCCGCCGGCCAGATGCGACTCGCCGGGCTTGAGGCCTACAACCACGATCGTACGCGGAATACACTTTTCGTGGGTGAACGTTGCAACGTGGCCGGTTCTCCGAAGTTTGCGCGACTCATCCGAGAGGGACAGTACGAAGAAGCGCTTTCCATCGCGCGCAAGCAGGTGGAAAACGGTGCGGCGGTGCTGGACTTCTGCTTTGACGACGGAATGCTCGACGGACCGGAGGTGATGAAAAAGTTTCTGAACCTGGCGGCGGCGGAGCCGGATATTGCGCGCGTCCCCTTCATGATTGACTCTTCCAAGTGGGAGGTGATAGAAGCCGGATTGGGCTGCATGCAGGGGAAAGGAATCGTGAACTCCATCTCGTTGAAGAACGGCGAGGACGAATTTTTGCGTCGGGCGCGCATCATCCGTCGCTACGGCGCTGCCGTGGTGGTTATGGGATTTGACGAGCAGGGTCAAGCGACCTCTGCCGAACACCGAATTCGCATTGCTCGGCGTGCGCACGAGCTGCTGACGAAGCGAGCGGGCTTCCCGGAGGAGGACATCATCTTTGACCCGAACGTACTGACCGTGGGCACCGGCATTGCGGAGCACGCGAACTATGCGTGCTACTTTTTCATTGCGGCGGAGGAGATTCATCGCCTCTTTCCGGCCTGCCATATCTCCGGCGGCATCTCCAATGTGTCCTTCGCATTTCGCGGCATTAACCCCGTGCGCGAAGCGATGCACTCCGCTTTCCTCTACCACGCGCAAAAGGCCGGACTGGATTTGTGCATCGTGAATGCGGGCATGTTGGATGTGTATGACGACATTCCTCAGGAACGGCTGGAGCTGGTGGAGGACGTGTTGCTCAACCGACGAGAAGATGCCACGGAGAGGCTTACCGACTACGCTCACCGGCTCGCTGCGCAGAAAGAGAAAAAGCCTGAGGAGGGAACCGCCGATGCCGCTGCGTGGCGCGAATTGTCCGTGCAGGAACGCTTGGCGCACGCCCTCGTGAAGGGGATCACCGACTTTATTGAGGAGGATACGCTGGAGGCCATGCAAGCGTGCGGCAGTGCGCTTGCAGTGATTGAAGGTCCGCTCATGAACGGCATGAAGCAGGTGGGCGAGCAGTTTGGCGCGGGCAAAATGTTCCTGCCGCAAGTGGTGAAGAGCGCGCGCGTGATGAAGAAGAGCGTAGAAGCGCTCACCCCTTTCATGGAGCAAGGCAGAGACGCCGGAGCCGGAGCGGTCGGTACGGTTGTGCTCGCCACGGTGAAAGGGGATGTGCACGATATCGGCAAGAACATTGTGGGGGTGGTTCTGGCCTGCAACGGTTTTCGTGTGGTGGACCTGGGAGTGATGGTCCCGTGCGAGCGGATTTTGGAAGCCGTTCGAAAGGAGAAAGCCGACCTCGTGGCGCTTTCCGGATTGATTACGCCTTCGTTGGAGGAGATGGCGCACGTGGCGAGCGAGCTGGAGAAGGCAGGGCTGAGCGTGCCGCTGTTGGTGGGCGGGGCAACCACAAGTCCCCTGCATACCGCTCTCAAAATCGCTCCGCTCTACCCGCACGGCGTGGTGGTGCATACGGCGGACGCCTCCACCGTGGCCCCGACGGCGGCTTCGCTCATCGGCCAGGGACGAGAGGGGGCCCGGGCAGACATCTTGCAACAGCAGGAAACACTGCGTGCGCATTATGCCGAGCGCAGGGAAAAGCCGCTCATGCCGTTGGCGCAGGCGCGCGCTGCCGCGTTGCAGACAGATTGGAAGCGTGTGCGCATTCCCGCGCCTCAGCGTACCGGGGTGTTCACTGTGGGTGTGCCGTGTGAGTGCGCATGCTGTACGCCCCGACCGGATTATGACATCAGCTGGGAAGAGTTGGAAAGCGTAGCTGATTGGAGCATTCTGTTGCGTGTTTTTGGTCTGCAGGAAGCTTGGAACTCTGCGCGTCATGCGTTGCATGATCATGCTGACCCACAGAAAGCGGAGCAGGTCACATCCCTGTTGGCCGATGCCCGAGTCATGCTGCGCACTGCTGTGCAGGAGAAGAGACTGCACGCTCGCGCTTGCTTCGGGATATGGCGCGCCAACAGTGTGGGCGATGATATTCAAATTGCTGAGAGCGATATAACGCTGCATACTATGCGCTGTCAGCAGATGAGCGATCGACCGCGTCTCGCCCTGGCTGACTTCGTGCCGCCGGCGCCGTACGAGGGGTACGTGGGAGCTATGCAGACCAGCATTCTCGGCGCGGAGCAGTGGGGCGCGCAATTTGACGCGCAGCAGGACTCTTATTCCTCGCTGCTGGTGCGCGCGCTGGCCAACGTGTTGGCCGAAGCTCTGGCGGAAAGGACGCACGGCATAGCGGACGCCCTGTGGGCAACGGATGGGGTGCAGAGCATCCGTCCGGCATGCGGCTACCCGAGCCAGCCGGATCACGCCGAGAAGCGTGCGGTATTTGCGTTGCTTGACGCCGTTTCGCGCACAGGCGCCACCCTCACGGAGTCTTGCATGATGCGACCGCAGGCCTCGGTATGCGCACTCATCTTCCATCACCCGGAGGCTCGCTACTTCGCCGTTGGTCCTGTCGGCGATGATCAGCGCACCGACTACGAAAAGCGGAGTCCGGACTGTTGCATTTGAAATGCATCTGCTTCGGGAGCTGTGTAACATTTGTATTGACACGAGAGGGCTTTGCGTGTATAGAGGGTAGGAACGCTATGAACATATGCCCCAAATACATCCCTGAGTTGGATCCGAAGTTCGTTTCCCCTGCACTTTGGAACAAGGCTTTTGAAGAAAAAGTGGCGCAAACGCCTGATTCGCACAGCATTCAGATAGCGCTGACGAGGAAGGACGGAACCTGTTTCCGGTGGTCCGGCGAGCTGTTGCCGGAAGGGGGTGAGAATGATGCGCTGAACTTCCGGTATGTGGAGCGCATCGTGAAGTTTTTGCTCTGGATGAAAGGGGGCTGCACATTGATGGTAGCCGGGGATGACAAAGTGGCCGACATGCTGGCTGCGACATATTGCAAGGGCGGAGCGCGTGAGTTTGACTGGGATTTTATCGGTAAGCTCATCTATGATCAGCCCATCGAGGTGGTCAAAGTAGCGAGCGCGGCCGATCTCCCGGCAGAGAGCGTGACCTCTATTGCACTCGGAAGAAACTTGGACGGTTACCGCATCGGCTTTGATCTGGGTGGATCGGATCGTAAAGCGGCTGCTGTGGTGAACGGCGAAGTGGTGTATTCCGAGGAGGTGGTGTGGAATCCCTACCACGAGAAAGATCCCAACTACCATCTGGAAGGGGTGGATGATTCCCTGTTGCGCGTGGCGAAGCACCTGCCGCAGGTGGATGCCATCGGCGGATCGGCGGCGGGTGTGTACGTGAATAATGAGCCGCGCGTGGCGTCGCTGTTCCGAGGGATAGAGCCGGATGACTTCAAAAACGTGATACGTCCGATGTTCCACACCCTGCAGAAGCGCTGGAGCGAGAGGATGGGCAAGCAGGTGCCCTTCGACGTGGTGAACGATGGCGAGGTGACTGCACTGGCCGGCGCCATGGGGATGAACGATGACGCCGTGCTGGGTATAGCGATGGGGACCTCACTGGCTTCCGGCTACGTGGATCCGGAAGGACACATCATGCCTTGGCTCAATGAGTTGGCTTTTGTCCCGGTGGATTACCAAGAGGACGGCGGGGTGGACGAGTGGTCCAAGGATGCGGGCGTGGGCGCCATGTACTTCTCGCAGCAGGCGGTAGCGCGCCTTGCTCCGCGCGCCGGGTTCAACTTCGGCGACATGCCTTACCCCGAGCAGCTCAAGAAAGTGCAGGCGGCCATGGCTGAAGGCGATGAACGCGCCCGCAAAATCTACGAAACCATCGGCGTGGAGTTCGGTTATTCCGTTGCGTACTTCTCTCGCTTTTACAGCGTGCGAAACCTCCTCTTCCTGGGACGCGTGGCTACGGGAGAAGGAGGACAGATCATTATCGACAAAGCTAACGAGGTGCTGAAAGGAGAGTTCCCTGAGTTGAGCATCAACTTGTGCGTGCCGGATGAACGCACCAAGAGACACGGTCAGGCGGTAGCGGCGGCATCCCTCCCCAAGATTCAGTAGTTTTCCGCGCACGGGGCGAAGAAGGGACCCGCCCCGTCGGCAGACGGGAGGAGTATCGTCTATTGTTCTAACTATTATTCGGACAGAGTAGAAGGGATGGCGAAGGGCAAAGAGATATGGGTGTGCCCGCGGTGCGGAGCGCAGGTGGATATATCGGCGCTCGGACTGTACGCAGAGGTGAGGTGTCCCGACTGCGGACAGGAGGGACGTGTCCATATGCAGTTGGGAAATTTCCGACTGGAGAGTGTGCTGGGCATAGGGGGCATGAGCGTGGTGTACCGGGCGTTGGATGTCACGCTGTGCAGACAGGTGGCGCTCAAGGTACTCAACGACACTTTCCGAGACCGCCCGGAACGCGTGAAGCGCTTTGAGAACGAGAGCGCGATGATGGCGCGCGTGCGGCATGACAATGTGGCTTCGGTATATTCTGCCGGTCGGGCTTACGGACAGTTCTACATAGCGATGGAACTGGTGGAGGGGGAGAATCTGGAACACATGGTGAGTGAGGAAAGACCTTTGGAGCCGGGGTATGCGTTGGAAGTGGTGCGCCAGGCGGCTTTGGGACTGCGTGCGGCAAGTGAGGCGGGGCTGTTGCACCGGGACATGAAGCCGGGCAATATTCTGATTACTCACGGGGATCGGGTGAAGCTGATCGACTTCGGCTTGGCATTGGATGCCTCTGCGGACGACACCGAGGAAGTGATTTGGGCGACTCCCTACTACGTACCTCCGGAAACGCTGCAGCGCAACCCTGAAGACGTGCGTACAGACATATACGCGCTGGGGATGACGCTGCGCTACTTACTCAGCGGGGTGGAGAAGTTTGATGGGGAAAGAGATTCGGTGACGGGTTTGCTCAACTGCAAAAAGAGACGGAGATCCTTCTCAGAACAGCGCCCGGATCTGGATCCCATGCTCTGTGATTTGGCGGATCACATGACGGAGTTTTTGCCGAGCCGGAGACCGAAAAATTACGATGAGTTGCTGGAAGAGATCGAGGAGGTGAGGCAGGAGCTGACTAAAGAGGCGCCTGGCGAAAGTGGAAATCCGTTGCACAAGGCGTTGAGATGGGTTGCGCCCATTGTCACGGTAGTTTGTCTGGGGTGTGCCTTGCTTGGCTTCGTATCGCGCCACTTCGGAGAGTCGGAGGAGGAGTTTCGTCATCAACTCGTGGCAACGGAGCAGATGGACGTGACGCCGCCGGGACTGCATCGGTTGCAGAGTGCGTTGGACCTTTTGGATGCCGGGAAGTACGATGAAGCCGTCGAGCGTCTTATGGCATTGAGTGAGGAGGAGGGGAAAACGGACTCGTGCATGGCTCTGTGGGGCGCGTATTTGGCGCGGACCGTATCGGAGTTGATCGTGCTCAAAGATGATCAGCTGAGGAAAAAAGTGCAGCAGCGCATCGAAACGCTCCGGAATGGGAATGGAGTGGTTCCCCCCGAGGAGGAAGGGTCCATGGAGCAGTTGCGCGCTCACCTTTCCGACTTTGACCTCGCTGCTTCCGATTGGTACAGTGGGTCCGGAAACAAAGCGCAACTGACTCGTGATCAACTGAATGAGAAAATCGAAGCGATCGCGGACGGGAAGTTAAAAGCTCCGTTTGTTTTCAGGGAGTTGCAACAACTTGCCGAAAGTTCGCTTTGGGGACGCAATGAAGATCTCGTGGACTCGTGCCTCGGCGAGCTTGAAGAAGCGAGCGCGGATGCGGGGATCTACCGACCCCTCGGCAGGTTGTATAATCAGGTGATGGATGAACGCCTCTCCGTTCGGCGGGTGGCCATGTACGAGGGGGTGCGCGCAAGAGTTTTGGAAAAAATTGATCAACAAGGTGCTACAAAAGAAGATGTGAATGCTTTGGTGGAGGTGGCTGAAAATGAAAAATTGCCCCGCCAGCTGCGTGATTTGGTTTCGGTGGAGAATGAGGCAGCAACCTTGGCAATGCACATGCAGGACATGATGATACGAAAATTCCCGGAAGCATGCAAGAAGGGCATGTCATTGAAGCGAATGCTCTTCGATCGTTATCGGAGGCCAACGGTGATATGTCGCAGCGAGGAGCAGCAGAACCTGGCGATTTATGCGGTGGATGGGAATTTGTCAACGCGGTGGTGTGCAAAAGGCATGGATATGGGGGGGGACGTTCTGCGCGTGAAACTACCGGAACCGAGGAGTATAAGCTCCGTGGTGTTTTATTGGGAGAATAGCGGACGTCAGACATATCGCATAAAAGCATTTTACAGAGGGAAGGAGGTGAGTTCAACAGAGGTGAACAAGAATACGGACAGCTCCCGTGTGCAACTTGCCGGAAAGACCGTGGATGAATTGACTCTCACCTTGATTTCAACGGATTGGTGTTGGCCGAGCGTGCGCGAAATCGAGTTTTATGGCGGTCAGGGAGAGCGTCTTTATATTCCGGAGACCGCGCCTGCTTCGAGGGTGCCACCGGAGATTATAGAGGACGTGGGTGTGGTGGTTGACATGCTCGCAGGAGAAGGAAAACCTCTGGAGAATCTTCGCCGCATTGCGGCTGTAGCCGAGCGTGGAGTGAGCAATCTCAACACGATTGCAACGTCGTGGATTCGGCGTTTGGATGCTCTCGGGCAGTTTTCACAGGAACCTCTTGTCGGGAACCGAGATCTTGCGCTCAAAGAACTGTTGGAGCGTGTGAGTCGGTGTCGTTTGGTAAAGACGAAGGGATCGGGAGGCTTGGCCTTTTTGAATGCGCCCCATTTGTCGCCCGGCTCTCAGACCATAACTGATGAACAGCAGACGGCGTTTTTGCTCCGGAGTGGGGTGGTAGAGCCGGTGAATGAAGAGGTGGCGCCTGTGTACGGACTGAAAGAGGATCGGATCGATGAGTACACGCTCACGACCGGGCGGTTGCAGCCTGTACCGTTGGCTGTGGCAAAGCGTTTCGAAGAGAAAGGCAGCGGTGTGATTATCAAGACGGTGGGAGATTTGCGCGGCTGTCTCAAGAGTTCCCAGGACAATCCGACACCCCAGTTATTCAGCCGCATGCCGGTGTACAACTTTTCTAAAAACTAAGGTTACTTGATATCGTCGCCAAGCCGATGGTTAAGGCGGGGGAGTCAATGAGGTCGATGATCCCACTGATGCCGGGGAGGAGGTGGCTGCTGTCTTTCACGCTAAGACGTCGCTTAACGAGCGAACCGGCGAGAATTCTGCAGAGGTGGGTCCAGGTATCGCTGAGTTTGGTGATGACGGCAAGGATCACAAGAAAGATGGGTAAGCCGAGCTGCGGATCCCATGTGCCGGAGAGAAAAGGCAAAGAAGCAGCCCGGATAGACAAAGGCGAGAACAGTGGCGACGACGCTGCGAAGAGCTGTCTCAGCGCTCAGCTCCCCGATGTTGTTTACTTGTCTTTAGAAAAGGAAGAGACGAATGTGGTCAAGCCATCAATATGTTCGCTCAATTCGGGCTTTATGGATGCTTCCATGGCATCCAATACAAAGTCAATTCGCTTACGTCTTGCAAACTTGCGACAGGAACAAAATCGCTATCTCCGGCAATGAGAACGATCTTATCCACTCGTTTTTTTCAGTCCATCGTTTTCTTGAGAAGAGGGTGATATACCTTCTTTTCAGAAGGAGCGCAATCGTAATAAAGAACTCGGTACAAGGAGCAATCTTCCCGATGTCGCTGACAATATTTGTACAAGGTATCAGCAGCTCTAGCCGGAATCTCGTAACCGGTAAAACCAACAATTTTGCGGCGATAATAGCCACCATCAACTAAAATAGCAGTCTTGATCATGATAATAAAAAAGCCCCCACGTTCATAGTTTCCCGGATGATGGGAGAATTACTGATGGGGGCGGATAAAGTTTTCGTCGGAATTACTTCCGCTAAGAAAAGCTACTATATGAGAGACATTTTTTCAATCTTTATTTTGTCCTTTTGTTTATACCGGGGATCGCCGAATGAAATGCAATAAATCCAAGATGATCGACGACCCCGTGTAGGGCTCACGCGATGACAAGCGAACATCAAAACATCGAAAGGGCTGCGACGAACGCGATGGTGAAAGCGGGGGAGTCGATGAGGTCGATGATCCCGCC
>CANRET010000036.1 GCA_947629715.1 uncultured Akkermansia sp.
GCAAAATCGGCAGGAATTTCAAAGACGTCTGTGTCTCCGGTAGCGCGGATTTCCTCCGTGCGCTTATCTTTCTCCCCTACTGAGTACTGAGTCTTAATTGGCTTACCCACACGGTAACGCGGCAGTTCCACATAATACTTGCTGCCATCGGTGTACACATATTGCCCCGGTTTGGCATCCTCCGACTTAGCCTGAGCTTTGTACCCCGCTTTGCCAAATAAATGTCCGGCAGAATTAAAGTAGCAGTTGCTCAAGCCGAGAGACGCCGCCAACGCGATCATAAGTTTCAGTTTCATAATTCAGGCAGATTACAAGCCGACAACGATAACAGGTGTGCCTCTTTTTTGGTGTTTGACAACTGTGTATTCAGCGGACACGCCCGGTCGATCTCAGAGCGCTCAACCAATCGGCCCACTTTGCATATTCCTCGGACCAAGCGGTCACTTTCCGTCCCATGGCCATAGCCTCGTTTCTCTCACGAGCATTTAGCATCTGCGCCGTCCGCGCTCCATTGCCACCGGCCATAGAAACCAAAAGACCTGCTCCAGCGTTCCCGTTAAATTGGTCATCTTGAGCCTTATTGTATTTTTCGTTGATGAACTTTTCCTGAGCGAGTCCTATTTCCTCTACGCGGTTCAACAAATTCGCGGCCTCATAGAACTCGCTCTTTGTTATATAACCGCGTTGGTCCACCTGCTTTTTCATCTCTCCAAGTCGAGCGAAATGAGAATCCACTTCAGCCGAACCGCTCGGAGAGGCATTTGATTTTTCCCCGCCGCCCATGCAACTCGCGGCAGCAACGCCCACAAGCGCCAGCGAATTTTCCACACAGGTGACGGGAATATCCACGCAGAGCCAATCCAGGATACCTGCCGTCCACCACCATGCCGCAGCATTGGATTTGTACTTGTAAGTCACGTAGGAGGAGTCGCCCGGCCGGACAATCGAAAGCTTTGTAACAGCCGAGGCGGTGAGGACTTTTTCGTCAACTTTCCTCATGAAAGAAGGCGTCTCGGGAGATGAATTCTTGCCGGTCAAGTACATGGCAAAGTCCTCCGGGATTTCAAAGACATCCGTCTTACCGGTGTCGGTCACCTCTATGCCGCGATTATCCTCATCCCCTATGAAGTACTGAGTCACAATCCGCTTGCCTGTGCGATAGCGCGGCAGTTCCACGTAGTACTTGCTGCCATCGGTGTACACATATCGCCCCGGTTTTGCATCCTCTGCCTTGGCCAGAGCCCCATACCCAATGTTATCAAGTATATGTCCCGCTGAATTGAAATAGCAACTGCTCAAGCCGAGAGATGCCGCCAACGCGATAGTAAGTTTCAGTTTCATCGTTCGTGTGAAGCAATATAACAGTCACGCGCACTGTATCTCATTCGAGAAGACATGTCAATCACAAACAACAGTCCTATTATTTTCCCCATCTTTCCCAAGGAAAACAGCGATCCAACAGGGGAACATCGGCGTATAACGCGACATAACCCATTGGGAATACTCAATTTGCAAAATACGTACGGTGCCCAGACAACGGAAAAGGCCCGGGCAGGAACAAGCACGGAAGAGAAAGAATCAAGCCTTGGCGGGAGCGCCGTCTCCGCCGGATGAAGCAGCGGCTTTTTCCGCCTCCAGCTTTTGGCGAAGTTTCTCCGGGAGCTTGACCTGGATGTGGATGTCGCGCAGTTGATTCGGCTCAGCCGGCGCGGGCGACTCACTCATGAGATCCGCCCCTCGGTTGTTCTTCGGGAAAGCGATGACTTCGCGGATGGAGGAACACTCGCCCAGCAGCATCACCACGCGGTCCAGGCCCAGCGCGAGACCGCCGTGCGGCGGAGCGCCGAAGGAGAAGGCGGAAAGAAGGTGTCCGAACTGCTCCTGAATCGTCGCCTCATCCAGCCCGAGCGCGCGGAACGTGGCGTCCTGCAGGTCGCGCTCATGGATACGGATGGAGCCGCCGCCGAGCTCATTGCCGTTGAGGATGATGTCGTAGGCCTCGGCGCAGAGGTCGGTGGAAATCTCGCCGCGCAGCACCTTGTCCACATCCTCCGGCACAGGACGCGTGAAGGGATGGTGGATGGCGCAGAAGCGCTGCGTCTCCGCATCCCAACCGAAGAGCGGGAAGCGAGTGACCCAGAAGAGATCGATGTCGTGGTTGTCCTTGAGCAACTCCATGTACTCGGCGCACTCCAGGCGCACGCGGCCCAGGATGGTGCAGCTTTCCTCCCACGGACCGGCGGCGAAGAAAATGCAGTCGCCGTCCTCGATGTTGAGTCGTTCTTTGAGAGCGTCGATCTCGGCATCCGTGAGGCGTTTGGTGATGGGGCTCTTCCAGCCCTCGCGGTCGTTCACGTCTCGCACCTTGATGTAGGCGAGACCCTTGGCGCCGGCTTCCAAAGCGGTCTGCGTCAGGGAATCCACCTGTCCGACAGAGGGGGAGAAATTCTTGGCGTTGATGGCCTTCACGACGCCGCCTGCTGCAATCGCGCCGGAAAAGACGCGGAAGTCGCTCTTCGCAAAAATATCCGAGCAGTCCGTGAGCTTCATGGCAAAGCGGCGGTCCGGCTTGTCGGATCCGTATTGGTCCATGGCGTCATGCCAGGTGACACGCTCGAAGGGAGCGTTGATCTCCTTCCCGACTGCCTCGCGGAAGACGCGTTGCAGCATCGCTTCCACCCAGCCGTAGATGTCCTCCGGGGTGATGAAGGAGGCCTCGATATCGATCTGCGTGAACTCCGGCTGGCGATCCGCGCGCAGGTCCTCATCGCGGAAACAGCGCGCCACCTGAAAATACTTCTCCAACCCGGCCACCATGAGCAGCTGCTTGTACTGCTGCGGCGCCTGCGGCAACGCGTAGAACGTACCGGGAGAAAGCCGACTCGGCACGAGGAAGTCGCGCGCGCCCTCCGGCGTACTCTTGGAAAGAATCGGAGTCTCGATTTCCAGGAATCCCTGCTCGTCGAGGTAATCGCGCATGGTCTTGGTGATGCGGTGGCGCAGAATCATGTTGCGCTGCATCTCCGGACGACGAAGGTCCAGGAAGCGGTACTTGAGGCGTATGTCCTCATTGGCCACATGGCGATCCAATTGGAAAGGCAGCACCGCCGCGCGATTCAGCACAGTCAACGCATCCGCCTCCACTTCGATCTCACCCGTAGCCAGATCCGGGTTCGTCGCGTCAATCTCATCCGTCTTCAACCGCGCCACCACTTTGCCCCCTACCTGAATGACGGACTCCACACGCAACCCCTCCGCCATCTTCGCAAGCTCCGCGTTGTTCTCCGGGTGAAACACCACCTGCGTCTTGCCCTCGCGATCCCGCAGATCGATGAAGATGACGCCCCCGTGGTCGCGCACGGTATCCACCCAACCGACAAGCTTCACTTGCTCGCCGATGTGCTGCGGACGCAGCTCGTTGCAGTCATGACTTCTGTACGCACTCATAATGTATGTCGGAGAGCGCACAGTTTACCCGCTCGCGACTGAATGTCAAGCTTATTTTCCCTGCCTCCGCAACGCATTTTTATCGCCGCATCAAGGAACAGCCGCTTACCCGCCGTCGATTTCCCCGCTCAAAACGCAATCCCGTACTTGCGCGCCAGTTTCTTCTCCTCGTCGCTCAGCTCTCTGACGGAGGCGAGGAGAGGGGGAGAAGGAGGCGAAGAAGCGCGACGAAGAAGAAGACGTACGAGAAAGTTGACAAGGCGAATGAAACGGATGCGCTTCATGTAGCGTCCGGCGCGGCGGAGGCATTTGGCAAGGCCTCCGGAATCCTCCACGGCGATGACCACCCCTTCGCAGACGACAGCACTGTTGCCGATGCCGAGATCGGCAAGTTCGCGAGCGAGAAAGAGCGCGTGGTCGCGATCAGTGGCAAGGGCGGGGATCGCTCGCTGCGGCTCGGCGGGCAGGTCGAGAGCATGAAGGGTGATGCCGTACTCGTCACAGAGACGCAGAACCTGTTCGCGGCGAAAAATGATGGCGCTGCGGGCCTGCAGAACAAGTTGGCGCACGTTGCAGCGGATGCAATGGCGGATGGTGTCCGTCCCGATGCAAGGGACGTCGAAGCGCATATCGTGACCTGGCTTGGCAACCTTGCAGAGGGTCGTCGGGGAATCCGGAGTTCCCGCGCCCTCGCGGATGCATTCGTTCGTGCCTTTGTAGCCTTCCACGCACACCGCCTGCTCGCCGCGCACGATGACGCTCTGCCCGATATCCAACCGGGCGATTCTCCGGGCGAGGGTCAATCCGTACATCGCCTCCTGCAGTTGCTGCGGGGTGGGAGCAGGACCGGCGAGGAGCCCGGCGGAAGGGAGAAAATCCTCCATGAACGTGGTGGAGGGGAGCACCTCCCAGCCGCATTCCTGTTGTGCGTAACGGCAAACAGCGCCGAAAATGGTATGCGCATTGCGGCGGTCGAGGGAGGCAAGCAGACGGCGCGCCGTGGCATCCGGCCACATGGTGTAGATGCAGGCGGGTTTGATCTGCCCGGCGAGCATGACGTGCGTGACCCCCTGCTCGTGAAAGAACGCTCGCGGCCCCTCCACGGCGCCCACGCGAAAACGGCGAAACGCATCGCACAGCGGCGGCAAATCACGCCCCGCCGCGCCGCGAAAGCCGGCGCACACCACACGCACTCCGGCGCGGCGCGCCCCCTCCGCCACCATGCGCGGGTATTCCCCCGCACCGGCGAACAGTCCCAGCGTCATCTTCCTGTCTGTTGAAAACGTGTCCATCCTCCTCCCTCGCATCGGCGCGCATGAACTTTCAATCGGCGCTCATCAAAGCAATTCAGGGTGTTCGATGTAATAGGCAATGCGCTGCATGAGACGCCCGATGTCGCCGCCGTCCACCACACGATGGTCGAACGAGGCGGAGATGTTGGCCTGCTCCACGGGGATGAAGCACTGCACCTCGTCGCTCCACACCGGCGTCTTTTGCACGGCTCCGACGCCGAGGATGAGACTTTCGCTGGGCAAGGGCATGGGCGTGCCGAAGGTGAGCCCGAAGCCTCCGAAGTTCGTCACCGTCGCGATGCCGCCGCCCTTGTAGGCGTCGTCCAACCTGCGGCTGCGCGCCTGCTGCACGATGGTATTGAACTCGTCGATCTGCTCATCGAGCGTAAAACGGTCCACATTGCGCATCACCGGCACCAGCACGCCGTCCGTCACCTGCACCGCCACGCCGAGATCAATGCGCTTCGGCGTGAGGATCCTGCCGCCCACCATGTAGCCCGCGCATTCCGGAGCCTCCGCCAACGCCAGAGCAAGAGCGCGCACGAAATAGAGCGTGTAGCCCGGACGACGCGGATGACTCTTGCGGTGCAGGATGATGGGGGCCATGTACACCGGACGCCCGGCGCTCGCTATCGGACGCCGCCACGTGCGCTGCATGCTGTCAGCCACGCTGCGGCGCATCGGACTCGCCTGACGGGACGGCCAGCCGTCCACATATTCCAGAAACTTCTCAAAATCATCGATGGTAATGCGACCGCCGGCGCCGGTGCCGACGATATAGGCCATATCCGCCTCGGTGATGCCCAGTTCGTCCATGCGCGCCCGGATGCGAGGGGAGAGGTAATGCGCCCCGCGCACGCCGATGGGCACCGGCAGTCCTCTCCCCGTGGGGCGAATGCGGGAGGGTTCGCTGCCCTCGCGGTACTCGCCTTCCGTGCGAAAATGAGCGCCGGCATCCGGGGATGCAGCGGTGGAAGCGGGAGTAGGAGCAGGCGACGGGTGGGTCTCCTCCAGCGTCTGAGCGCCGCAACGATCCACCTCCTCCTGCGAGGCCTCAATGATGCCCAAAACCGTGCCGACCGGCACGCTTTCACCTTCGGAAACCGAGAACGAGACCACCCTGCCGCCACAGGCTGTCGTCACTCCCATCACCGCCTTGTTCGTCTCCACTTCCACGACCTCCTGATCTGCCCGCACCTCGTCGCCGGGATGAACAAGCATCTGCATGACGGTCGCCTCGGTGATGGATTCGCCAAGTTGAGGCATGAGGATGGGAACTTGAGGCATGGGTGTAAAAAAAGCAGGAATTAGAGGGAGATGAGGTACCGCGCCGCCTCGGCAATGGTGGCAGCGCTCGGACGGTGCGCCCGCCAGAGATCGGGATGGTAGGGGATGGGACTTTCTTTAGACGTGAGCCGCAGGGGCGGGGCATCCAGCAGGTGCATCCCCTCCGCCGCAACGCGCGACACGACCTCCGCCGCCACGCCGCCCCACGGAAAATCCTCGCTCACCACGAGCAGACGCCCGGTGCGAGCCACGGAAGCCAGGATGGTGTCGGTGTCCAGCGGCTTAACGGTTCGGAGATCCACCACCTCGAGTTCATAGCCGCTCTGCTCCGCAAGATCACGGGCCGCTTGAAGAGCCTCCGGCGTCATGGCGGAAAAAGCGACGACGGTGGCGTGCTCGCCCTCGCGAGCGATGCGGGCGCGGCCGATGGGCAAGGGATCGTCCTCCAGCCAGGAGTCAGCCTTGAGCCAGCGGTAGAGAAACTTATGCTCCATGAAAACTACGGGATCCGGAATCTGCACGGCCTGCTTGAGCATGAAATAGGCGTCCGCAACAGTGGCCGGCGTGAAGACGTGCACGCCGGGATAACGGGCAAAAAGCGCCTCCACGCTCTGACTGTGGAATGGCCCTCCGCCGGGTGTGCCGCCGCAGGGCATGCGCATCGTGACGTTCACGGGGATTCCCGTACGGAAAAAGTGAGCGCCGGCGTTGTTGCCCATCTGGTTGAGAGCGAGAGTGCCGAAGTCGGCAAACTGCATTTCCACAATCGGGCGCATCCCGCCGAGAGCCGCCCCGATAGCAAATCCCATGATGGCATCCTCGCTGATGGGAGCGTTGCGCACGCGATCCGGAAAACGATCGGCAAGTCCTTTGGTCGCCTTGAACGCCCCGCCGAACTTGCCGGCTATGTCCTCACCGTAGATGAAGACGCGCTCGTCCTCCTCCAGCAGCTCTTCCATCGCTTTGCGGATGGCGTCGATGTAGGTCACGCTCATGCTCGTTCAGGTTTCCAGGAAACGGCGTTCCAATCCAAAATTCGGGGGTCAGGAGTCGCTTCACGCTGCGCCCGGGCGAAAGCCTTTTGCACAAACTCGCGCATCTCCTCCTGCAGAGCTGCGTCCTCCTGCTCGGTGAGCCAGCCCTGCTCCGCGAGCTGCCGACGCGCCACCGCCAGCGGCTCTTTCTGCGCATACTTTGCCCGCACTTCATCCGGGATGTACGAGGCGTCGTCATGCTCGCCGTGACCGCACATGCGCAAGGTGTCGGCCACCACCCATTGCGGTCCTTCCCCCGCGCGGGCGGCCGCTATCGCACGCTGCATGACGCCGAGCGTCTGCAACAGATCCGTGCCGTCGCACTCGCAGGTCGCCATCCCGTAGCCGCGCCCGCGATCCGACAGACTCTCGCAGGCGAACTCCTGACTGTTCGGCGTGGAATAGGCGTATTGATTGTTGGAGACGATGACGACGATCGGCAGCTTCTCCACGGCCATCAGATTGAAAGCCTCATGCGCAGCGCCCACGGACGTGGCCCCGTCTCCGATATTGGCCACGCCCACGCAATCGCGATCGCCCCGCATCCGTTTGGCAAACATCATGCCGGCAACGACGGAAAGCATGGCGCCGAGGTGCGAGACCGGGGCGGGAACGCCCTGCGCAGGCATTCCCCAGTGCACATTGCCATCCTTGCCGCCCATGAAGCCGTGGACACTGCCGAAGTAGCTGCGCGCCGTCTCCAGCACGGCGGACTCGTCCCACGCGCAACGTCCCGCCATCTCGCGAATAAACGGATTGTACACATCCCGCCCGGGTTTCAGAAAAACGGCCGATCCTGCGGAAATCGCCTCGTGCCCCTTGCCGAGAAACACCCCGCCGAATATCTTCCCCGCTTTGTACAGGGAGGACACCTTCACATCAAACGCTCGCGCCATGCACATGGCGCGGTAGGCGCGCAAGGCTGCTTCCTTCAGCTCGCTCACGTCCCGCATTATACCCTCCCTTCCCCGGCGAATCAAGCGCATTGTCCACAGCAAACGCATTCAAACGAAACGCGCCCTCCCGTCCGCGCACTGCCGACGCGCTCACGGCTTGATGTAAAAAGCAGCCGTCGTGATGCTGCAGGCCTGATCCGCCCGCATCTCCCGCCGTGCAGCGGGACCATCCCCCCAGGAATCGCTGTAAATGACGGTGTCCTTCTTCTCATTGCAGCCGATGATAAGCCGCATGTGGGCTCCGCCGTTTCTGCCTTTTCGACCGCTGAAAAGTTCGCACGGCCGGACAGACCAAAGTATCGGTATGCCCGAATCAATGTACGACCGGATGGACGCCAGCCAACGGGAAACGTCCGATTTCTTGCTGCCGAACGCCTCGAGCCAGGTTTCCGCGTCAACGTCATCCATCCAATCATCCTCTTCGGGAACGGGCTCCACGCTCGGAAGCTCCTTTTTTTTCGCAAGCGCGTTGTATTTCTTGATTCCCTTGGAGAAATTGACCGCCGGGATATCCAGCCGCTGCACTTTGACGTGATAATGGCGCCCGATGTCCGTGACGGCCTTCTCCATTTCGAGAATGCTGGTGCCGCCGTCGGGATCTGAATGAGCGACGGCCGCTATCGTGTGCATATCCGCCTGCTCCATCCCGTAGAACGCAAAGACGCGCGCCACCGTCGCCGGCACGCAGTAGCCTTTGGATCCCTGATCCACCATCGGTATGCCTTTGATCCACACCGTCCCGTCTTCCTCACGCACGACGGCTGCCTTCAGCTCTTTCTTCGCCACTTTGTCGTCCGATCCGCCCAACTCGAGATCCGCCTGATTGGCGGCTGCAAGAAGCCGTATGTACTCAATGCGCTTCCGGATCTTCTTTTTCTTCTTCTCGCCTTCATCTCCCGGGGATCTTTTGACGATCGTCACATTGCTGGAAACGGCGGACATGAGGCGGATGACGCCCTGTTCCGTTTTCCACTGCAGCACGCTCGTTTTCGTATCGGCGTTGCCCCCCGCCTGGCGCACCTTGGTTCTCTTCACCCCGGTGATGGCGTCCAACTGATTGCCATAATCGGCCATGGCGGCGGCGTACTCCTTCTCGGTCATGTCCTCGTTATCCCCTCGGTTGTACAAATCGAGCGACACCCTCTGCAGCTTCCATTTCTTCGCGGAACTTTCATCTTCCTCCTCCTCTTCCTCCGCCCCTTCTTTTCCCTTGTCTTCCGTCGACTTTTTCACGTTGCCGGGCCTTGACTCGCTTTCGGGGGCGGAAGGATCCTCTTTCCAGACGAAGAGAACTTCGTTGGCCGTCATTGTGCCGAAGCTGAGCTCACCCCTCGATTGAAGCTGCGTCGTCTTTTCATCGACCTTGATACTGAAAACGTCTTTTTTGATTCTTTCGGCGCGCTTGATGTTCCAGAGTTCGCCGCTCTTCCAATCCTCCGCCAGATCCCAACCCTGCGCGTGAAAACTCCCCGCAGACAACATGCAGAGAAAAACGATGCCGACGTACCGTTGCATGAGTTTGCCCGCCCTTTCCAACAACGTGCATGGAAGAGTGAAAGTGCGGCGAACGGCGAAAGAGGCGTCGGAAAGCGTACGCCTTCTCCGCGTTTCCCTCTGCCCTGCATCAACCGGGTGCGTTTCCATCATTTCCTCTTTCTACGTGTTTCGCCGGGGAAAGTCAAGGAAATAAAACAAATGAATCATTCAGGGGGCGCAGGACGAAACATGCCCGGGCGGCAAGGCAATCACCGCTCGGGCATGTCGATGCAACAACGTTTGCAAAGTTTACGGATGACTCGTCACACCCTCACGATGCGGGGCGAGGGCGAGAAAAAGAAGAGTCCAGCCGGAGAAGATCATCTCCACGGCAATCACGGTGCCGAGCAGCCAGTAGGAACTCTCCGGCCAGCTCCACGTGACGAAAGCGCCGAGAATGATGGAGATGACGGCGTTGAAAAAGCGCCAGGCGCTTCCTGTCTCGGAGCGCAGCGAGACGGCGACGGCGAGGCGCAACAAGCCGCCGACAAGCAGAGCGATTCCGATGATCAGCGTAATCGCGCTGAGGGAGGCCGCCGTACGCATGACGAAGGCGAGGCCTATGCAGGCGTAGAGAAGGGCGGCGAGAAAATTCCAAAGGCGCCAGCCCGGGCGTGTGAACACCTGAATGACGCGCATGAGCGCCGCCGCCAGCAGAACGACCCCGGCAACCCACACTGCAGAAGCGCCCATGATGTAGGGGAAACTCAGCAGCACGAAGCCCAGCACGAGTTCAGCAATCGCCAGCAGAGCCACCAGCCAGGAGTTGGTGACCACGCGGCCCGTCGCGTTTGTATGTGTATCATGATTCATGGTAAATTGCGGTTAGACGTTGATGTGTGCGTTCCCAGTCGATATGCCTGAGGAAGGAGTCGATATAGCCGGCGCGATCGTTTTTGTAGCGCAGGTAGTAGGCGTGTTCCCACACGTCGCAGGCGAGGATGGGCAGGAAACCGGGGATGAGCGAATCCTGGTGGCGGTGAATGCCGAAAATGCGCAGCCGTCCGCTCACGGGGTCCACCCCCAGCACGCCCCAACCGCTCCCCTGAATCGCCGCTGTCACGGCGCGAAAAACTTTTTCAAACCCCTCGAACCCTCCGAAAGAGCGATTGACGGCGTCCGCCAGCTCGCCCGCAGGGCATCCCCCTTCTTCGGGCGTCATGCTCTCCCAGTACAGGCAGTGCAGAATATGACCGCCCAGGTTGAAAGCCAGGCGCGAAGCGGCGTCCGGCGCGGCGGTGGGGGGCAGCTCGCCCTCCTGCACGCGCCGCAGGGCGTCCGCCGCTTCGTTGGCGCCTGCCACGTAGGCGGCGTGGTGCTTGTCGTGGTGCAGAAGCGCTGTCTGCTCATCCAAAAAAGGCTCGAGAGCAGCGGCGTCGTAAGGCAAAGGAGGCAGCACGTAGCGGCCGTCGCTCCAGGCGCAGGTGGGGTGAATGGATTTCATACCGTGGGGTGAGACGTCTCCCCGTGGCCCCATTGTTCAATCCCGGTTAGAAAGGACCTCGCGAGCGATTCGGAAAGTCCGCCGAACCGGGTCCGCAAAACGCTGCCCGGAAACGCCGCGACGAAAGGCGGCAACATCATCCGCAACGGGCAAGCCGACGCCCGCGAAAAAAATCAACCGTCTAATTCCGATTCGCCGGGGAGAACTCCATGCTCAGCACAGTCACGTTGTCCGCGTCGTCGCGACCGAGCTCGCGGCATCCCTCCACAATTTCAGCGGAAAAATTGTCAGACTTCGAATCGAGCACGCGGCGAGCAAGCTCGCTGAGCGGCCGGGGCAGCAAAAGCTCGTCCACCCCATCGCTCGCCAACATAATGCGATCTCCCGGCAACAACAGGCAGGGCGTGGGCGGATTGTCCACCAGCGGAATTTTCTCACCGGTCACGGCGGATCGCAGAGAATGCCCCTGCGCCATGGCGTCCTCAAAGGACATCGTGCCGGCCTTGACGTACTCTTCGTAGATGGCGCGCATGGAATGGTCGGCATTGAGACGCAGCAAACGCCCGTGACGCCAGATCATGAGCGGAGAATCTCCCACGCTCACCCACCAGAGAACCCCGGAAGAAATGTAAGCCGCCAGCAAGGTGCAGCCGCCGTACAGCCCGCGCTTTTGAAAATACTCGCCGACCGCATCGTTAGCGCGGTTCAGAGACTCAAGCAGACGCTGCGAAGTCACTTTGTCATTCGCCGCTTCAAAGGCTTTGACAAACGCGCGGGAAGCCAGTTCCGCCGCTTGAAGCCCGCAATCGTGTCCCCCCATGCCGTCGCAAACAACTGCAAGGGAACCTCCCGGAAAATGGCGCAGAGCGTACGCATCTTCCATATCGACTCGTTTGCCGATCCACTGTGCAACATGAATCCTCACAACACTCCTTCTACCACGTTGAGGAAGCAATGACAAGATTTTATTTCAGGTCGGCCCGATTCAGCTGCGATTTTTAAGCTGAGGGAAGAGAATGATGTCGCGAATGGACGACGCGCCGGTAAGCAGCATGCAGAGGCGATCAATGCCGATGCCGATGCCTCCCGCGCTGGGCATGCCTGATTCGAGCGTCTCAACGAAGTCGTGATCGATTTTCTGCGTTTCCTCACCGGCCTGGTGCATGAGCCGTTCAAGCTGTTCCACGGGATCATTCTGCTCGGAGTAGCCGGGGCATATCTCCTGACCGTTCATGACGAGCTCAAAGACGTCCACCACCTCGTTGTTCTGCGGGTTGGCTTTGGCAAGCGGCACCAAATCGCGCGCCACGTGGCAGACAAAGAGCGGGGAATCCTGCTTCTCCTCCACGAGCTTTTCATACACCTGCTGGGTGACGCCCACGTCATCCAACGCCTCGCCGATCTGCACTTGCAAATCATTCTGCGCCCGCGCGCGGCGCGCCTCCGGGGTCAGGTCAAACCAGTCCTCGCCCGCCGCCGCCTTCACGAGGTCGGCGTAATCCGCGCGGCGCCAGGGACGCGTCAGGTCCACCGTGCGGCGCACATTCCCTTCGGCATCGTACTGGTCGAAGGTCAATTTGCCGAAGACCTTTTGAGCCACGGCGGTAATCATCTCCTCCATCATGTCGGCCATGCTCTCGAAGTCTCCGCCCGCTTCGTACACCTCCAGCACGGTGAACTCCGGGTTGTGGCGGGCGTCGATGCCCTCGTTGCGGAAATTGCGATTCAGCTCAAAAACCTTCGGAAAACCTCCCACCAAAAGACGCTTCAGGTAGAGCTCCGGCGCGATGCGCAGAGTAACCGGCTTCTTGAGCGCATTGTAGTACGACTCGAAGGGTTTGGCCGCAGCGCCGCCCGCCACATCCTGCAGCATGGGCGTCTCCACCTCGATAAATCCCCGCTCGGCGAGAAACATGCGGATTTCGTGAATGATGCGCGAGCGCGCCACAAAGCGGGCCGCACTCTCCGGATTGCTCATCAGATCCAGGTGGCGCTTGCGGTAGCGCATATCCTGGTCGGCGAGACCGTGAAATTTGTCCGCCATGGGACGCAGCGCCTTGGAAAGGAGCGTGAATGAAATCACGCGCACACTGGGTTCACCGGTGCGCGTGATGAAAGTTTCACCCTCCACGCCGACCCAATCGCCGCGCTCCAGCAGTTTCCAGAGCGTCCACGCCTCTTCGCTCACCGCTTTTTTGAGGAGCATGCACTGGATGCCGCCGCAGACGTCCGCAACGGTGAAAAACTGAGTCTTCCCCATGTCACGCAAAGCAATGATGCGGCCGAGAAGCCGCACCTGCCTGCCCTCTTCAAAGTTCTGCCTGAGCTGAGCCGGGGAAGTCGTGACCTCAAACCGCCCACCGTAGGGGTTGACGCCGAGGGCGCGAATCTTCTCCACTTTGGCGCGACGAACGGCAATCAAATCCTCCTCCCCGGAGGAGGGGAGGAGGGATTCAGGCGTGTTCTCTTCGGACATAACGCGCGCATTATACGGAATTATCACGCCTTTGCAATGCAAATATGCGAGATTTTTTTACTGGATAATGGGCAGCGGAGCCGTCTTTTTCCAGTCGCCCCGGGTGAAGTCGGGGAAGATTTGCGGGGCGCCGCCCTCATTCACCGATTTTTCGGAAAGCGGACCGACCGCCGACCAGAATGCGCCCTCGTACACGTTCTGATCCATCGGCTCGCCGTTGTGCAGACACTCGATCACGCGGTAGAGCATGATGTAATCCATGCCGCCGTGACCGCCATTCTTGCGGGCCTCCTCTCCCAGACGTTTGTAGAGCGGGTGATCGTACATGGCGTACAGTTTGGACTCAGCCTCCTTGCCCTCGTACCATTCGTGGTAGCCGCCCGACAAGGTGATTTCCGCGCCGCCGGGCTGCCCGTTCTCAGGAGAATCGGAAGCCCCCGGGCTGATGCGCTCGCCCGCGACGCGCAGCGGGTAATCCGCCAGCGTTCCCTGCGTCCCCTGAATGAGGTTCTTGCGGTCGTAGGGACGCGGACTCGTCTCATCCCACTGCACCAGAATGGTGCGCCCCAGCTTTGTCTTAATCAGCGAGTTGCTCATGTCGCCGCACTTGAACTCAAGCTTGTTCCACTTGTGATCGGGCGCAAAGTGCTTTTTGGCATAGGCGGCGCGGCCCTTGGCGGGGCTGCCGAACGAAACGATGCGATCGAAAGAATCTTCCCCGCGAGCGAGGCTCATGTACTGCGCCACGGGTCCGAGACCGTGCGTGGGGTACAAATTGCCGTTGCGTGCGGCGTAGTGATTCGTGCGCCACGAGCCGCAGCCTCGGTTCTCGCTGAACATCTGCATGCGCAATTCGTGAATGTAGGCGGCCTCGCCGTGCAGCAGCTCCCCGATGAGCCCCTTGCGCACCATGTTCAGGAACATCAGCTCATTGCGCCCGTAGTTGCAGTTCTCCAGCATCATGCAGTGTTTCTGCGTACGCTCCGAGGTGTCCACCACGCGCCACAAATCTTCCAGCGTGAGAGCCAGCGGCACCTCCACGAAAGCGTGCGCTCCGGCTTCCATGGCGTCAATGGCCATCTGCGCGTGCGTCTCCCACGGCGTGTTGATGAGGACGGCGTCCGGCTTCACCTCCGCCAGCATCTTCTTGTACGCCTGCGGGTCCTTGTTGTACTCGGCAGGGCGCTTGCCCGTGCGTTTCTCCACCTGGTCGGCCACCTGCTTGGTGGCGTCGTCATGCAGATCGCACACCGCCACGACCTCGCAATGCGGAATGCTCAGAAAATGAGATGTTTGGGGAACCCCGCGCTCACCCAAACCGATGACCGCTACGCGCACGCACTCAATCTTCGGCGCGCGGAACCCGCCCATGTAAATGCTGCCCTCGGGACGCGGAGAAACAGCAGCCGTATCCGCCGGCGCGATATTCTTTGCGTGCACGGCTTCCGCCCCGGCCGGACCGGGGTCTTGCGCGCACAGTAACCCGCTGAAAATCATGGTGCAATTGATCACCATCCCCATTGCTCGTTTTGACTGGTATCGCATGTTCATAGGTACGGCACTTTTTCGTGTACCATCAGTAGTACGCAGCCGTTCCCGAGCTTCTTTCAATTTTTTCTATCTTTTCTGACGAACAGGCGCCCCGTGCGGCATGATCGCGCCCCGGCGGCGCCGGCAAACGAGACGTCTTACCGGATAACGGGCAGCGGAGCCGTCTTCCTCCAATCGCCTCGGGTGAAGTCGGGGAAGATTTGCGGAGCGCCGCCCTCGTTCACCGATTTTTCGGAAAGCGGACCGACCGCCGACCAGAATGCTCCCTCGTACACGTTCTGATCCATCGGCTCGCCGTTGTGCAGACACTCGATCACGCGGTAGAGCATGATGTAATTCATGCCGCCCCGGTTGTCCTTCCTGCTCGCCTCCTCCCCCAGACGTTTGTAGAGCGGATGATCGTACAGGGCGTACAGCTCGGCCTCAGCCTCCTTGCCTTCGTACCACTCGTGGCAGCCGCCCTCGCAGGCGATTTCCGCACCGCCGGGCTGCCCCTTCTCGGGAGAATCGGAAGCCCCCGGGCTGATGCGCTCGCCCGCGACGCGCAGCGGATAGTCCGCCAGCGTTCCCTCCGTCCCCTGAATGAGGTTCTTGCGGTCGTAAGGACGCGGACTCGTCTCATCCCACTGCACCAGAATGGTGCGCCCCAGCTTCGTCTTGATGATCGAGTTGCTCATATCGCCGCACTTGAACTCAAGCTTGTTCCACTTGTGATCGGGCGCAAAGTTTTTCTTGGCATAGGCAGCGCGCCCCCTGGCGGGGCTGCTGAGCGAAACGAGGCGATCAAAGGAATCTTCCCCGCGAGCGAGGCTCATGTACTGCGCCACGGGTCCGAGACCGTGCGTGGGGTACAAATTGCCGTTGCGCTCGGCGTAGTGATGAACGCGCCACGAGTCGCCGCCGCGATTTTCGCTGAACATCTGCCTGCGCAATTCGTGAATGTAGGCGGCCTCGCCGTGCAGCAGCTCCCCGATGAGCCCCTGTCGCACCATGTTCAGGAACATCAGCTCATGGCGCCCGTAGTTGCAGTTCTCCAGCATCATGCAGTGCTTCTGCGTGCGCTCCGAGGCGTCCACCACGCGCCACAAATCTTCCAGCGTGAGAGCCAGCGGCACCTCCACGAAAGCGTGCGCTCCGGCCTCCATGGCGTCAATGGCCATCGGCGCGTGCATCTCCCACGGCGTGTTGATGAGGACGGCGTGCGGCTTCACCTCCGCCAGCATCGTCTTGTACGCCTGCGGACTCCCGTTGTACTCGGCAGGGCGTTTGCCCGTGCATTGCTCCACTCGGCCGGCCGCCTCCCCGGTGGCGGCGGCGTACGGATCGCACACCGCCACGACTTCGCTATGCGGAATGCTCAGAAAATGCGATGTCTGGCGCGCCCCGCGCTCGCCCAAACCGATGACCGCCACGCGCACGCATTCTATCTTCGGGGCGCGGAACCCGCCCATGTACACGCTGCCCTCGGGACGCGGAGAAACGGCGGCCGTATCCGTCGGCGCGATATTTTTCGCGTGCACGGCCGCCGCCTCTTCCGTCGCTCGTTTTGACCTGTATCGCATATCCACAGACAGAGCGCTTTCCGCGTGCTGCAAAAGGATACGTTGTCGCCCCCGAACTTCTTTCAATCTTTCCTGACAGAAGCAAAAGAGAAAGTGAAAAAAACTTGCTTCCGACGGGCTGAGCATGATAACATGGACGCATGCTGAGAGTATTAGCCGCAACAGACTTTTCCGACGACGGACGGCCCGTGGTGGACTTTGCCGCCAATTTGGTGCGGCAAAGCGGGGGGAAGATGTACCTGCTGCATGCCGTGGAACCGTGCATGATGGATGCCGCCGGCTGTCTGACGATGGAGGACAAGGAGGGGAAAGAGAACGAAATGCGGCACGTGTCCCTGCTGGAGCTGACGAATGAACGCGCCCGCCGGGCGGCGGAAAAAATCAGCAAAAAGTGGGACATCCCGATCTACGGAAAGGCCGAGGAGGCCGACGACGTCGTGGAGTGCATCCGGCAATTTTGCGAAAGACACCGCATCGACATGCTCGTCATCGGCAATCGCCACCACTCCCTGCTCTCTTCCATCCTGCTGGGCAGCACGGCGGCCAAACTGGTGCGCGCGGCTGAAATACCGGTGACCGTGGTGCCCTGCACGCCCTCGCGCCGGTAAGTATGAAACTGCTCTTCACAGGCGATGCCGTGGGAAGCGTCGGACGCAACGCGCTCGTGCGCGCCGTAGCGCAGTGGCGGCGCGCGCACGATCCTCTCCTCGTCGTCTCCAACGCGGAAAATGCGGCCGGGGGACGCGGCATCACCCCGACGGTGGCGCACCAACTGCTCGACCGGGGCGTGGACGTCATCACCCTGGGCGACCATGCCTGGGATCAGCAGGAATACGTGCTGCACGCAGATGAGGAGCGCCGGGTGCTGCGTCCGCACAACCTGCAGCCCGGCTCCCCCGGCTGCGGCAGCCTTCTTCTGGACACGCCGACGGGCAAAGTCGGCGTGCTGTGCCTGATGGGACGCAGTATGATGCGCCCCGGCGCGCTCAACCCCTTCACCGTCGGATATGACGAAGTCGTCAGCTTGCGCGACCGGGGCGCGCGCACCATCCTCGTGGATTTCCACGCCGAATCCACCGGCGAAAAAGTGGCCCTGGGCAGGCGTCTTGACGGGCTCGCCACGGCCGTGATCGGCACGCATACGCACGTGCAGACGGCGGATGCCTGCATCTTGCCCGGCGGAACGGCCTACATCACGGATGCGGGGATGTGCGGCAGCAGGGACGGCGTGATCGGACGCGATGCGGCGGCGGCGCTGGAAGGGATGGTAAGCGGGCTGCCCTGCAAGCTGCCCATCGGCGGGTGGCCCGCAAGAATCTGCGGCGTCTTCATCGAGGCGGACGATGAGACGGGGCGCGCCGTGAGCATCTCGCCGGTCAATGAGGTATGGGAGCAAGAACCATGATGGATGCACAGAGATTCGGCGGTATCAGACGCCTGTACGGCGACGCGCCCTCGGAGCTGATTTCCCGCGCGCGCGTGGCCGTGGTGGGCATCGGCGGCGTGGGATCCTGGACTGCCGAGGCGCTGGCCCGCAGTGGCGTCGGCTGTCTCATCCTGATGGATGCGGACGATATTTGCGTGACCAACACCAACCGCCAAATCCACGCGCTCACCGGCACGTACGGGAAGATGAAGGTTGACATCCTGGCCGAGCGACTGCGCGCCATCAACCCGGAGGCGGAGGCGATTCCCCTCCCCCGTTTTTACAAGGCGAGTCAGCCGGAGGATCTGTTCTCGCGCACGCCCGACATCGTGGTGGACGCCATCGACTCCATGCGCGCCAAGGCCCACCTGATTGCGGAATGCCGGAAGCGCGGCACGCCCATCGTCACCTGCGGCGGCGCGGGCGGCAGGCGGCATGCCGAGAGCATACGCCTGGCGGATCTGGCCCGCACTACCAACGACCCCATGCTCGTGCGCCTGCGCAAAGTCCTGCGGCAGGAGTACGGGCTGCCCCTCGGCGACCGCTGCGCGGAAATCGGCATCCCCTGCGTGTACAGCATCGAAGCCCCGGTGTACCCGCAATGCGACGGCAGTGTCGGCCCGCAGCGCGAACCCGGGCAAGTCGGCGGCATCGGCTGCTCCTCCGGCTTCGGCTCCGCCGCGCCCGTCACGGGCGCCTTCGGCTTTTTCGCGGCCTCCGCCGTCCTCCGAATCATCACGTCCTCCTCTCATGAAAATGAACCCGCACACGGCGCGCGCCAATAAGCACGTAGCCTCCCCTGCCCGCAAGCCCTCCCGCATTGTCATCCCCGCCTCAGATGAGGGAAGATTGCGCGACATCCTGACCGAGCAGCCCGCCGGGCTGTATCTGGCGCTCGATTGCGTGCAGGATCCGCACAATCTGGGCGCCATTCTGCGAACGGCGGACGGCGCGGGAGTGGCGGCTGTGATTGCGCCGAAGGACAAATCCGCAGGCATCACGGAAACCGTGCTGCGGGTGTCCGTGGGCGCGGCGGAAACCGTCCCCTTCATCCAGGTGACCAATCTGGCGCGCACCCTGCGCGATATGCAGCAGGCGGGCATTTGGCTCGTCGGCGCTTCCGACAAAGGCGACCGCTCGCTGTACGCCACCGACCTGCGCGGTCCCATCGCCATTATCCTGGGCGCCGAGGGCGACGGTATGCGACGCCTCACCGAGGAAACCTGCGATTTTCTGGTGCGCATCCCCATGGCGGGCAGCGTGCCCTGCCTGAATGTGTCGGTGGCCGCCGGCGTATTCCTGTACGAAGCCGTGCGGCAGCGGCAACTGCCCCATCCCTGAATCCCCATGCCCGCCGTCCTGCATTTGAACCCTCCCCGGGGTTGCGTCGTGCGCGTCCTTTCCGACCTGCACCTGGCCCACAAGCGCGGCCGCGCGCCGGATGTTCCCGCGCTGGCGGAAAGCATGCGCGGCGTGGATATGCTCATCCTGGCGGGCGATACCGCCGAAACGCGCGAAGCCTGCGCCGAGCGCGAGCTCAGCATGCAACGGCGCGAGCAACTGCGCCGGGAATGCCGACAACGCGGCGTTCAACTCGTCGAGCTGGCCGGCAACCACGACCCGGATATAGAAGCCCAACTCGCCCTCCTCTGGAACGGCAGCGTGGCGGTCATGCACGGGCACAGTCTGATCCCGTGCGTCTCCCCGTGGAGCCGCGAATACCTGGCGTGCGCCGACGAGGTGAAGCGCATGATAGCGGCCTCCCCGGCGGCTGAGCACGATCTGGCGGCGCGCCTCGCGCTCACGCGGGACATCTCGCTCCTCCTGGGGCGACACGTTCCGCCGCCTCAGCGCGAACGGCGGCGCGGTCTGCTGCGCGAAGCGCACCACTGCTTCTGGCCTCCGCAGCGTCCCCTCAGCATCGTGACGGCCTGGCTCACCTGCGGCAGGCGGGCGCACGCTTTTTGCGATCGCTTTCTGCCGGGCGTTCAGCTGCTCGTCATCGGCCATTTCCACCGCAGCGGACAATGGAGCAACGGCACGCGCCGCGTCCTGAACACGGGCGCCTGGTTTGAGCATGCGACGCCCTTCGCTGCGGACCTGTGCGACGGTCGCCTGATCCGCTACGGGCCGCACCGGGCGTGAGATTCACGTGCGCGGCAAAAAGTACCCGCGCTGCTTGTCCGAGATGGGGATCTCCAGCTTTTCCATGACGGCGAGCATGTCCTCCCACACGGCGCGGCGGGCGGAAAGAGCCTCGTTGCGCAGCAGGTAGCTGGGGTGGTACGTGACGCGCACGGGTATGCCGTCATGCTCCCACCAGGCGCCGCGCAGACTGCCCACGCTTCCCTGTTGCCCCAGCAGACCGTGCGCGGCCGTGGCGCCGAGACACAGGATGCACGCGGGACGGATGGCGCGAAGCTCCGCCTGCACGATCGGCAGGCAGGCCGCGATCTCCTCCGGATCGGGCGCGCGATTGGCCGTGCCCTGGCGTTCGCCCATGGAGGGACGGAATTTGCAGATGTTGGTGATGTACACCTTCTCGCGCGCGAGTCCCATGGCGTGCAAAATCTCGTTGAGCTTTTGTCCGGCCTTGCCGACAAAAGGCTCGCCGAGCCGCTCCTCATCGTATCCCGGCGCTTCGCCCACCAGAACCAGCCGCGCGTGTGCATCCCCCGTCGAGAAAACCATGCGCTCCCGCAGTGTTCCCAGCCGCCGCGCGGCGGACCAATGCTCGGCACGCGCCCGCAGGTAGGCGATTTTCTGCTCGGGCGTGCTCAGTTCCCTTTCGGCGGTCTTCCTCCCGTCGGCAGCAGGGGGCGCGATCCAGTTCTGCAGAATCACGCGGGCCTCGCCATCCAGCGCCACACGATCCACGCCCCGTTCTCGCAGGCATTGCAAGCCCTTGCGGGTGATGTCCCGGAGCGTGGACATAACGAAAGCTTATTCGGCTTGTTCGTCCGGAAAGATGAGTTCCTTCGGGGCGGGCTCAATGCGGCGCACGGTCATCTTCACCGGGTCGCCGCCGATGTCGAGCGGCAGACGCACGGAATCGCCCACCTTGTGCCCGATCAGCCTGGCCCCCAGCTTGGAGCTGTATGCCACCACCCTCTGCTCCGGCACGGAATCCCACGCGCCCAGCACGGTGTAGGTCACTTCCCGACCGTCCTCAGTCGCGAAGGTGACGCTGGTTCCCATGCTCACCGCCTCGCAATGCGCGTCGCTGAAGTCGGTCGGTTGGGCCTGCGCCAGCAGGCGGGAAAGCTCCTCGGAACGGCGCACGAGCACCTGCCGCGTGGCCTTGGCGTCCTGGTAGCCGCCGTTCTCGCGCAAGTCGCCCTCGGCGCGGGTGATTTCCAGATCGTGCTTGTTCTTGGGTATCTTCACGTTGACGATCTCCTCGTACTCGGCCTTGCGCGCGGCAAAGGATCGGAGGGATACGTAGAGCGTCTGCCGGGCCTTGGGAGCGGAACGCGCCAGGGCGATTTCCTGCAGTCCCGGATGCACTTTCATCATGTTCGCCAGCAGGAAATTCCTGTCCAAATCAGGCAGCACGGAGGAGTCGTAAATGGCCTTGGCAAACGGACGAGCCTCCGGCTCCGTGAGGCCGGACACGAGATCCGGCGCCAGGTCGCGATCCTCGAGCAGCATGTTGCGCAGGCGCAGAGCGCGGTTCGGCGCGCCGTCCGCAGAATCGCGCTCAATGGCGCTGATGATGGCCGCGCCGAGCGCCATCTTCACCTTGTCCACAATCTCCCCGGCTACGCCGTGGCGCTCCTTGCAAATCCAGATGAGCACGCTCGGTTGCAGCGTCTGCCGGGAAATGCCCGAGAACAGCTCCGCAAAAAGCTTTTCCTTGCTGCCGTGCTCCAGAATGAAAGCGGCGGCGTTCGGAGTCACGCGCGAACCGCCTCGCAGGAACAGCAGCGTCATGTAATCCTGCCAGGCGTCCGGGTAAGCCTCGCGAACGGCGGCGTACACGAGCTGCTGGCGCGCGGAAGTCAGTTCCCCGATGTAGTGCACCAGCTCCTCCGCCGGCACGGTCCCGAGACGATCGGCGAGCGAGACGAGCTTCTCCGCGCCGGCGGCTCGCACGGCCTCGGCCAAAGCCTCGCGGTCAGCCTCCTTGTTGCTCACTCTGGCGGGAATCTCGTCGCGGATGATGATGAGGGAAAGTACGTGCTGCGGCTCCATGTGGTCGCGCTCGATGTCCCTTTCCATGGCGACCGTCAGCTTGGAAGCCGCCTCAATCTCGCCCCGCAGCACTTCGTCCAAATGCGCTTGATCAAGGATGCGCACACAGGCCTCCAGCGACCCGGCGTCCGCGTAATCGGCGAGCAGAGCTTCCGCCGCGCTCTCCGCGCGTCGCAGGGAAATGGCCTCGCCCCGTTTGGTGGGCAGACGGAACTTGGGGGATTGCCGCATGGCCACGCGCGCCTTTTCCCACCACGTCTTCCACTGGTCGGTCGGAATCACGCGCCCGGACAACATGCGTTCGAGATCTTCCGGCAGCATCGGCAGCGTCTCGTCAACGCCCTCCCGCAGCGAAAAGTTGTGCTCCAGCACGTGCGCAAGGAAGGACAGCATGGTCTCTTTGTCCTCCGCCTGTTTGCGCGCCCCCTCGGGGTCATCGTAGCAACCGATGAGAAAATGCCCTTCAGGGAGCGGGGTGAGCTGATTGTAGGCAAGCTTGAGGCCCATCACGTACCCGGGACGCTTCTCAAAGTTGACCTTGACCGTCTGCCCGGCAAGCGACCAGGTCTCCACCTTGCCGACGCCCCATTCACTGTGCGTCACATAGCGTCCGGGCGCCACTTTGTCCAATCGTTTTGCAAAATCAACGGGTATCCTCCCTGCCTTCACCAATTTTTCCAAATCGCTGTGCATACCTGCACTCACTATATCACACCTTCCCGCAAGGTCAAGGGCAATCGTCAGAAAATGAGTTCCGCCCGCGACGGCGTCCCCGGCCTCCTCCGCGCGGCATGCGGCCTTCCGAAAAAGCGGGCGCAGCGTCGGGGGATGAGTCCCGGCGATGCGCCCGCTTGCGTGTCAAAATGAATCAGAAGTTGATTCTGTAGCCGGCCGACGCGTTCAGGCTGGTCCATCCACGGCGCCATTCGACGGAGCCGTCCAGGAAGAGACTGCCGTACTGCGAGCCGAGCGGAACCGAGAGACCGACGCCTGCCTCCATGCCCACGGCTCCCACCTCCGCGCTCTCCACTTCCTTATGGGTGGCGCAGCCGATGATGCCGTTCACGGCCGTGCCGGATCGATCGCCCACATCGACCTTGGCGAGCAGGCGAGCCTCCAAGATTGAGGCGCGGTTAAAGGCGTTCTCACTCACGAGAGCCTGCACACGCGCGCCCGCGCCGAAGGTCACGACATCCTGCCGGATGTCATCCACCTTGAGACCGGCGTCGCTTCCCGTCTCGGTGTAGCCCTTGACGGAGGCGTGCCGCATTTCCACATTGACCACCGGCTGCAGCGCCATCGTTCCCTCCTTGTTCGT
>CANRET010000037.1 GCA_947629715.1 uncultured Akkermansia sp.
TACACTATTTTTGTCCAAACGATAAATCTCTTGCCCTCTTTTTCCCCGTTCGGTGCACTTATTTTTGTCCGATTGCGCGGATGTGGCCATTGACCGTTTTGCCTTGAATCCAATCACAAGGGTGCTACAATGACGGGGGCGATTTTGTACACGGTCCACGGGTTTTGCCTTGAATCCAATCACAAGGGTGCTACAATCCATATCTGCCACCATTTCTCGCAGTCCGGGTTTTGCCTTGAATCCAATCACAAGGGTGCTACAATGAGGATGTCGATGTAGTGTGCGATGGGTTGGTTTTGCCTTGAATCCAATCACAAGGGTGCTACAATGCCCGCCGCCACCTTCGTCTCAACTTGTCCGTTTTGCCTTGAATCCAATCACAAGGGTGCTACAATAATGACTATGTGCAAGTGTATATCACGAGGGTTTTGCCTTGAATCCAATCACAAGGGTGCTACAATAGGGATGGATTCGAACCACCGTAGGCGTTAGTTTTGCCTTGAATCCAATCACAAGGGTGCTACAATTATCCCGCCGTACTACTACCGCAACAGGGAGTTTTGCCTTGAATCCAATCACAAGGGTGCTACAATCGGGGACTATTTAGCAAACGACCCGACGCAGTTTTGCCTTGAATCCAATCACAAGGGTGCTACAATCGCGGACGAAAAGACAAAGCAGCTATCAAAGTTTTGCCTTGAATCCAATCACAAGGGTGCTACAATTAACACGTTTGCGAATACGGCGCGGTTGCTGTTTTGCCTTGAATCCAATCACAAGGGTGCTACAATAAGAAGAAGTTGCGAAAATTGACGCAGCGGGTTTTGCCTTGAATCCAATCACAAGGGTGCTACAATCTGCATCCCGCAGCTCGTGGACGAAATCGAGTTTTGCCTTGAATCCAATCACAAGGGTGCTACAATCCGAATGTGACGGGAGACCTCCAAATGATAGTTTTGCCTTGAATCCAATCACAAGGGTGCTACAATAAGTAGCACCCCTGCTGTTTATTGTAAGCATATAGTGGTGAAGTCGAGGAAACGGATCACCAGAGGAGAAGTTGTTCAGGTTGCTTTTCCGGGGGGTGTAAGGAGGTGGAATCATCTCCATAGAAAGAAAAGCTATTTTTCCACTGGATATTGGTGACGAAGAGACAGCGCACCGCGCCTTGCGACGGGAGAAAAGATTTGAGTCGGCGAGTATGGGTCAAAACACGATCATACGTGACGCAGGAGCGAGCATAGACGCTCCATTGAATCATCAAGTAACCATCTTCAAGCAATTTTTTACGAAAAGCTGCAGAGGCTTTTTTATCACTCGGTGTCACAGTGGGCAAATCAAAGAAAACAACTAGCCATCCCATTTTATAGTTGAAATTTTCCATGGTTCGTATAGGGAGATGCGGTTGGTAAGAATCGCGCTGCGAAAAGAGCGAATGACCTCTTCGATGAGTGTTTTGACCGGGAGTTGTTTGCCAAGGTGTTTTACTTCGAGCAGCAAGGTCGAAAGGATACTCTGTTTGGAGTCGTTGGAGATTTGTGCAATTTGCTCGTCATTGATGTCTTTGGCACGACAGGACGAGATGTAGCGGGCGATGGAGGCATCAAAGACAGGCCGAAAAGGTTCCATCAGATCATAGGCCAACGGTGCCGCATGGGCACGAAATTTGTGAAAAAGCCCGAAAGTCGGGTCAATTCCCAAAGCAAGCATATTGCGCAGAACGCATGAAAGGAGAACAGCATAGGCATAGTTAAACAAGGTATTAACCCCTTCTCCATCCCGTGTGCGAGTAAAGGCCCCGGCAGTGAAGGTGTCTGAAAAAATCGACCAATAGCATTTTGCCGTTTCCCCCTCTTTGGAATCTTTGCTTCCTGCTAAGAGGTGCTTCATCTTAAGGAGTGATGGATGAAGCGGAGCCCACTGTGTGGCGATTGCGATTTGATTGTAGCATTTGGCATTAACCGTTTTCTCCCAAAGGTGTTTCTTCATTTGCGCCGACATGCCTGCTAGGTTACGAAGTAATTGAGTGTCGGTGGCGCGATCGACCGGCAAGAGGAGCGAAACAGGCTTATACGCCTCGCACAAAATGACTCCGATACGATGTTTCGCCGCTTCAATGAGGAAGTTACTGGAGAGAGAGCATTTGAATGATGTGATGACGACTGCGGCAACATCTTCCATGGGAATGCTGCGCGTTCCTTCTGTGGAGACACTTACAAGCTGCCCCCTGGCGCACGTAATCGTACACTGAGGGGAATCAATGGAGATGATGTGGTAGGACATTTGTCAACTTTCATCTTCTCCTAAATAGGATGAGGGGAGAATTTGGAACCCTTCTTTAAGTTTCAAAAGTGTTGAAACACTTACGTTTTGCCAATTTGTTTTTATGCTCGACACACGCTCAGGTTTTGATAAATCAAGAAGAACGCCATCTCTCGCGTTGTCCTTAATGGAAACAATGCGCCAAGTACCACAACGCTTTTCGTCCTTATATCCTGCAATTTTGATGAGTTGCCCTTTCCTGAGCACGCGGAAGTCCTCTCCAGGGTGTTCATGTCGGAGTTTTTGCAATGTCTTGTAAACGTTGATATGGGGAATGACAATTGCCTTTTCCTGACCGATAAGTGCAAGACCAAAATTATTTTCAATATGGAGTACGGAGCGCTGAGCGAAGAGCCGTGGACTTCGCTCCGGGTCCGTCCCCACATATCCGGAGGCTTTTTTGACTTCAGACTTCTTGCCTTTAGCTTGATGCAAGTGAATCATGCCATTTTCAATCTTGTCAAAACCAATGTATTGTTCATTCAACTTCGCACCGCTCATATCGGCAGGAATGTGCTGCACGACTCGCTTCTCCGCTAAGGCTTTTTCGATTGACTTTGTAACTGACTCCGGTAATTTTGCTACAGAGATTTTTCTATACCCTTTTTCATCCGGAACGCCGCAAATAAATAAACGGGAAGCTTTTTTTAATTCGGAAATCTGTGCATCCGAAATCTTGCGTTGCAAAAGGGCTTGCCAAACGGCACCATTTGTGCCACTTGGGATCAGAAGTGGGAGAAGCCCAAGGGTACAAGCATCCACAGCGTGGTGTAAGTGGGTGACGTTACGTATAAATGCTTTGTCTTTGGTGTGTTCTTCGGCAGAGTTTTGAGTATCATACGCCGTTTCTTTGGTCGATGAATCAGGGGACTCTTCGCTGCTATCCGTTGCTTTTACTTCGGGTACAACAGGTATCAGCGTTCCCATAGTTTTCCAATACTTGCGCATCTCAGAAGTGATACGTCCGGGAATCATAGCAATTTTAGTGTTTTTGAGCTGATGCTTTACGACTTGCGCTGCCATACGCATCAGTTGGGAACTCTGCGTTAGTTGCCCGGGCGTAAATTCCTTTTCGTTTTTGGAGGGGAGATTCTCGACAAGCAAAAAACGCTTGCGTATGCGGCGTGTCACTACATCATCCGGTTCTTTCCTGTCCCTTGGTGGACGGAATTCAGGTTTTAATTTCTCCACAAGTTTGTTATAATCTTTTTCCTTAAGAACAGACATATTTCCCTTTGGTGGGACAGGTTTTCCGCCATCTTCTTTGATGAACTGAAGTCCTGTCCTTTTCCCCTTCATTTTATTGACCTCTGGCCATGTGAGCACGAGAGCATGTAACGCATTCGAATTGCGTGTAGCATAGGGTATGATGTGTTCCAATTCCAATTCGTCCAGTTGCTGCGGACCGTAAGATTCCCCGGTATAAGGGCAGCGCCAGTTCATATCCATGGCTATTCTGCACTTCCGAATCCGAGTTGCAGTGAGCGGCACATTCGGCAGTTCTGTTTGCAGTTTTTTAACAGCGTCATTAAAACCTTTCATTTTGATTCCAAGCTCCTTTTGAATCGCTTGTGAATCTTTGCCGGCAAATGTGCGCACCTCGCGTGCTACCTCAATTACGCATCGATTGACACGATCCGGATCGTCATCCGCGTACTTGTGGATCATTTCCTTCAGGACCCGCCCAAATATAAGCATTCGATGGCGTACTAACGGGTTATTTGTCTGTTGGTCAATACTCCTTTCGGCAAGGAGGCGGTTTGCCTCCGAATCGGGATCTTGTAAGCAATACAACACACCATCCCGGGATTTGTTTTCACCATCGGGATGCTCTAGGCTACGTGCGGGACGCGTTGGATCATAACCCGCCAAAACTTCTTGCACAACCTCTCGAAGCACAGGGCGTGCGTATGGTGCCCTTCCCCTCGCACAATCGTCTTTCTCGGGACGGAAAATCAAAGCCATTTCCGATTTCGGAACAATCTGGAAATAATTGCTAAGGTTTGTTCTCTTCGCCTGTGTCACGTCTCGAACCGCTTTTATGAATGCAGACTTCTTGAATTTTTTCTCCTGTGCAGCCAAATTCCACAGGGCCTTGCGTTCATCCGCAGAAAGCGGACGATCATCTACCCGGACATTCGCTAAAATACGAGCGAAACGATATTCATAAAAATCGGGGCAATCAGCCTTCGGAACCTTGGCATACTTGTCCGCCCTCTTTTTTGCCAATTCTTTACGTTTGCTGGTATTTGAGATGGAGGTGTCCTCCATTCCCTTTTGGAACTCGCGAGCCCATGTGATCGGGCACCTCGCTATGATACGATTGAAGAATCGCATGCCTAACCGCCCAAAAAGCACAGATCCTTTGTAACGCTTGGGTAATTTGACCCCACATTCTTGCAGTTCTGCTTGGTGATCTGTCACATTCTCCAAAATCAGTTCGCGGACGTTCTCCGGCAAGCATGCAGCTCCTTCGCACAGCCGTTGTACCTCACTTACAACAATATCCCGGGGAAACGCCATTTGCATCTTTTTATAGGCATTCTGCATTGAGGCGGAATCCGCTCCCTTCTGTTGCAGGGAGAGACCGAGTACGGCGCACACGGTCTCTGCCATTGTATGAGTACCGAGCTCATCCATTTTTGCTCTGGCCGCTTGCTCACGTTTCGTGTCCTCCTGTCTCTCCTCCTCTGTGGTGACGAGCGCTACATCGTCTACGTTCCCGTCATATCCGCGATTATGCGCATACCACCGCAACACATGCCAAAGTTCCTCTGCACTTAATTGCTCTTTTCCTTGCAGAGAGCGTGCAGCTGTCAGATAGGGGAAGGGGAGACCGGGAGCTTCCCGCTGCTCCCGTGTAATAAGTCCGTTGTGCTCAAGAATTCGCCCGATGCGCGCGATTCGAGCACGTCTGGAACGAATTGTGCGACGCATACGTCGATACTCTCGGCGCTTTGAGGCAAGGCAATCGTCAGATTGGAAAAGGACAGCGCCGGTCCCAACAACCTCCGGCCAATCCGTGTTTCCTCTGGCTTCTTGTATAACACTCCATCCAATAGAAGCGTACCCGATATCAAACGAAAATGTAAATTTTGTCTCCGATTGTTCTTTTTTAAGTCTTGACATGTATGGCAAGCTATCATATAATGCCTTCGGATTCAAGACAAAATTTAAGACGCAGACCGTTTCCCTAGCCAATGGCTACATCGGTTGAAAAGCGTTTCTCTTATCCCTCCCCGGTTTTACCGGGGAGTTTTTTTTGGGGATCAGCCCGAATTTTCGTAGAAGGAGGGATTTTTTGGGGTCAACCCAAATTTTTGTGGAGAATTGAATTTTTGTTAAAAAAGGTGGGAGCATTCGAGCAGGACCCTGAGACGATAATTTTGGAAGTTTCGGAAACCGTAAGCGCGACGTTGAATGAACTTCATCTTGCGGTGGAAGCCTTCCGTGATGCCGTTGCTTTTTGTAAAGCGCCACATGCAGATGATGGGCACAAACCACTTACTGAGTGTATCAGCAAGGCGGCGCCAAATGAGACGGGCGGTGTTGCGTAAATCAGGATGTGTAGTCGACGTTATGGATTTGCTTCGTGGGGGTCATTCCACAAAATTATACGAAGAGCGGATGCGTGCCAAGGCAACTAGTACCTCTGCAAGTCAACCTCCAACTTCATGCTGCGACTGGCGCAAGAGCTTTCCTGAATGCCTGCGGTCAAAAGTTTGGCTTTATTTCAGACGACGGATTTCTCTTGCGCCTGTTGTGAAGAAGCTGCGCGCATCACTTTAGGCTTGAAATCGTGGGATGCGAAGAGTACAATGTGCGCGATGCCGCGCGGGCGCGGAACGAGCAGAAGCAGATCATGAAGACGACCAAGGTAATAGAAGTGCCGAATCCATCCGAAACCGGGCCGGAGTATCTGAGGGAAGATGCGGACATGCCGCATGATTTGGTGACGCTCAACATGGGACCTTCGCATCCGGCAACGCACGGGGTGCTGCGGCTTAAACTCGTGATTGACGGGGAGGAAATCGTGAGCTGCGACCCGGTGATTGGCTACCTGCACCGAGGCATGGAAAAGATTGCCGAAAATTGCCATTACAACCAATTCGTGGCCTACACGGACCGCTTCGACTACCTGGCGCCGATGAGCAACAACATCGCCTACGCCTGCGCCGTGGAGAAACTGCTCGGCTGGGAGCTGCCGGAACGAGGGCAAGCCATTCGAGTGCTCTGTGCGGAGCTTTCGCGCATTTCTTCATACTTCCTGGGGCTTGGTGTGTATGCCATGGACACCGGAGCGATGACGGCTTTCCTGTACTGCTACGAGGAAAAGGAAAAAGTCCACAACTTTTACGAGAAGATTTGCGGGGCGCGGTTTACGTCGAGCTACACACGCATTGGCGGCATGACGCGCGACCTGCCCAAGGGATTTGAGAAAGAAGTGCTGGCCTTTTGCGACTCGGCGGAGAAGACCGTGGACGAGCTGAAGCGTCTGCTGCTGCACAACAAAGTATTCATCGACCGTTTGGTGGGCGTAGGGGTGATTACCCGCGAAATGGCTTTGCGGAACGGCATGACCGGTCCCAACCTGCGAGCCAGCGGGGTAAAGCGTGACTTGCGCAAGACCAACCCCTACCTCGGCTACGAGAAGTACGAGTTCGATGTGCCTGTGGCGCAAGAAGGCGACTGCTATGCGCGCTTCCAGCTGCGCTTGGAGGAAATTCTGCAGTCCGTGCGCATCATCCGTCAGGTATGTGAGGACATGCCGCAAGGTCCCATTTGCGTGCAGAACGAGTGGGGCGTTCTTCCCCGCAAAGAAGACGCTTTGCAAGGGATGGAAGAACTCATCCGGCAGTTTATGGTGAGCACGCAGAGCGTGAACGCACCGGTCGGTCAAATCTTCTTCGCCGCCGAAAATCCGAAAGGCGAGCTGGGCTTTTTCATTGATTCGCAGGGAGGCGGCACGCCGAACCGCCTCAAAATGCGCAGTCCCTCCTTCTGTACGCTTTCCATGCTGCCGGAGCTGCTGCCGGGGCACCTGGTGAGCGACATCGGCGCCATCCTCGGCTCGTTCGACTTTGTGCAGGGCGAATGCGACCGCTGAATGAACCAACTTACCCAATGACCATGACAGAGCAACCAGACGTCATCGAAGTCCTTGCAGAGGCCAAGCCGTCTCCCGGGGAAAAATACTATCCGCCCTTTGAAGTAACCCCGGAGCTCACCGAAAAGGCCAAAGAATACATCGCCATGTACCCGGAGGGCAAAGAACTGTCCGCCGTCCTGCCCCTCATCCACCTGGTGCAGGAGAAACACGGCTTCATTTGCCCGCAGAGCGTGCTGTGGATTGCGGAAACATGCCGGTCCACCCCCATCCATGTGCAGGGCATCGTGAGCTTCTACCCCGGCATTCGCACGAGGTGTCCGGGCAAGTGGCACATCCGCGTTTGCCACACCATCGCTTGTGCTTTGTCGGGCGGGGAAGAGCTGCTCACCTACATCTGTGAAAAAATCGGCGTTGATCCCAAGACCATGACGGATGCGGAACCCATGGCCGTGAGCGAGGATGGGCTGTGGAGCATTGAGGCGGTGGAATGTCTGGCCAACTGCGGCTTCGGTCCCAACATCATGATCAACGACACTCTTTACTCGCAAATGGACCGGGCAAAAGTGGACGCCCTGGTAGCGGAATACAGCAAAAAAGCCTGATGAAAGCCATGAGTGAGATCACCTACAAACCGGGGCGCGAACCCCACTCGCGCGAGACGCGCCGCATTTTCCGCAACATTGACCGCGTGGGCTACAACCCCTCCATTGAATGCTTTATCGAGGACGGAGGCTACGAGACCCTCAAGAAGGCCGTCGCTATGGAGCCGGCAGCCATCATTGATGAAGTGAAAAAAAGCGGCTTGAGAGGGCGGGGAGGCGCCGGCTTCCCCACCGGCGTCAAGTGGACCTTTATCCCCAAAGGCAACACCAAACCCGTGTACCTGGTGTGCAACTGCGACGAATCTGAACCCGGCACCTTCAAGGATCGCTTCATCGTACACCAGGATCCGCACCAGCTCATCGAGGGCATGATCATCGCCTGTTACGCCGTACAAGCTCACTACGCCATCATCTACATGCGCGAGGAGTTTCCGGAAGCCGCCGAGATCGTGCGAAAAGCGCTGGCTGAGGCCGAAGAGCGCAACTTTTTGGGCAAAAACATTCTCGGCAGCGGGTACGACCTGAAAATCATCCTGCATCGCGGCGCCGGCGCCTACATCTGCGGCGAGGAAACGGGGCTCATCAATTCCATTGAGGGCGTGCGTCCCTACCCCCGCATTAAACCGCCTTTCTTCCCCGCAGCCATCGGCTTGTACGGCTGCCCCACCATTGTCAACAACGTAGAATCGCTCTGCCAGGTGCGCCAAGTGCTCATGCGAGGGGGCGAGGCCTACGCTGCCGATGGATCTACCCGCAGTCCCGGCACGCGCATCATCGGCGTATCGGGCGATGTGCAAAGACCCGGGTACTACGAAATCATCTCCGGATCCATCACCTACGGAGAGTTGCTCTACGACCTCTGCGGCGGACCGAAGCCGGGGCGCACTTTCAAAGCCATCATCCCCGGCGGAGCTAGCGCCAAAGTCATGCGCTGCGATGAAGTTCTCAAGGGACGCAACCCTGATGGCAGCGTGCGCAAAATGACCATCTTCGACGTACCGATGGATCTGGACAGCATCGCCCAGCATGGCTCCATGAGCGGATCGGGCGGCGTTATCGTCATGGATGACTCGCGCAGCATGCCCGAGATGCTTCGCAACCTCAACCGCTTCTTCGCTTGGGAATCCTGCGGACAATGCACGCCGTGCCGCGAGGGCAACCCCTGGATGCTCAAGCTGAGCACGCGCATCTGCGAGGGCAAAGCCGCGCCGGAAGACGTGGACCTGCTCAAGAGCGTGGCAGACAACATCTGCGGGCGCACCGTGTGTGCGTTCGGCGAGGCTTGTTCCTGGCCGGTGCAAGCCTTCACCACCAAATTCCGCGAAGAATTTTTGGCTCTGACCAAGCCCATCAACGCTCTCAAGCCGCACAATCCGGAGACGGCTGAGGCGCGCAAATACCTGACCCGAGAAGACTAACCTTTTACTGCCGACCATGAGTTCAGAACAGCCAATACTGCCGAAAGACGCAGCTGCCGCCGAGGGCAAAGTGAACGTGCAGATCAATGGCAAGTGGCACCGCTTCCCGAAAGGTACTCGCATCGCCGATGCCTGCAACAGCGTGGGAGTACACGTGCCCTGCTTTTGCTACCACCCCAAGCTGAGCGTGGCGGGATCCTGCCGTATGTGCCTGGTGGAACAGGGCATGCCTCCGCGCCTCGCCCCCGGTGCCACTCCCACCTACAACGACGACGGCTACCAAACCATCCAGTGGATGCCGCGCGCCATTGTGGCCTGCGCCAACACGGTGGCTGAGAACATGGGCATTCGCACTGATGGAACCGTTTGCCGCGAAGCACGTCGCGCCGTGCTGGAGTTTCTGCTGACCAACCATCCGCTGGACTGCCCCATTTGCGACCAAGCCGGCGAATGCAAGCTTCAGGAATACACGGCAGACTACGGGCAACCCAGTCACCGCTTCACCGAGGCTAAAATCAAGAAAGGGAAGAACATCTCCATCGGGCCCCGGGTGAATCTGGACCAGGAACGCTGCGTGCTTTGCCGTCGATGCGTGCGCTTCATGAAAGAGATTGTGGGCGAGGAGACGCTCGGCGTGGTGGGGCGCGGCGGACACAACGCCATCGCCTGCTACCCCGGCAAGACCTTGGACAGCAACTACTCCATGAACGTGGTGGACATCTGTCCCGTGGGCGCTATGACATCCAAAGATTTCCGCTTCAAAATGCGCGTCTGGTTCCTCAAGAGCACCCCGACCATCGATGTGAACTGCGGCACCGGAACCAACATCAACATCTGGACCCGAGAGCAGCAGGTGTACCGTATCACTCCGCGCCAAAATGACGAAGTGAACAGCTGCTGGATGCCGGACGACCACCGCCTGAACTACAAATACATCAACGCCCCGGAGCGCCTGCTCACCCCGCTGATTCGGACGGATGCGGAAGCCGAGCAACAGCCCGCAGCCTGGGAGCCGCTGCTGCGCGCTGTGGCCGAGCAACTGCGCCTCTGCAAGAGTTCCGAGTTGGCCATCATCGCCTCGGCTCGCCTCACCAACGAAGAGCTCTACCTCACCAAGCACCTGGCTGACTTGCTTGGGATCAAAGCGCTGGACATCGTGCCACGCATGGGAGAAAGCGATGGCATGCTCATTTCCGCCGACCGCAACCCCAACACCACGGGCGCCAAACTCATTCTCGGCAGGGACGGCAGCTCCCTGCCCGACATCGTGCGAGGCGTCAAAATCGGCAGAATCCGCTCGCTCATCGTCCTCGGGGAAGACGTGACAGCCGAGGCCGGCATCTCTGCGGAGCAGCTCGGAGAACTGGATTACCTGCTGGTAGTGGCGCACAGCGAAAGCCCCACTGTTCGCGCGGCGGATGTGGTGCTGCCCGGCGTTACCTTCGCCGAAAAGTACGGCACCATGATCAACGTGACCGGGCGCATCCAGCGTCTCAACCGGGCTATTGAGCCGCTCGGAGAGGCTCGCGCTGATTGGGATATTCTGCGCGCTCTCTTGCAGGAATGCGGAGAGGCGACGCTCAAAGCCGTCCGCGCCACGAGTTCCATGGATATCCTGGAGGAAATGTCCGAGCAGTTCGAGGCTCTCTCCGGAGTCACCTGGGCCAACATCGGCAACTGCGGGCGTCCGGTTCTGGAAACCGGCGTCACCATCCCCCTCATCGAACGCGAGAAGCCCCGCAAATCTTAACACCTGAAAAACTTACCCGCACATACTATCATGGAATGCTTCTGGACATGGTGCTGTGACATACTGCGCAACCCGACTTGGTTTTACCTGCTCACGACCGTGGCAAAATTGGCCCTGACGTTTGCGGTGATACTGGCCTTTGTGGTGCTCTCCGTGTGGATAGAACGCCGTGTGGCCGGGTGGATTCAGGATCGTCCCGGTCCGAACCGCGCAGGACTTCCGCTCTTCCTGCTGCGTCCCTTCGGCAGCAAAAAGGCGCAACCGCTCGCCGGGCTGCTGCACTTCTTCGGCTGCCCGCCGGATGGACATATTGCTCGCCTCTGCCGCTGGCTGAGACTGGATCGCGAAATCCCCATCTTCGGACTCATTCAGCCTTGCCTGGATGGCGCCAAACTTTTCCTCAAACAGGAGATCACGCCTTCTTACGTGCGCAAGTTCTACTTCATCCTGGCGCCCATGCTGGTGCTTGGTCCGCCGCTGGTGGCGGCAGCCGTGATACCCTTTGCGTCTGAGGTGAGCACATCCTTCGGCGACATATCCATGTGCGTGGCCAACCTGAATATCGGCCCGCTGTGGGTCTTCGCAGTATCCGGGCTATCGGTGTACGGGCTCACGTTGGCCGGTTGGTCCTCCAATTCCAAATACCCCTTCTTGGGCGGATTGCGCGCGACGGCTCAACTCATCTCGTACGAGGTTGCCATGGGGCTCTCCGTTATCCCGCTGCTCATGATGTTCGGCACACTCAACCTGCAGGAAATTGTGGGCGCTCAAGCCGCAGACGGTTGGACCTTACTGCCGCTCTGGGGCAACGGACTCGCCGTCCAACGCTGGGCACTTCTGATTCCCATGGGCATCAGCTTCCTCATGTTTGCCACCTGCATCTTTGCAGAAGCCAACCGCACCCCTTTCGACATGGCTGAGTGCGAGACCGACCTGGTGGGCGGCTACCATACCGAGTACTCCTCCATGAAGTTCGCTTCCTTCTTCATGGGCGAGTATGCGGCCATGGTCATCGGCTCAGCCATGGTGGTCACGCTCTTCCTGGGCGGCTGGTCCATCGGCTTCGGGGCGGACGCCGCACTGGCGAGCTGCAGCGAGTGGCTTGCCGTGGCATGCCAATTTGCGGTCTTTCTGCTCAAGCTGCTGGCCTTTATCTTCTTCTTTGTGTGGGTACGCTGGACACTTCCGCGCTTCCGATGGGATCAGGTGATGAAACTCTGCTGGCTCGTCTTCATTGAGCTGGCCGTAGCCAACATCATCCTCACCGCCGTCATTCTCTACTTCGTCAAATAACCCCTTCCGCTCATGTCATACATCCCTGTCAAGCGTCCCAAGTTCTCCCTGCTGGATCGCATCTACGTTGTAGAACTCGTGAAGGGGCTGAGTATCACCCTCAAACACCTCGTCCTCTCACTGCTCGGCAAGAGCCGCAGCAAAAAGGACTTCAACGGTGCAGGCATCGGCGCATGCATGCCCTTCCCTGAGCAACGCTGGGATGATCGCCTCCCCTCCTACTACCGAGGCGCCCCCACGCTCGTGCGCGGAGAAGATGGGCGCGAACGTTGCGTTTCCTGCCAACTCTGCGAGTTCATCTGCCCGGCGCGCGCCATCCGCGTGACTCCCGGCGAAGTGGACCCCGGATCTCCTACGCCCAAACAGGAGAAAGCTCCACTTAAGTTCGAAATCGATATGCTGCGCTGCATCTACTGCGGCATGTGCCAGGAAGTTTGCCCGGAGCAAGCTATTTTCCTCTCCAAGGAATATCTCATCACTCCCACGGACCGCAGCCAGGCCATCCGTGACAAAGAGCAGCTCTACCGGCTCGGCGGCGCCAAAAAGGGCCTTATCAACAAATGGAATCAATATAAATAATCATGAATCCTGCCATTCAAGCCATCTTGTTTTACGTTTTTGCGCTTGGCGCGCTCCTGAGTGCGCTGGGTGTGGTCATCCTGCGCAACCCGGTTTCCTGCGCCCTGAGCCTGGCCGCTTGCCTCGCCTTCACGGCTGCCGTCTTTTTCGGCGCCGGGGCCACATTCCTGGGCATTGCGCAGCTGATTATCTACGCCGGCGCCATCCTGGTGCTTATTCTTTTCATTGTGATGATGCTCAATGTGAAGGATGAACAACCTGCCGCCGGCAGTTGGCTCTACTGCGTACTCGGCGTGGTGATAGCCGGTGTGTTGGCAGGCACCCTCTCCAGCGCAGCTCTGCGTCTGCCGGGCGCCACCGGCGGTCGATGCCCGTTGCACGTGCTGGCGGAGCATGCGGACGAACTTTGCCCGGCGTCAAACGGAGCTGCGGCAGGTCAGGCCCAAACGACTCCGGCAGAGTATGGCGGCGCGCTTCCTCCCATATCCATGCGCGAGGGAGAGTCGGACGTTTCCCTGCTGGGTAAAACGCTTTTCACTCACTACAACCTGAGCATCGTTATCCTGAGCTTTGCACTGCTGGCCGGGGCTGTGGGTGCGGTGTCCATCGGCCGCAGTCTCCGTCGTGATTAACCTTTTTCCGCCATGACTCCATTATCCCATTACCTCATCTTCTCCGCGCTCCTCTTTTCCATCGGCCTGAGCGGCGCCATCATGCGGCGCAACGTGCTGGTGGTGCTTATGTGCCTGGAACTCATGCTCACGGGCGCGAACGTAGCGTTGGTGGCATTCTCCCGTGCTCAGGGACTGGAGGGCGTACCCGTGTACGATGCACAGGTCCTTGCCCTCTTCGTGATGGCCATCGCCGCAGCTGAAGTTGCGGTAGGTCTCGCCCTCATCGTTGCCATGTTCCGCGCGCGACGCGGTGTGGAAAGCACATCCCTCACTTCACTGAAAGACTGATCTATGATGCAGAACTTACCTTGGCTCTTTCTTGTGTTGCCGTTAGCAGCGGCAGCGGTGGATTGGCTGCTGCTGGCGCGTTCTCCGCGCGCGGCGGCCGGCGTCTCCATCGCCTCGGCGCTGGTCACGCTGGCGCTTTGCATAGCCTATTTGTGCGGCATGCAGACCGGCGCTCCTGCCGCCTACGCGTGGTTTCCTGCGCAAGGCTTCGACCTCAATCTCGGCTTGCTCATGGACGCCCTCTCCATGAAGATGATGCTCGTTGTCACCGGCATCGGCGCGCTGGTGCACATCTTCTCACTCGGCTACATGAAAGGGGACCCCTCCAATCTCAGCCGCTACTTCGCGGGGCTGAGCATCTTTATGTTCAGCATGAGCTGCATTGTGCTGGCAGATTCGCTTGTGCTCACCTTCATCGGGTGGGAGATGGTGGGCTTCTCCTCCTACCTGCTCATCGGTCACTGGTACCACAAGGACGCCGCAGCGGACGCCGCTAAAAAGGCTTTCATCACCAATCGCGTCGGCGACTTCGGCTTCCTGATCGGCATTCTGCTCACCCTCGGCATTTTCGGTTCCCTGCACTACGCCGACATGGCCGGACACATGAAAGTGGCAGCCGGATCCCCGGTGCTCACGGCGGCGATGCTCTGCCTCTTCTGCGGCGCTGTGGGCAAATCTGCTCAATTTCCGCTGCATGTGTGGCTGCCGGACGCCATGGAGGGTCCCACGCCGGTGTCAGCGCTTATCCATGCCGCCACCATGGTGGCAGCGGGAGTGTACATGCTGGTGCGTTTGCAGGTGAGCATGGGGCTGGATGCCTTCACCGACACCGCATGCTGCGTGATTGCCGGCATCGGCGCCATCACCGCCCTGCTCTCGGCGCTCATGGCTGCCCAGCAGGATGACATCAAGCGCGTACTCGCCTATTCCACCCTCTCCCAACTCGGTTACATGATCATGGCCGTGGGATTGCTGGCAGGCGAAGCAGCCATGTTCCACCTCTACACGCACGCTTGGTTCAAAGCCCTGCTCTTCCTCGCCGCCGGCGCCATCATTGTGCGCTGCCACCATGAGCAGTACATCTGGAACATGGGAGGTCTGCGCAAGAAGATGCCCCTCACCGTGCTCTGTTTCCTGTCCGGCACCTGCGCACTTGTCGCCGTTCCCGGCTTCTCCGGCTTTTTCTCCAAAGAAAGCATCTTGGAAGCCGCGTGGGAGCGCAGCCTGCCGCTCTTCATCCTGGGCATCATCGTGGCGGCTTTCACCACCTTCTACATGGTACGCCTCTGTCTGGTGGCGTTCTGCGGCAAAGCCAGGACACACGAGGCCGAGCAAGCGCACGAGCCGGGATTCACCATGCTGGCGCCGCTGTTTGTTCTGGCGATCCTGTCCATCATCTCGGGCTACGGATTTGTGGCTGACCAGCTTGTGCCCTACGCCGAATTCCACGCGGAGAGCGCCGAGTGGAGCGCCACTCTCTTTGCCGGGCTGGGCGCACTGATTGTCGGCGGAGGACTTGCTTGGCTGATCTACGGGAGACCCGCTTCGCTCGCCGCCAAATCCGACCCGCTTGGCGCCAACCGCTTCTCCCGCGTCTTGCGGCAACGGCTCTACATCGACGCTTTCTACGACCGCGTACTGGTAGGCGGAGTGCAATATTGGTTCTCCTGCCTCGTTTCCTGTGTGGATGACGGCATCATCCGCCGACTCATCGGACAAGGGCTTGGCCTGCTGACGGCCTGGGCAGGTCACCTGCTTGGGCGTATCCAAGACGGCTCGCTGCGCGGCTACACCATGATGACCGCGCTGGGCGTGCTCATCCTCATGCTCATCCTCATCATTCTCTTCTGAACCCACTTTTGTACCATGCTTATCTGGCTTATCCTCATCCCTGTGATTGCGAGTGCGCTCATTGGTTTTCTGCACACTCCGGGTCGCGCGACAGCTCTGGTGAGTTCTCTGCTCACTTCATTGCTCGGCATCGGCTCCATTGTCGCCCTGAGCCTGGGGGCAGACGGCGAGTGCCTCACCCACATCGGGGACTTGCCCATCGCACTCACGCTCTACCTGCCGCTCAGTAAGCCGATGCTGCTGCTCACCGTGCTTGTCACCCTGGCCGCCGTACTGGGGCTCAAGGCGCCGGACGCCGCAGCGGAGCGTAGTTGGAGCATTTCCACCCTTCTTATCTCTGCGGGCGCCACCGGGGCCTTTCTCGCTGACAACGTCGTGGCTTTCTTCGCTTTTCACGAACTCGCCCTGATCCCCACCTTTGTGATGATCGGCATGTATGGTCGCGGCGAACGCCGTACCATCGCCTGGCGCATGACCCTTTACCTGGGGCTGGCCTCCATGGTTCTGCTCGCAGGACTTTTGTTGCTGTACATGCAAATGGGCACCACGCGATTTTTGGAAATGAGAGTGATGGCGGCCATGGGACGCATGCCTGTGTCAACTTGCCTCACGGCCGGACTTTTGCTGGTAGGATTCGGCACATTGGTCTCGCTCTTCCCGTTCCACTCATGGGCAGCTCCTGCTTACGCGAGCGCACCCACACCCATCGCCATGATGCATGCCGGAGTACTCAAAAAGTTCGGGTTGTACGGTCTCATCCTCGTGACGTGCATTTTCGGACCGTCCTGCGATGAATTCTTCGGCTGCTGGACCAATCTCCTGCTGCTCCTGCTGCTGGGCAACGTTCTCTGGGTGGGCTGCGTCACTATAGCTCAATCTCGACTGGACACCATGCTGGGAAACTCCTCCGTCATGCACATGGGCTATATCTTCTTGGGAATTGCAGCATTCGTAACATCCGGCGCCACCAATGCACTGGCCTACCAGGGAGCTGGCATGCTCATGCTTGCGCACGGTCTGAGCATTGCCCTGCTCTTCCTGCTTTCCGGCCAAATCGAACGACGCACCGGTACGCTGGAGTTCTGCGCTCTGGGAGGTTTGGCCCACAAGCAGCCTTTGCTCGGCTTCTTCTTCGGGCTGGCCGGGCTGGCCTCCATCGGGCTACCCTTACTGGCCAACTTTGTGGGCGAGTTCTCCATCTTCGTATCCTGCTTTACGGGCTGGGAACCCGGCGCCACCTCTCCCTCATTCTGTTGCGGCTGGCTCAACAGCTTAGCCAAGATGCTCGGCGGACTCGGCCCGGTGCAGCTCACCCTGGTGTTTGCCCTGTGGGGCTTGGTCATTAGCGCTATCTACATGCTGCGAGCCATTCGCCGCATCTTCGCAGGCGCCCCCACGGCCGTGTGCGAACGCGCTACACTTCCGCTGAGTTTTGCAGAAATCTGCTCCGCTGCCCTGTTGAGCGCCGTTCTGCTTCTCCTCGGCATCGCCCCGGGCATCCTCGCATAAATCCTCCTTATTTTTACCGCACAATTTACTCATGAGCACAACCAACCTGATCAGCTCCTCCTACTCTTGGGGACAATTTACACCCACTCTCGTTCTTGTGGGTCTCGCCCTGCTCATCCTGATTGCGGATGCTTTTCTGCCGCGTCTCAACAAGCAAACGTGCCCCATTCTCGGCGCCGTCGTCTCTGCGGGAGTCGCCTGCTTCACTGCCGGCAGCTCTGCATCCGCTCTCTTCACCTCGCTCGCCTGCGCAGCCACGGCAGTTTGCCTGCTCATGGCGTATGACTACCGCAGCCTCGTGTATGCCTCGGTGGCGGGAGGAAAACATGAAGATGGAGCAGCGGAGTTTTCTGCGCTGCCCCTGCTGGCGTGCGCGGGAGTTTGCGCCCTTGTTCGTTCTCGCGATCTGATCATGCTCTTCGCATCTCTCGAGACGGTGACCCTTGCTTCCTACGCCATGTCCGGGTACTTCCGCCGCAATCAGGGCTCCGTGGAAGCCGGGGTAAAATACCTCATTCTCGGCGCGGTAAGCACAGGACTTTTAGTCATGGGCGCCGCCTGGTTCTTCGGCGCCACCGGTTCTTTCACGGGGGACCCGCGCTTTGTGCTGGCCGCCCTCAGCAACCCCTACCTTTCCGTCGGCATGTTGCTGGGCGTGGCCCTGCTCTTGGCCGGAATCTTCTTCAAAGTCGGGGCGGTTCCCATGCACACGTGGATCCCGGACGTGTACCAAGGCGCACCCACCCCGGTGTCGGCTTTCCTGGCCGTGGTTTCCAAGTTGGCAGGATTCGGCGCTTTGCTCATCATTCTGCTGCCCTTCATCATGCTGCAAACAACAGTGCGCGATATGGTGCACTCATTGGTTCTGATGCTCGCCATCGTAGCTGCCGCCACTCTCCTGCTGGGCAATCTGGGAGCCATTCCTCAGCAGAACGCCAAGCGTTTGCTCGGGTACTCTTCCATCGGACAGGCCGGCTTCATTCTGGTTTTTTTCGTCTCACTGCGCTCCACCATCATCGGTCCGGTGTTCAATTATTTGCTGGCGTACGGCATCGCCACGCTCATGGCGTTCTACGCTCTGGCCATTTTGCGTATGCAGCGCGGCAGCGAAGAACTTTCCGTCTTCCGGGGACTCGGTAGAACCAACCCGCGCACTGCCTTCATGATCACCGTGAGCTTTGCCTCACTTGCAGGCGTCCCGCTCACCGCAGGCTTCCTCGCCAAGCTCGCCTCTTTTCAATCCCTCATCGGATCCATGGGACGTCCACAGTTCATTGGCCTTTGGCTGCTGCCCATCATGATCGTCTGCGCCGCCGCCGGCTTTTACTACTACTTCAAGGCGCTGCGCTTCATGTATTGGGAGAAGCCTCAGGCAAATGACGTCCCCGTTGTCTTCCCGCCCGTCTGCACTTGCGTACTCGCCCTTGGTACGCTGCTGCTCATCGTTCTGGGTGTTACTCCGCTGCTCTTCTGAGTATGGCTGTGGCGCGACAGATGCTTGTCCGCGCATTGCTGGCGGTATGTGTGCTCCTGTGGCTGAATTCCGCGTTCGCGCACGCATGGCATCGGGTGGAAGAGCGCGCCGAAGAGCCTGCCCGTGAGTTTCGCGCCGTTTGGGTAGCTACGGTCTTCAACTTGGACTGGCCTTCCTCCGCCGGACTTCCCGCTGCTCGGCAGAAAGCCCAGCTTCTCAACATTCTCAATCGAGCTGTCCAGCTCAGACTCAATGCCGTCATCCTGCAAGTGCGCCCTAACGCCGACGCCCTTTATCAATCATCTCTGGAACCGTGGAGCGGCTGGCTGAGCGGACCCGGCGTCAACCCCGGCTACGACCCGCTTGCTTTCGCCATCGCCGAAGCGCATCGCCGAGGACTTGAACTTCACGCTTGGTTCAACCCCTTCCGCGCCACAGTGAGCGGCAAACCCGTTGGGGCCGGTCATATTGCGCAACGCCGCCCGGATCTCATCAAACGCGCCGGCTCTACCACCATACTCAACCCCTCCGCAGCCGCCTCCCAACAACACGTGCTGCAAGTCATCCTGGATGTGGTGCGTCGCTATGACATCGACGGCGTACACTTGGATGACTATTTTTACCCCTACCCACCTCACCACAATATAGCCGATGGGCGCTCCCCTGCCCAGCGTCGCGCCGCCATCGACTCCTTCGTGAGCCGCCTCTACTCCGGGGTAAAGTCTGTCAAACCATGGGTACGCGTGGGGATCAGTCCCTTCGGCATCTGGCAGCCCGGCTACCCGGGCGGCGTGCCCGCCGGTGTGAATGCCTATGAGCACCTGGCTTGCGACGCCCGCAAATGGCTCGCCAAAGGTTGGGTGGACTACCTCGCCCCGCAGCTTTACTGGCGCATCAACAGCCCGCAGAGCTTCCCGGCGCTCATGAAATGGTGGACCTCCATCAACCCGCGCCGCCCCGTGTGGCCGGGCATTGCGACCGCTCGCATTCTTTCCTCCGAAGACCGCACGCGGCGCGCTGCCGAGATCGGCAACCAAATCGATCTTTCCCGCCAGCTTGCTCGCCAAAGTTCCGGTCAGCTCTTTTGGAGTTGGAACTCCATCGCCTCCAACCGCGACGGAGTGCAGGCGCACATTGCTGCCCGTTACCGTGGATTCGCCCTTCCCCCGGCTATGCCTTGGTGCGGCTCGGCGCATCCGGCCGCTCCTGCGGTCCAAGCCACCGACATGCCCGGACGCGGCGTTGCCATCGCCTGGACCCCGGCAGATGCCAGCGCCCGAAAATGGGTGATTCAGGCGCGCCGCTCCGGACGTTGGACTACCCTCTGCATCCTCCCCGGTTCCCGGCAGCGCGTCACCCTGCCTCTTTCCATGTTCACGGCAGTGGACCGCATCGCGGTGCGTCCCATCTCCGCCTGCGGCAATAGCGGTTCCCCCGCCGTGCTCGCTCGGTGAAATCCGGTTCTTTCTTTTGCCAAAGTTAAGCTTTTTCTGACACGCACATCGCCTCTTGTCAATGTGAATAACTTGCGTAGCGTTTTCAGCCGAAAACAGTGACGTCTTTCCATGAAAAAAAGCGCATGGGAAGCCTTGCCAAGATGTCAGGAACCTGATATTCTCCCTCCGCTTTTACCACCCATGAGCCAGGAACGCACCAGCTCCACCCCATCGCAGCAGACCTCTCCCCAAGAACCGGTCGTCATGCCCCAGGCCCCCACGCTGGAGAAGAGTCTCATCAGCATGATGACGCTGGATCCCACCAACATCATCTCGCACTGCATCTCCGAGGGCATCACGGAGGAGTTTTTCTACATCCCCGCTCACCGCATCCTCTGGAATATTTTCCGTGTCCGCTACGAGCACAATCAACCCATCGATATCGCCTCCATAGCGCAAGCGCTGTCCGACGCGGGAAAGCTGGAGGCCATCGGCGGCAACGCCGGTCTGGCGGACATCTTCAGCGTGGCCGGTTCCACGGCTCTCTTTGAGGCTCACTTTGCCACGATCAAGGAGAAGTATCTGCGCCGCTGCATGATCATGGCCGGCAATAAAATGCACGAGTTGGCCAACTCGGCGGAAACTGAGATCGACCAATTGCTCGACTCTGCCGAACAGGAAGTGATGGACATCCGAAAATTTTCACTTCCCTCCACCCAATGGAGCCTCAAAAAGGATATCCAAGCTGCCATAAGCAATATGGAGAAGATGATGCACAAGCACGACGAAGTGCTTGGTCTCGCCACCGGTTACCCTGAGCTGGATAAAAAGACCAACGGTCTGAAATCCGGCGAACTCTTCGTGATTGCCGCTCGTCCCTCCATGGGGAAAACTTCCTTTCTGCTTAATATCGTGGAGCATTTAGTCCTGAAGGTCAAGAAACCCGTGCTCATCTTCTCCTGCGAAATGCCCAGCGTGCAACTGGTGGAGCGGCTCCTCTACGCGAAGAGCGGCGTGAGCCGAAGCCACCTTATCAAAGAGGGAGGAAAGCTTAAAACCAATGAACTTGTCAAAATCAAGGAAGCCATAACCGCATATCAAAATAGCAGCCTCATCATCGACGATACTGCTGCTATCTCCATCTCCGAGCTGCGTGCCAAAGCGCGAAGAGTGCTCAAGGAACACCCCGACACATGTGCCATCGGCGTGGATTACCTCCAGCTCATGCGCTCCCACACCAAACAAGCGCAGAACAGTCGAGAACGTGAAATCGCCGAAATTTCCGCCGGTCTCAAAGGTCTTGCCAAGGAGCTTTCCATTCCCATCATTGTGCTTGCCCAGCTCAACCGTGGTCCGGAAAACCGCACGGGCAAGGCCAAAGGGCTGCCCATGATGAGTGATTTACGTGAATCCGGAGCCATTGAGCAGGACGCCGATATGATCGGGCTGCTCTACCGCGACGCCTACTATGCCAGCGATGACGAGGAACGAGATCAAGTAGGAGCAAATGCCACTCTTGTACTCGCTAAAAACCGCAATGGTCCTACCGGCGATATCCCGCTCACCTTCGAAGCGGAACTGATGCGCTTCACACCGCGCGTAGCCCAAAATCAGGAAGGTGGGTAAAGACGGATTGCCATTTTCAATGATTTTGATGATACCCCACGCTAAACGCTCTTCCTGAATGCGTTTAGTGTTGTGGTCATTCTTACCAGGGCAAACGCATTTGAAAACCTGGGGGCAGAATTGGACGTATGGAATTTAGCATCAATAAATTATTTAAATTATTGATATTAAATATAAAATGTGATAGGATA
>CANRET010000038.1 GCA_947629715.1 uncultured Akkermansia sp.
TTTAAAAAGAGATAAGCAGGAAGGGCGCTTAAATTTCGCGCCTGGGGGCGCCGCTCAGCGGTGCGGTGCGCTTGGCTGCCGGGGAGGCTTTTGTCTGCTTGCGCCGAGTTGCCGCGTTCGTGCGGCGGTCAATTATGATGGAGAAGGGGAGGCGGAGTTGTCCCGCGCAGCTTCATTGCGCCTGCGGAGCATTTCGAGGCGCTCGCGGATGCGCAATTCCAGTCCGTTGGATGTGGGGTTGTAGTACACGCGTCCTTCCGGCAGGTAGGCCTGAGGGACAAAATGATCTTCGCCGAAGTCATGGGCGTATTTGTAGGTCGTTTCCTGCTCGGTGGCGCCTCGGAGGCGAGCGAGCTTTTTGCGCGTTGCGGTTGCCAAGTGGTCGGGCACGGCGAGGGTTTTGCCCTCGCGCACATCCTGAGAAGCGGCCTCGAATGCCATGTAGGCGGAATTGCTCTTGGGCGCGGTGGCGATGTACACGGTGGCGTGCGCGAGCGGTATGCGCGCTTCGGGCATGCCGACCATCTCCGCAGCTTTGGCGGCAGCCACGGCGACGCGCAGGGCGTTGGAGTCCGCCAGCCCCACATCCTCGCTTGCGCAGATGACCAGGCGGCGCGCGATGAAGCGGATATCCTCCCCGGCGTTGAGCATGAAAGCGAGCCAGTAGAGGGCGGCGTCCGGGTCGCTGCCCCGCATGGATTTGATGAAAGCGGAGATGGTGTCGTAGTGGCCGTCGCCGGCGCGGTCGTAGCGCACAGCTTTCTGCTGGATCGATTCTTCCGCGACTTCCAGGGTGATGTGGATTTTGCCGTCCTCGCCCGGCGGCGTGGAAAGGGCGGCAACTTCGAGGGCGGTGAGGGCCTTGCGCGCGTCGCCGTCGGCCTTGCGAGCCATGTGCTGCAGCGCGTCATCGTCTATCTGGAGGGGCATGTTGCCCAGTCCGCGAACATGGTCCGCCGCCGCGCGGCGCATCAGATCCGCCAAATCTTCCTCCGGCACCGGCTCCAGCGGGAATATCTGGGAGCGCGAAAGCATGGCGGAGTTGATGGCAAAGTAGGGGTTTTCGGTGGTGGCGCCGATAAAGCGCACGGTGCCGCGCTCCAGATGAGGCAGCAGCACATCCTGCTGGGCTTTGTTGAAGCGGTGCAGCTCATCGACGAAAAGGATGGTGCGTTGGCCGTGCAGGGAGAGGCGCGTTTTGGCCTCGGCGATTTTTTCGCGCAGCTCGCTCACATTGGACTCCACGCCGTTGAGCATGACGAAGAAGGCGCTGGTGTGGCGGGCGATGACGTAGGCGAGCGTGGTTTTGCCCACGCCGGGCGGTCCGTAGAAAATGAGGGAGGAGAAGCGGTCGGTTTCAATAGCGCGGCGCAGGAGTTTGCCGGGGGCGAGCAGATGGCGCTGACCTGCGACCTCCTCCGGGGTTTCGGGGCGCATGCGGGCGGCCAGAGGCATGCCTGCCGGGGTGTTCAGCTCCTCGGGATGGCTGTTGCCGAATGGTGTGAAAAGGTCGGCCATGTGGGGTAAGACAGGTTCGGATATCGGGCGGGACTACAGGTGAGGCAGCAGGATGCGCAGCTGCGTGCAGATGGTGCGCTGCTGCTCCTGGAGCGGTTTCAGTTCCAACTCGCGTTTGGCGATCTTGCGGCGTGGTACGATGTAGAGCTGCCGGTAGGCGGTGACGCGCGAGACGATGAGCCCCTCCAGCACGGAGAGGAAATCTTTCTGGCAGGAGGCGCACAGATCCAGCGCCACGCTTTCGATTTGGGAGCAGATTTTGCGCGTGGCGAAGTGGAAGACGCCGCAGCCGATGAGCCATGTGAGCAGGGCCAGAATAACGCAGCCGACCGCCAGGGCGTTCTGACCTATGCTGCCGAGAATGCCGGCCAGGACGAGGAAGATGCAGATGCAGACGATGCATGCCTGCATCCATCCCGCCTGGGCCACAAAGAGGCTGAGGAAACGGGCGCGCAATCCCGCGTCGGCCAGAGGTTCGTAGAGCTGGCGGCACAGCCGCTCGCGCAGCGTCTTAAGCTCCTTTTCGAGGACGGCAGTCGAAAAATCGCCGATTTCGCACTCCAGGGTTTTCCGCATGCGAGGGCGGACGGATTGCCAGTGTGCGGCGCATTGCAGGACGAAGTGTCGGTCGGATTCCTCCTGCATGCTCAGTATGGCATGCTCCATGAGGTCGTAGAACGCATTGTTCGTCATGCCGCCCAGCAATTCGAGGCGAAGCAGGGCGCTCGGGGAGAGAATGCGCCCCAGGAAACAGCGCACCTTTTCCAGGAGATCCGGCACGGTTTGTCGGATCGTGAGCTGCACGCCCCGGCAGTACCCGGCGAGGCCGATGGTCTGGCTGTGCAGGAAGTTGTCGATTTCCTGCTCGATGCCGGACATAAAGACGTTGTACATGCGGCTGACGCCTTCCCGTGCGCTGAGGACGCGATCCGCGCGCTGCACCAGATCCATGGTCAGCTCAGCGAGGCGGCGGATGGAGCCTGAGGAGCCGTGAGAGTCCTCCAGGATCTTCTGGACACAGGTGCGCAATGCCGTGACACCGTTCACATCCTGAGGTCCGGGGAAGATGAGGATGCGCAGATCCTGCGCGCCGTGGATGTGACTTTGCTGACGCAGACGCTCCTTGAGAGCGATGCTCTCGCGGGCGTCCAGGCGGTTCACCTGGGCCACCACGAGAAGCCAGGCTTTTCTGGCTTCCGGCGGCACAGTGGCCAGCAAATCCCACACCGGCGAGGCGGCAGGCGAGCGCGCGTCCAACACGCCGATCACCACATCCGCTCCTTGCATGAGCTGTTCGCCTGTGCGGCGAACCTCCGGGCGCTCCAGGTCCGCTGTGTCCACCAGCTCCAATCCTTCCAAACAGGGTCGGGGGATGAAGCGGGAGTGCGAGGCGTCGCCATCCCGGCAGATAAAGCGCCAGCAGGTGTAATGCCCCTCCATGGGGCTGTTGGCTATTGCCTGTTCGTCGGCCAGAGAGGAAAGCAGGGTTGATTTTCCCGCCCGGGCGCCCCCGAGGGTCAGGATGCGGCGGTCGTGCGAGAGGGTATGCAGGGCTTCCTGCACGGGATCCCGGTACTCCGCCAGAGCTTCCTCATCGTCAATCCTTGCGCACAGGTCGAGCGCCTTCTCTGCCCACAGGCGGACAAGTCCCTCCTCGCTCAGGTGCGGTCGTCTCAGCTCCACGTTCGCCCATTATAAATGAAGTTGACAATCATGTCGAACAGAAAAGCGTCAACCTGTTCCGCGCCGCTTCTCACGGCCGAACGACGCCGGGGAGGCCGAGGGACGCGCGCCCGGGGCATGAAGCGGCAGAGGATGTTCGACGCCTTGCGCATGAAGAGGCAGGCGCTGCATGAGATTCAGCAGCGAGCGATGACTTCCATCATGGCGTCCATCTGGTTCTCGATGGATTCGACGAGGGCGATTTGGGTGCGCGTGCGGTCGAGGTTGTGTTCCGGGCGGTGGATTTTGAAATAGGTGTCGCCCACCAGATAATCGGTGAGGAAGCGCATGCCGCATTCCATCGTGAGGAGCTTGCCGGAGAAGGGCAGCAGCTCTTTTTCGCGGGGGGTGAGGAATGTAGCGGCCTCGCAGTATCCTTTCGCCAGGGCCTCGAAGTATTCCATGCGCATCGTCACCTTGCTCGTGTCCTTCTCATCCTCGGCCGCCGGCGAGGTGGACGTGCGGATCATGTCGCCGAAGTCGTACAGCGAGCTGCCCGGCATGGTGGTGTCCAGGTCGATGACGCAGATGCCTTCGCCGGTCACATCATCGAGCATCACATTGTTGAGCTTCGTGTCGTTGTGGGTGACGCGCAGGGGGAGCTTGCCGCCCGCCAGGTCGTTCACCACGATATGGCAATCCGCCTCGCGAGCCATGAACCAGTCGATTTCCTTCTGCACGGTCTTGACGCGCCCGATCGGGTCGGCCGTCACAGCCGCCCGGAACGTTTCAAAGCGTTTCGTCGTGTTGTGAAAATCGGGGATCGTTTCAAAGAGAGGCTCTCCGGGGAGGTTGGCGGCGAGTTTCTGGAAGTTTCCGAAAGCGCGGGCCACTTCCACGCACTGAGCCGGCGACTCAATCATATCGTAGGTTCGAGCCCGGTCGATGTAGGTGTACATGCGCCACACGTTCTCTTCCTCGTCCTGAGCGTAAGGCTTGCCGTCTTTTGCCGGTATCAGGGTAAGCGTGCGGCGATAGGCTTCCTTGCAGTCTTCCTCCTGCAGCACGCGCAGGGCCTCTGTCGTCACGCGCCGCACGTTTTCCATGAGGGGGATGGGCTGCTTGAAGACGTTGCTGTTGACACGCTGGAGGATGTAATGAACGCGCAGACCCGCCTGATCCACATCGAGGCGGTACGTGTCATTGATGTGACCGGAGCCGTAGGGGGCGCCGCACACGTAGTCGGCGCGCAGGTCGAAGAGGCGGGCGATTTTCTTGATGTCGAACATAGAGCAGCAGGTCAGAGTTTTGCAGGATAGACGCCTTGTTTGACGAGGTTGGCGATGCTCTCCACGACAGCCGGCTTGTCGCTCGGGTAAGTGACGCCCAACCAGCTTGCGGTGGTGCGGATGACGCGGCAGTCCGCAGCGCCGGAGCGGATGAGTTCGTCCACGACGGTGGGGATGTAGCATTCGCTCTTGGGCTCATTGCCATGCTCGCGCATGAAGCGGGTGAAATGGTCTTCAATCCGGCTGATGAAGTCGGTGGGGAAGACCCAGAAATTCATGCTGACCAATTCTTCGGGATCCACTTCCTTGCGCTCGCCGTGGAGATTGTCGCCACGGCAAACTCCATCCTGCTCCCTCATGATTTTGGTGAACTCTTCGACGCTGCTCAGGTAGCCGTCCTTGATTCCGCAGATGCCCCGGTTCACATCCCCGTGGTCGCTCAGCGTGTTCTTGAGCGGGTAGCCGATCATGCCGTAGTGCGCCTTGCCGTCTTCCACGGCCGGGGAGGTGAGGAACTGCGCCGCCTTTTGGAAAGCGTCGCTTCCGTAAAAATCATCCGCATTGACCACGCCGAAGGGCTCGTGCAGCACCCGGCGAGCCGCCCGCAGCGCGTGAGCCGTGCCCCACGGCTTCACGCGACCTTCCGGCACGCTGTACCCCGCCGGCAGATCATCCAGACTCTGGAAGGCGTAATCCACTTCAATTTTGTCGGCAAAGCGCGCGCCCACCTGACTTTTGAAAGCTTCCTCGAAGTCCCGCCTGATGACAAAGACGACCTTGCCGAACCCGGCGCGAATGGCATCGTACACCGAGTAATCAAGGATGACTTCACCGTTGGGCCCCATGGGGTCCAATTGCTTCAGACCGCCATAGCGGCTGCCCATACCTGCTGCAAGTACAAGAAGAGTTGGTTTCATGGCACCGATTGTCGTTATGCGGGTGGCATTCTACCACCGCTTCGAAACAATGTCAATTGTGATGTGAGATCGGCGCTAGTCTCCGGCAATGCCGAGTTTTTTCAGGGCGGGCCAGCCCCCCTCCAGCACGTAGATGGGGGCGCGGAGGAGCCCGGTGTCTCGCAGGGCCTCGGCGACCTGGTCGGAGGAATTGCAGCTTTCCGTGCAGAAGACGACGATGCATTCTCCCCGGTCGCGGGCAGCGATAAGGCGTTCGATGGCGGCGTCCATCATCTGCTGCATCTCGGCGCCCGGGCGTATGGGGAACATGCGGTCATCAGAAAATATGAGATGGTTGAGCTCGTAGTCGCTTTCGCTGCGGGCGTCAATCCACACGATTTTGTAGTTGCCGGGGTCTCCCTCCGTTTGCCAGGCGGCGAGCAGGGGTTCCGGGCAGATATGACCGGCGGGGAGATTCTGCGGAACGCAGGGCGGGATGCGGCGCGGCGCAAAATAGAGGGCGTCCGCCGCGTAGAGAATCCCGGCGACGACGAGAATGCACAAGCCCATGCGCACCATCTGGGTGAAGGTATCTTTCATGGGAGGGGCTCAGGAGGGCAGCGAGAACGTGTCTTTTCGGGCGTCCTCAGCCTGAGTCCGGGCGGCGCGTCCGCATTCCGCCAGATGCACGAGAGCGTGGTAGGCGTCTTCCTCATCCGTGCCGAGGCGGGCGGCGATTTGAGCGGCCGTGGCGGGGGCGCCACTCAGCGCGGAGCGAGCGGCGGCCAGCAGCTTCAGGAAATCGTTGGCGGCTTTCTTGCCGGCCTGCACGCCGGGCTGGTGGTACGCATTGATGTGGATGAGCGACGCGTAGTAGCCGACCGTGCGTTCGAAGAGGGCGATGAGAGCGCCGAGAGTTTCGGCGCAGACGGTGGGAATCGAGATGGTGATGCTCGGGCGCCCGCTTTCCGCCAGCGCCTTGCGCGTGCCGCGCAGGAAGCCCTGCAGGTAGTCTCCCGCCGTGAATCCCGGCTCCACTTCCACGCTGTCGGATTCGCATCGGCGCACCTCGATGAAGGTGACAAAGAAGTTGTTCAGTCCATCGCGCAGTTGTTGTACGTAGGCATGCTGGTCGGTAGAGCCTTTGTTGCCGTACACGGAGAGGCCCTGGTGTACGGGACGGCCGTCCGAGTCCAGTTCCTTGCCCAGGGATTCCATGATGAGCTGCTGCAGGTATTTGGAGAAGAGAACCAGGCTGTCCTTGTAGGGAAGCACCACCATGTCTTTGCTGCCGCGTCCCTGGCCGATGGCGTACCATGCGAGGGCCAGGCGCATGGCGGCGTTGCGCTCGGTGTCGCGGGTGCGCGTGTGCTCATCCATGCGGGCGGCTCCGCGCAGCAGGGCGTCGATGTCCACCCCCTGCAAGGCGGCGGGAAGGAGTCCCACAACGGAGGTTTCGGAGGTGCGACCTCCCACCCAGTCTTCCATCGGGAAGCGTTGCAGCCAGGCTTCCGCTTCCGCTGTTTTGTCGAGCATGGAACCGACGCCTGTGACGGCTACGGCCTGCCTGGCAAAGTCGAGTCCCCGACTGCGGAAGAAGTGTTGGGCGCAGACCATGCCGTTGCGGGTTTCGGGAGTGCCGCCGCTCTTGGAGATGACGACGACGAGCGTTGTTTCGGCCGGTATGCGGCGCAGCACACGCAGCATGCCGTCCGGGTCGGTGTTGTCCAGGAAATGCATCTCCAAGCCGCTGGCCGGCAGGGCGTCCGCCACCAATTCGGGGCCGAGAGCGGAGCCGCCGATGCCGATGACCAGGCAGGCGGTAAACGGTTTGCCGCCGGGGGCCGTGATGGAGCCGGAGCGAACGGCTGAGGCAAAGCCGCGAATTTGGGCGAGCGGAGCGTCAATGCACGCGCGGAGTTCGGGGGTTGGGGCCAGGGCGCTGTTGCGCAGCCAGTAATGTCCCACCATGCGATGTTCATCCGGGTTGGCGATGGCTCCGCCCTCCAATGCTGTCATTTCCGCGTAGGCGCGTTCAATGAGATCGGACATATCCCGCGCCTCCCGCGCTTCGGGGGGCAGTTTCGAAAAATCCAGCGTGATTCCCATATCCGGGTAGCGCAATAAGCAAGCGGCATACGTTTTCATGGCGCGCGCATTATACATCCGTCACCTGCTGTGGGCAAGCCGAATCCGCGCCGGGTTGGCGCTTTGCGTCATCGGTGGGCGTGGGGAAAAGGGCGCCCGTGCAGAAGGTGACGAGCGTACCGATAGTGACGCGCCAGGGAAATGCGATGGGTAAGATGAGATCAAAATGCCCCAGCATCTCCAGCGCAATCACGGCGGCGAACCCCGCGAACATGGCGGCTATGTTGCCGCTGTCGCGCCCTCGCCGTCTCGTGAGCATGCCCAGCAGGAAAACGCCGAGGAGCGATCCGTACGTGTAGCCGAAGATGCCCAAGGCAATGGGCAGGATGCGGATGGTGGGATCCATGACGCTGTACCAGGCAGCGGCGGATCCCACGACGATGAGCAGTGCGGCGAAGCCCACCGTGAAAAAGCGGGCGGCGCGCAGGGTTTGTCGCTCGGTGGCGTGCGGTCGGAAGACGCCCCGGTACCAATCTCGCGTGGCGGTGGTGGCCAAGGCGTTCAGCGCCGTGGAGAGGGATCCCATGGCCGTGGCCAGCAGGGCGGCGATGAGCAGGCCGCGTATGCCGGACGGCAGGCAGCGGATGATGAAGCAGGGGAATATCTCGATGGCCTTCTCCGGCGGCGCGATGCCCTGTTTTTGGAAGAACACGAACACGAGCATGCCGCATGCCAGAAATACGAGCACGATGGGCATATCCAGGATGCCGGAGACGATGACGGCGCGCGAACCGGCGCTTCGGTCGCGGGCGGCGAGCATGCGCTGCACCATGTCCTGATCCGTGCCCATGGTGGCCAGGGTGATGAAAGTGGCGCCGAGCAGGGCGGACCAGATTGTGTATTCGCTGCCGAGGATGTATTTGAGATCCTCGGCGAGGCCCTGTCCGGTGATGCCGAAGTCAAAGACGAGCCAGGGTTGAAGCGGCTCGCGGCGGCAGGGGTTGATCGAGGTGTCGGAGATGGTGGAAGCAATCGTTTGCCAGGCGTCGGTCCATGAGCCATCCCCCATGATGCCGAGGATGAGGAAGGCGATCGTGGTGAGCACCGACACGGCGAGGATGCCCGCCTGCAGCACATCCGTCCATACTACGGCTCTGAGGCCGCCGAGCGTGGTGTAAATCGCGGTGACTACGGTGATCAGGGTGAGCGTGATGAGGTAGATGAGCACGGTTTCCCGGGCTCCGAGGCTCTCCGTTCCGGTGAGGAAGGTGCAGGCAACGACCAGCAGGATGCCCGCGAAAAAAAGGCGCGTACCGCTGGCCAGCACGCGCGAGAGGAGAAAGACCAGACTGGCGCTGCGTCGCGTGGCGACGCCGAAGCGTTTTTCCAGATACTCGTAGATGGACACCACGCGGTATTGGTAGAAAGGCTTCAGAAAAAGCCTGCCCACGATGATGCGCCCCAGCAGCGTGCCGATGCCGAGCTGCACGTAGGTGAAGTTGCGCAGCACAAACCCCTCGCCCGGCGTGCCGAGGAAAGAGGCTGCGCTGATTTCCGCAGCAATGATGGAGGCGAGGACGGCCCACCACGGGAAGGAGCGGTTTCCCAGCGCGTAGCTCTCCAGACTGTCCTGCCGACGTCCGGCATACAGTCCGATGCTGAAAATCGCGCAGAAATATGCGACGATGACAATGATGTCTGCCGTCATTCGCTCCTGTGTTTCCTGCGTGGTTGTCAGCCCTGCTTGCGTTCCAGCGCGGCGGCGACGAGTCCCTGGAAGAGCGGGTGAGGCGTGGTGGGTCGGCTCTGGAACTCCGGATGGAATTGGCAGGCGATGAAGAAAGGATGTCCCGGCAGTTCCACCACTTCCACGAGTCCGTGCTCATCATTGACGGCCGAAATGACAAGCCCGGCGTTTTCGCAGGCTTCGCGATATTCTGCGTTGAACTCGTAGCGGTGGCGGTGACGCTCGGAGACGGTTTCGCGTCCTCCGTAGAGTTTGCTGCAGAGGGTGCCGGGCAGGATGTGCGCAGGGTAAGCGCCCAGGCGCATGGTAGCCCCCATGTTTTCAATGTGCTTTTGCTCCTCCTGCAGGCAGATGACGGGGAAGGGGGTGTCTTTCGCGAACTCGGTGGAGTTGGCGCCCTCCAATCCCAATGTATGGCGGGCGAACTCGATGACGGCGACCTGCATGCCCAGACAGATGCCCAGGAAGGGGATTTGCTTTTCTCGGGCGTAGCGGACGGCCATGATCTTGCCCTCGATGCCGCGCCCGCCGAAGCCGCCCGGCACCAGGATGCCATCCACATCTCCGATCATCTCCTCGCAAGAGCTGCGCTCCAGAGCCTCGGCATCCACGCGCACGATCTCTACGCGGCAGTCGTTTGCGGCGCCGGCGTGGGTGAAGCTTTCGTAGATGGATTTGTAGGCGTCCTGCAGGGAGATGTACTTGCCGACCACGGCGATTCGCACGCTGTGCGAGGGGTGGATGACGCGCCCCACAAACTTCTGCCACTCGTCCATCCTGGGCTTGGGGGTCGTGATTCCCAGAACCTCGGTGACGATGCGGTCCACGCGGTCGCGTCCCAGGTCGATCGGGCATTCGTAGATGGAGTGACGGACGTCTGCAAAGGCCACGACGTGATCCGGCGCCACATTGCAGAACATGCCTATCTTTTTCTTTTCCTCATCCGTCAGGTTGTCCATTTCCGTGCGGCACACGATGATGTCTGGCATGATGCCGATTTCACGCAATTTGGCCACGCTCTGCTGGGTCGGCTTGGTTTTGGTCTCGCCCGCCGCTTTGATGTAGGGCAGCAGAGTGACGTGGATGAAGCAGCAGTTTTGCCGCCCCACTTCCAGCGCAAATTGGCGCAACGCTTCCAGGAAGAGATACCCTTCGATGTCTCCCACCGTGCCGCCGATTTCCGTGATGATGACGTCGCACTCCTTGTTTTTCTCCGTGAGATCGTAAAGCCTCTGCTTGATTTCGTCGGTCACGTGCGGGATGTACTGCACCGTTTTGCCCAGATAATCTCCTCGCCGCTCCTTTTCCAGCACGTGCTCGAACACCTTGCCGCTCGTCAGGTTGTTGAGCCGCGAGAGCTGGCAGTGCACAAAGCGTTCATAATGCCCCAGATCCAGGTCGGTCTCCGCCCCATCGTTGAGCACGTACACTTCGCCGTGCTGGTATGGGTTCATGGTGCCGGGGTCGATGTTCAGATACGGGTCGAACTTCTGCATTGTCACGTCCAGTCCGCAATGTTCCAGCAGAGTGCCTATGGACGCCGCCGCCAGTCCTTTGCCCAAGGATGACACCACCCCGCCGGTCACAAATATGTATTTCATAGGTCGGTCGTTGCTTCCCCGTCATGCTACCATGCTTCCCTTGTCCGTGTCCAGCCCGGCCGCGTCGCCCGACTTTCATCTCGTGGTTCATTCGGATTTAAATCAAGTTTGAATATATTGGATGTCAACAATTAAAAAATATAACTTGACCTTCTTGAAAATCTGCCTTACACTTTGTAAAGCTTATTTATAAAGTGCGGAAAGCGACGGAAAAGGTGAGGCGGGCGATGCTGCAATTGGGACGCGCGACGTGTCCGCAACTGGCCCGGGCGGCAGGGGTGAGTTTAGTGACAGCGCACAAAGAAGTGCGGGAGATGGAAGGAAGGGGGGAGGTGAGAGAAGCGGGGAGGGAAGTGCGCGGGGGACGTCCTTCTCCCGTATATGAATACGAGAGAGAGTATGCGGCGCGGGTGTACGTGCAGATGAGAAGGGAGCAGGGGGTGACCCATGTTGAGGTGGAGAGGTGGGACATGTTGGGGGCGCTGCAGGAGAGGAGCGGGGGGAGGTATGCGGCGGTGGAAGATGAGAGTTTGGACGGCAGGATGGAGGAGCTGCTGGGCGGCAGGCGCGTGCGCGGGGTGAGCATCTGGTGTTCTCCGAGCCTGCGACGGGCGGGACTTTGCGAACACCTGAGCCGTCGCTTCAGGTGTCCGGCGGTGTATTTGAACGCGGCCACCGCACTTGCGCCGAGCGGCGAGGGAGGAGTGACGCTTTACCTGGCGCGCGGGGAGGCGCCTCAGGGCTGTGTGTGGCGACAGGGGCGCATGGAGGAGCTAGGACGGCTTGATTGGCTCGCTTTGCCGGCGGATTGGGAGCGTATGGATTACAGCGATCACACCCTGGTGGAAGAGATGGTGTCGAGGCTGCTGCAGACGCTTTCCTGCGTGCTGGCGCCGGATTCCGTCAGTCTGTATTCGGATTTTTGGGGATCCAGGCTCATGGAGCGTATTCGATTCAACACGCAATCAAAACTGCGCGGTTCGGCTCCCTCTCTGCGCTTTGGCGCATGCTCGTCTCGGGCTCTCGATCAGGCCTTGCGCCGAGCGGCGCGCTCGGTGGGCGATTCGGAGGACGGCTACCCCTTGACGTCCTGATTTCGAGGGATGGGGAGAGGAAAAGCGGATTGCCGGGTCTCGGGAGCAAGCCCGAGTGCGCCCGGCATTTAACGCGTTTCCTCCGGTTTCGGCGGTCGATAGGCCTCGTCATCCAGCCAGAGGTAGGAGCGGCGGGAATCCACGAGTTTTCCGTCGGTGTAGAGATTGATGCGCCAAGTGAGGATGTCGCCTTTCTTTGCGCGCTCTTCTCCGTTGAAGACAAAGACGGATTTGCGCACGCCGGAAAAGCTGCGCGGTTTCTCAAACTCAAAGCTGCGCGTAAGGACCCGGGACGCCGAACTCGCTTGGGTGTACTGCATTTCGAGGCGCGTGGGAGACTTCGGTTGCGCATCGTACCACAGCACATAGTAGTAGTCGCCGAGGCGGGCTACACGTTCCCGGTACGAGTTGGCGCCGAAGAGATTGTACTGCGCGTTGGCTCGCATCGAGCTGAGTTGCCAGCTCATGCCGGGGAGGTCCGTGCTCTTCAGCGGGAGATCTGAAATGGTCTTGATGTAGGATGTGGAGGCGCATCCGGAGAGCAGGCACGCGCAGCTTGTGGCCAACAGCATGCCGCAGCGCAGCAGAGTTCGACCGAGTTCAGGAGCTTCCGGCATATCAGTCCTTCTTTTTTTCATTATTGCCTTTCAGAAATCCCCAGTCGGCCAGGCTCGGGACGGGAATTTCCACCGTTCCGATGCGCGCGCGCAGCAAAAACCACAGCTTGCGGAAGTTCCCGACCCCGTATCTCCGCTCAAAGACGCGGTATTCGTCCCCCTGCATCTTTTCGAGGATCGTGTGGTAGATGAGGCTCATGGCCTGTGCAGGGATGAGTGCATTGCGATCCTCGACGCTGAGCTTTTGGTAGGTCTCCTCGGCGTCCCCGAAAAACTTTTCCGCCAGAGCGGCTTCGTAGGCAAGCAGCTGGCGCATGCGGTAGTTGTACCGTTGTTCGCGGATGTCATCGAGCGTCACGCCGAAGAGTTCCATATCTTCGGCCGGCAGGTAATAGCGTCCGTACTTATGGCAATCCTCCGCCACGTCGCGCAGGATATTCACCAGCTGCAACGCGTAGCCGAGAGCTACCGCATAGTCTCTCGCTGCCGACGAGGCGCCCATCACGGCGGCGGACGTGATTCCCACGCAAGACGCCACTTTGTACGCATACGCAAGCAGGTCCTCGCGCGTCCGGGGCTGCACCTGCTCGATATCGCTGCGGCACCCTTCGATGAGGGCGAGCATGGGTTGCGTGTCCAGTTGCATTTCGCGCACAAGACCCTGAACTTCTTCCTCGATGCCGGGGGTAGCCTGCACGCGGCAAGTGATCACCGAGATCCAGCGGTCCAGGGCGGCATGGCGTTCGGGGTCGGTCATCACAGGTTCGTCCACGATGTCGTCGATGATGCGGCAGAAGGCGTAAAACTGAGCCATGTGGCGTCGCCGCTCCTCCGGCAGGTCCATCAGGGTGAAAGCGAGGTTGGACTTGGCGTTGCGGGTGATGGTATCGGATTCGGGTGGTTCGCTCATGTCGTTAATCGATCATTCCCCAGTGCGCGGTGAAGGGCCACAGCGTGAACCCGGCCGGTCCCAAGATGTTGAATTGCTTGACCGGTCCCCAGTAACGGGAATCCAGCGAGCCGGTCGTGTTATCTCCCAGAGCCAGGTATTCGCGCAGGTTCGGCAGGGCGTTGCCGGGGTCGGCGAGGTGGAGCGTTTTGCCTCTCGTCAGGTAGCCGGTGGGGTACTGCCACGCCTCCAGGGGCATATAACCGTTCCTGCGTGCCGGCGGCATTCCGGCGCTCACTCGGGCGATGCCGGGTTCGTCGGCGACTTTGCCGTTGACGATGAGATGGGGGGATTCAATGCGCACGGAATCGCCGGGCAAGGCGCACAGACGCTTGATGTAGTGCGTGCCGTGACTCTGTTCGCTCACGGAGGCGCTGCCGCTCGTGTTGATGCCGCGCGTGTCAAACACGAAAGTCTCCCCGCGCCTCGGGCGGCGGAAGTGGTAGGCCAAGCGGTTCACCAGCACCATGTCGCCGGCGTCCACCCGTGCGCGCATAATCGTTTCTCCGGCCTTGTAGGGCAGGTAGCAGGGACCTCGCGGGGTGTCGATGCGTTTGCCCCGGGAGCGCAGGTATTCGATGACCGTGCCGGAGGCCGCAGGGATGGAAATGACGTCCCGTCCCTCTTCATCGAAGCTGATGATCGTACGGGTGAAGAGCAGCAGATGGCGTTCGTCGCGTATGCTTTTGATCTGCTTGGGACGATCAGCGGCGATATCGACGTACGAGCTGCCCAGCGTCACGGCGTCCCAGATGCGCTGCGCCACGCCCGGAACTTCATCCACCGGGTGGACTACGATGCCATTCAGGCTTGGCCACATGGAGTTCGTGGGGATGCGGAAGGGTTGCACGAAGTAGGTGCGGATTCCAAGGAACACGACGATAATCACGAAGACGGACTCCACGAACTCAACGAGCAAACCCCGGCGGTAGCCCGGCAACTGCCCGTACTCTTCCTCGGCTTGTCGCACCTGTTGCTCGGCCTCCCCTTTTCGCCAGTGCAAAAGCGCCTCGCCGATGCTTTGATCGCTCCGCCGCATCTGCTCCATACGCTCCTCAGGAATCTGCGGACCGTACTGCCGCATGTAACGCCTCAGCATGGTCCGCGTCTCGTGGGCGCGCCTTCGCCACAGCGGGGTAAACCACGTCAGACATGTATCAAGTATTGCGTTGAAAAGTCGCATGGTCGTACGCATCATCCTGCCCCATTCTACACGGACTACCCGTTCGAGGGAAGTCAAAATAGTGTCTGTACAAGGCGCTGCGTCATCGCCGCATGGCCTCAAAAATACAGTCACCGAAAGGTTACGAAAAACGGGAAAAAAGAATTTTATGGGAGCTTGACGCCTCAGAAATAAGGAGTTCACATCAAACGCATACCACTCAAAATGAGTAAACAAGCAGGAATAGCGCACGATTCGGGAAATCCGCGCGCGTTGCGCAGAGGGTCGGGGCAGGGAGCGCTTGGCGGCGCCCGGGGAGGATCGTCTTGCAACACGATCTCCGCCCGCTGAGAATCTTCCCTCTTTGCCTTGAAACACAACGTGCTTCCCGATCGTGAACAGCAAGCGCATTTCCTGGTGCTTTTGCTTTGAGGAATTTTTACTGCGAGTTGACAGGGGAAGAATAGAGTGCCATAATGGACAAGATGATTTATGAGGAGGTAGAACAGCTCGTAGCAGGGGGAGAGAGTGCAACGCTGGAGTTCAAACGAACGACCGGAGAACTCCACAAAGGCATGGAGACTGCATGCGCTTTCCTTAACTCCGATGGAGGAAGGCTCCTCTTTGGAGTAACTCCCGGCTTAAAAATTGTCGGTCAAGAAGTAACGGATAGGACGAAGCAGGAAATAGCTAATCACTTGCGCAAAATTGACCCGGCAGTTGAAGTGGAGGCAGAGTACATTGAAGTTCCCGGCAGATCCGGTCACTATGTCATTGCCCTCCACTTTGACGTGGATCAATGCAGAAACAGTCCTTATTGTTACGATGGGCGTCCGTTTTATAAAGTGGAGAGTACAACTGCTCTCATGCCACGCGCCTTGTACGAAGAGAAATTGCGCAAGAGCAACCCTCAACGTTTTAGTTGGGAAAATACGCCCGACGACCAGCTGGGTCCGGATGATTTGGATATGGAACTCGTTCACCGGACCCTGTATGATGGCATCGCGAGTCACCGTATTCCAGCTCTCACGATGGTTCTCCAGGAACCCATGAAAATTCTGCAAAAATTGGGCGTTGCGGGAGGTGACGGCGTTCTTTCCAATGCGGCTCTAGTCCTTTTTGGCAAGGAACCCGCTTTCAAGCACCCGCAGTGCAGGGTACGGCTTGCCCGCTTTGAAGGGACAGATAAGGCCGTCATTCGGGATCAGGCAGTCTGCGCGAAAAATCTCTTCGAACAATACAATGCCGTTGTGGATTTCTGCCTGAAACACCTCAATCTCAGCGGGCATGTCGATGGAGCGTTCCGCAAAGACTCGCTCACAGTTCCACTAAGCGTTATTCGTGAGGCTGCCGTCAATATGATTTGCCATCGGTCATGGGATGCTCGGAACATGACTCCCACTGTAGCTATCTACGAGGATCGCATCGTTTTTCAAAATCCGGGAGCCTTTCCCCACGGCACGAAATGGCAGGATTTTGCGGACAACCGTCTCAATTCCCGCCCTTCTAACCCCACCATTGCCGATGTATTTTACAGCTGTGGCATTATTGAAAGCTGGGGCAGGGGCATTGGACTGATTATGGAGGAGTGCCGCAGGAGGGGACTTCCCCCTCCGCACTACGAAACCCTTGCTTCTTCGGTCAGCCTGACGATACGTTTTCAATCAAATCTCGGGTACCTGCAAAGGTCTGCTGCAGAGTCAACGAGAGAAAGCGAAAAGTCGCGGCGCATTAAGCGAAAGATTCTCGATTTCTGTAAGACTCCACGCAGCGCAACAGAGATATTGGAAATGCTTCAGATGAAGGATAAGAAATGGGTGCGTCAACACTATCTCCTCCCGCTCCTCAACGGCGATTTGGAATTAACAATTCCCGAAATGCCTAACAGCAGACAGCAGAAATATCGCACCAAGGAAACGGGGATTCCCCCAGTCATCCCCCCCAGTCATCCCCCCCAGTCAAATATCTAATCCATTCTTTATCAGTATTAACTTTTCTCATCCCCCCAGTCATCCCCCCCAGTCATCCCCCCCAGTCATCCCCCCCAGTCAGTGTGAGCGGAATTTTCGAGGACGAGGGTGCGTCGCGTTGCCCCATAAATACTTTTGAGGCGCTGCGGAGGCAATGCGCAGAGTGAATTTCTGATGCAATTGCCCTGTTTTTGCTTGCCAAGAGCCAATTTTTCGCGTAGAATCCGGCGAACTTTTTCAGGGCGGGTGTCAGAGTGGTCGAATGAGCACGATTGGAAATCGTGTGTGCGCCAAAAGCGTACCGAGGGTTCGAATCCCTCCCCGTCCGTGGTTGAAAAAGTGCGCTAAAAGCGCAAAAACTTTGATTTGATGCAGGTTTTGTTGTACGGTTCTTTCGTCTGTGGCGGAGGTTTCATGTTACGAAAAATGAGCAGGAATCAGGAGCTTTATCGGGGGAATGGTTGCAAGCGGTTGCGTAGCACGAAGGCGCCGGTGAATGGAGGGGAGTCCGAGGGCGTTCGGATATCGGTGAAGTTGGCGGAAAAGCCGGCGTACCAGCGCGGCGTTCAGATCGCCTGCGCGAGCGAGAATAATGTGACGGTTCGTCCGTGGGGCAGAGGTGCATTTCGCGCAAGGCGGGGCGTGTCGCTGAATCCCCAACGAAAAACGCGCGCACGGCTCTCAAGCATTTCTGCGAAAAATACGGCATCCCCGGTTGCTTCCTCGCCGCCAAACTCCTGCAAATCGTCGAGCGCACCCCGGAAGCCGTCTTGAGCTAACCTGTCTTTTGTCCTTGACATCCCTCCCTCAAACTCGCCCGACACCAGGACTCCTCTCAGCAAAAAAATTCCATCTCCCGGGAATCGCTTCCTCGCCGAACGACAAAAACTTGAAAAAAACGCAAAATCTGATACACTCACCTTGACTTCATGCCAAGGGGCGGACTGAGAGAAGTTGCGAAAAAGTTACGAGTTGCTATAACTCGCACTTTTTCAATACAGCAAAGTTCCTCTCCGTCCGTGTCTTGGGAAAGTTGATTGCCGAAGGCTCGGGAGACCATGAATACGATTCATTGCGCAGATTTGTACCATCGGGAGAGGAGGAGAACGCGCGAGGTGACGGTGGGGAATGTGGGAATAGGAGGCGACAATCCGGTGCGGGTGCAGTCGATGCTCACGCACAGCACGTTGGATACGAAGGGGTGTGTGCAGGAGGCTCTGCAATTGGCGGAGGCCGGTTGCGAGATCATTCGTTTGACGGCGCAGACGAAGCAGTACGCGGCGAATCTGGAGAACATAGCGCGCGAGTTGCGGGCGGCGGGGTGCGGCGTGCCGCTGGTGGCGGACATTCATTTCAAGCCGGATGCGGCGATGGAGGCTGCCAAGTGGGTTGAGAAGATACGCATCAACCCCGGCAACTTTGTGGACAGGCGCGGAGATGCCGCGCGCGAGTACACCGATGCGGAGTATGAGCAGGAGCTCGAGAAAATCCGTCGCGAGTTCACGCCCCTGGTTCTCTTCTGCAAAGAGCACGGGCGCGCCATGCGACTGGGCTCCAATCACGGGTCGCTCTCGCAGCGCATTCTGACGCGCTACGGCGACACCCCGGAGGGCATGGTGGAGAGTGCGCTGGAGTTTGCCCGCGTGGCGCGTGAGTTGAATTACCACGCTCTCGTTTTTTCCATGAAGGCCTCCAATGTGAAAGTGATGATTCAGGCGTACCGTTTGTTGGTGCAGCGTCTGGCGGAGGAGGGCGAGGATTGGAATTATCCCATCCACCTGGGCGTCACCGAGGCGGGGGAGGGCGAGGATGCGCGCATCAAGAGCGCCATGGGCATCGGTTCGCTGCTGGCGGATGGCATCGGGGATACATTGCGCGTTTCGCTCACCGAGGAAGCGGTGCGGGAGGTGGCGCCGGGCTTCGAGCTTGCGCGAGCCTTCGCGGATCCGCAGCCGCCGCTTCGTCTGAGCACTCCGGTTCGGGCGCCTTTCAATCCCTTCCGCTATTGCCGGCGCGCGAGCGAGGAGATGGAGGTGCAGGGCGTGCCGCTGGGCGGGCAACACCCCGTGCGCGTGGCGTTGCCTCGGGCTGTGGCGCAGGCGTTGCCGGGCGCGGATGCCCCGCAGATGAAGGATACCCCCGTAGAAATCATTTACGAATCTGCGCAGGCAGTGGAAGTGGACCCGCGAGACCCCGCCGAGTTGGAGAAGCTGCAGACCGCTCCGACCTGTCTGGTTGCAGTGCGGGACGGCGTGGATATGCCATTGCCGCAGGCGCAGCGTTTGCTGGCAGCCGGCATTCCGGAGCGCCATGGCATTTTGCTCAAAGACACGCTCGGGGGAACAGAGCCGCTTTCCGCGTCCATGGCGGCGGGAGTCAATATCGGTTCGTTGTTGGCGGACGGCATCGGGGATGCCGTTCTGGTGCGCGGCGAAAAGGACCCGCAGAGGGCTCTGCGTCTTGCCTACGACGTACTTCAAGCCGCAGGCGTGCGACTGAGCAAGACGGAATACGTGTCCTGTCCCTCCTGTGGTCGCACACTCTACAACATCCGCGAGGCAGCGGAGAAAATCCGCGCTGCTACCGGACATCTCAAGGGAGTAAAAATTGCCATCATGGGCTGCATTGTCAATGGCCCGGGTGAGATGAGCGACGCTGACTTCGGCTACGTGGGAGGCGCGCCCGGAAAGATCAATCTTTACGTCGGACACAGTCCCGTGCGCATCAATATCCCGCAAGAGGAGGCCGTGGAGCATCTCATCAACCTTATCAAAGAGCACGGCAAGTGGCGTGATCGCTGAGTCTGTCCCTGTGATCTCGTGCGGCAGGGAAAGGCGTTGTTGTTCCTCGTTCGGGAACGTTTGTTCGTTTGAAAAAGATTTGCGCAAGGCGCGCAAACTTTCGGGTGCGGGTGCAATGCATTCTTGCCAAGACGGGAGGGTATGTGCTACACTAAGCGCATGAATGAGCAACAGACATTTACCGCGCGGATGGCCGAGAAACTCGGTCTGGACGAGAAATGGATCGTGCCGTATGGGCGAGATAAAGCGAAGGTGAGTATTGAAGCTTTGAAGGAGCGGGAGGCTCGGGGCAAATTGATCCTGGTGAGCGCTCTTACGCCGACGCCCGCCGGGGAGGGGAAGACCACGGTGAGCATCGGCTTGGCGCAGGGGCTGCAAAAGGTGGGGAAGAGGGCCTGTCTGGCGCTGCGAGAGCCCTCCATGGGTCCCGTGTTCGGTCGCAAGGGAGGAGCCACGGGCGGCGGGGCGTCCAGCATCACGCCGGGGGAGAGCATCAACTTGTGTTTCAACGGCGATTTTCCCGCTATCACGGCGGCCAACAATCTGCTTGCAGCGGTCATTGACAACGCCTTGTTCTACCGCACCACGCGACTGGATCAGAACAAGGTGACCTGGAAGCGCGTGATGGATATGAACGATCGCGCGTTGCGCAATATTGTGGTGGGACTCAACAAGAACGGTGTGCCGCGCGAAGACGGTTTCAACATCACCCCGGCTTCTGAGATCATGGCCTGCCTTTGTCTGGCCGAAGATGTGGCGGACCTGAGGCGGCGCATCGACAATATCGTGGTTGGATTCACCGCCGAAGATGAGGCGGTGTATGCCAGTGAATTCGGGGTGACGGATGCGCTGCTTGCCATCCTGCGCGAGGCAATTAACCCGAACCTTGTGCAGAGTTTGGAGGGAGTTCCGGCTTTTGTCCACGGTGGTCCCTTTGCCAATATCGCCCACGGCTGCAATTCGGTGGTGGCCACAAAGATGGCGCTGCGCTGCGCGGATTACGTGGTGACGGAGGCAGGCTTTGCTTTTGACTTGGGAGCGGAGAAGTTTTTGGATATCAAATGCCGACAGAGCGGGTTGGCGCCGGAGGCCATTGTGCTGGTGGCAACGATACGTGCGCTCAAAATGCACGGCGGCGCCGACAAGAAGAGCCTGGAGACTCCGGATGTACAGGCGGTACGCCGTGGGTTGCCGAACTTACAGGCCCACATGGAGAGCGCCAGGAAGTTCGGGCGTCCGGTGACGGTAGCCATCAACCTCTTTGCCGCCAGTGACACTGATGAGGAGATAGCCGTGGTGCAGGAATGCTGCGCGGACATGGGCGTGCGCTGTGCGGTGGCGGATGTTTTCGGTCACGGAGGAGAGGGAGCCACGGAGCTGGCCGATACTGTGGTGCGGAGCATCGAGGAAGCCGGACGGCAGGAGCCTTTCCGTCCGCTCTACGATCTGGACATTCCGGTGGAGGAAAGAATGCGCAGTATTGCTTGCGGCATCTACGGAGCGGATGGGGTGAAGCTCACGCCATCCGCCGTGAAAAAACTTGCCCTCCTGGAGAAGAATGGTTTGACCAATCTGCCGGTGTGCATGGCGAAAACGCAGAATTCTCTCACGGATGACGCCAAAATCATCGGTCGTCCCACCGGGTTCACCATTACCGTGCGAGACTTTGAAATTGCCAACGGAGCGGGTTTTCTGGTTGCACTCTGCGGGGATATCATGCGCATGCCTGCGTTGCCGAAAATACCGGCCGCCACGGCTATTCGCGTGGATGAACGCGGGCAGATCACCGGCATGAAAGGCTGATCGGCGATAATGAGGAGCGTGTGCGCGCCTGAGCGGAGCGGTCCCTATTCACGGGCGGATTGCTCACGCAGGTCGATAAGGCGGAGTTTGCCAAGGGTGTGCGCACGCTGACCGGGAATGTAGCTGAGGCGCAGGCGGAAAGCAGAGTAGTTCGGTTTGCGGTAGTAATAGCGGTACACTTCGCCTGTGACGGCGTGGCAGAGGGCGAAAGTCGGCTTTTTCCTGCGCTCCGGCGGGGCGAAGTCATCGCATTTGCACATGGAACGTTCGTCTGCGATGCCCAGTTCACAGCAGGCGCGGCGCCAGGCCGGACCGTGACCGCGCTCGCGGTATTTCTCCCAGGCCAGAGCATGGGCGAGTTCGTGGAGGACCGTGCGGCGGATGAGTTCCTGATCCTTCCCCAAATACGACTGTACAAAGAAGCGCGAGAAGCTCAGCACGCGCTTGCTGAACATGCAGCACCCCAGTCGCTTGATGGCGTGATCCCATACCACGTCCCATCCCGGAGGTCCGCACACTTCAATGCACGCTCGCGCGTAATCCTCCACATCCTGCAGGTCACGCCATACCAGAGGCTGCGGCAGAAGCAACAGGCCCGGTTCCCCCTGCGGTAATCTTTTCCTCATGCCTTTCATTATACTCTGAGGCCAGGAAGCGGACAAGTTGTTTTCGCAGGGCAAACGCATTTGAAAACTGGATTCATTTTAAGGAAAGAGACAAGAGGTTCACTTATGGTCTAACTCGTTGC
>CANRET010000039.1 GCA_947629715.1 uncultured Akkermansia sp.
AACATGTATGAACTGAGAAAAGAACCAGACGCTCCTTGACACCCGCGCTCGTCTGATTATCTCTTTTCGAATGAGATGAGCAGAGAATATGGAAACAATTTATTGTATGTTAGTCATTATCATTGTTTTGTCTTTCAAAATAATGCAAAATACGCTCCATCATTTCTTTCTGCTCAAATTGTCCTTAGTGATTTTTGTTCAAAAACTATATGATTTTAAGCTTGACTATCTCATTCGAAAAGAGATGAGCAGTCTCACAGGCTTGTATAGAAATGGCTCTCAAAGGATAAAAGGATTTTCAGGCAAAAAAACGGAACGATGAGACCGTTGAATTGCAAGTTCGGAGATCCGGGGTCAAGTCAACAACTCAGAAGATCGGATTTTTCGGTGGAATGCAGATAGCAACTGCATTTTGGATGCGCGCATTCCATGCTGCCATTTTGACTTGCCAGAAGCGGTACGCAGTGGTATGGTACGCGCATGGGCACGGAGTTGATGCAGTACAGCGGCGGTGCGCTTGAATGCAACGGTTATCTGGTGGCGGGGCCTCATGGTGAATGCGTGGCGATTGATGCGCCTGCCGGGTTTGCTGCATGGACGCTCAAGCGCCTGCCGGAAGGGATGCGCCTCACCCATTTGCTGCTCACGCACCAACACTTCGATCACATTCAGGATGCCGCCGCGTTGCAACGTGCTACAGGCTGCTCCATCCACGCCGGCTCCCCCTACGACCCGGAACTCACACTCGCAAGGAACGCTCAGGCTTGGGGAATACCCGAGCCGGAACCTTTCACCGTGGATGACGTCATACCCTCGCAGGACGCCACGCTGACGCTGGCGGGCGTAACGTGGCAAGCTCTGCGTGTACCCGGGCATGCACCGGACAGCATAGCCTGGTACGCCGCAGAGCGTGGGGAGGTGTTCACGGGCGATGCGCTCTTTGCCGGTTCCGTGGGGCGCACGGATTTTCCGGGCGGCAGCGCGCGCCTGCTCGTGGAAAGCATCAAACAAAAAATCCTGACTCTGGATCCGCACACCGTGGTGCATCCGGGACATGGACCCGGCACCCATGTGGGTGAAGAGCTGATCAACAATCCTTGCATCCCTATCTGACATTTCATTGGAAACACAAAATCATGACATTTGAAGAATTAGGACTCTCCGGCCCGGTGCTGCAAGCCGTCGAGGACTGCGGGTACACAGCGCCAACGCCTATCCAGGAGCAGGCCATCCCCCATGTGCTCGCCGGACGCGATGTCATCGGCGCATCCCAAACCGGCACCGGAAAAACGGCCGCTTTTGCCCTGCCCATTCTCACCCGCTTGCAACACATAGGTCGCCCGCAAGCGCTCGTGCTGGAACCCACCCGTGAGCTGGCAGATCAGCTCGCTGAGGCGTTTCGCACCTATGCCGCGCACACGGATATCACCGTGGCTCTGCTTTACGGAGGCGTAGGCTACGGTCAACAAGCGGACGCGCTCAAAAAAGGCGCGGACGTGGTCGTGGCCACGCCGGGACGACTCGTGGACCACTTTTACCGGGGCAACATGAAGTTTAAGGAAGTGAAGACCCTCGTGCTGGATGAAGTGGATCGCATGACAGATATGGGCTTTCTTCCCATCGTACGCAAAATTGTGAATCTTTGTCCGTGGGAGGGACGGCAGACGCTCTTTTTCTCCGCCACCATGCCTCAGGTTCTCCAGGGGTTTGCCAAGTGGTGCCTCACCGACCCATACGAAGTTGCCATCGCGCGCCGCGAAGTTGCTTCCACTATTTCCCACGCCTTCTACCCGGTGGGGATGGACCAGCGTGACGAACTCCTGCTCGCGCTGGTGAAGCAGACTGAATTCAGCAACATGATGATTTTCACTCGCACCCGAAAGGAAGCCGATATGGTGGCCAACATGCTCTCCCACGCGGGCTGGGGGCGCGAGGTAACCGCCATGCACTCTGATATTCCGCAAAAAGAACGCATGGCTGCCCTGCGAGGCTTTAAGGAGGATAAATATCGCATCCTCGTAGCCACTGACGTGGCTGCCCGAGGCATTGACATCAACGGCGTCTCCCACGTCATCAACTATCGCGTGCCGGAAAACCCGGAGGACTACGTGCACCGCATCGGGCGGACGGGACGCGCCGAAACTCAGGGGGACGCCTTCACCCTGCTCACGGCGGATGAGGTGGACTTCGCCAAGTCCATCGAAATCTTCCTCAAGCAAAAAGTGGAACGGCGTAAGTTGGAGGGCTTTCCGTATGCCTACACTGCCCTGCTGAATGAAGATGCCACGCCGCCGCGAAAACCACGGCCGGTCACAAACGGACGACGCCGACGATAATGGCAGCCCTCATGCGCGTGCTTTCCATAGACCCGGCTATCCGCAACACCGGCTACGCCGTGATTGAAGGCGATCACCGCTCGGCACGCGCGTTGGAATACGGTACAATATCGCTCAAGACTTCTCTGTCACAGAGCGCCTGTCTCCTGGCGATTCATCGCCATGTACTCTCGCTTATCGACAAGTGGCAGCCGGACGAATTGGCCATTGAAGGCATCATCTATGTGCAATCACACCGCACAGCCATTACTATGGGCTCGGCTCGTGCCGCCACAGTGATCGCAGCAGCCAGCCGCGACTTGCCCATCATGGAATATCCGCCCAGGTGTGTCAAATTAGCTGTGGTCGGACGAGGAAGCGCGCAGAAAGAACAAGTGGCTTTTATGATGCGCGCTCTGCTCAATTTGGGTGAGACACCCGCCCCCGATGCGGCAGACGCCCTAGCTATCGGCTTCACCCACCTGGCTGCCGCAGACCCCCTGCGTGCGCACCTCTTTGCGAAGCGCCACTACATCTGAACAGGCTCTTCAATGCTGAGCCGCCGATGGGCTCGTCTCGCGCGATAGCCTCCCGGCAAATTGCAGTAGCTCTGACTCGACTCGACCGGCAGAATCGAGCACACATTGTTCACGCACGCCTCGGAAATATCCGGAACCCCACAGCGCCGCAGATAATGTTGCACCGCCGCCTTGAGAAGCTCCATCGGCTTATCGGCAAAAAAGGGTAAGTAGAGGCGCCCTTGCGGATCCAAAATCGGCAGAGCCTCCAAGGCGGCTTCCAACGCCGCGCTTACTTCCCCCTGCATGCGCGCCCCACGCAACAGGGCCGGGACAACATCCCGTCCCAGCGCGTCATTGAGCGCCGGGATGACACGCAACCGCACTGTATTGCGCGCGGCTGCGCCTGGGTCGGCATTCGTAGCGTCCTCACGCCACTCCTGTCCGATCTGCCTCAACCAGGCTGTGATATCAGCTCTCCTCATGCGAAGCATGGGACGCAGCCAGGTGATATCTCCCTCCTTCCTGCTCGGAATCATGCCTCGCAAACCTGCAGAACCGCGAGCCATGTTAAAGAGAACCGTTTCCGCCTGATCGTCTGCGTGGTGAGCCAGCGCCACGGCGGAGAGCTTCATCCGCCGGGCATGTTCGGCTAAAATGCGACGGCGGAGGGAGCGAGCCGTCGTCTCAAGAGATTCCCCGCCCCGGGCAGCCAGCGCCGGTACATCCACCCGATACTCCTCAAATGGGACCGCAAACTGCTCGCAAAGCGCGCGGCAGAACTCCGCATCTTCATCTGCGGCCACTTGTCGAATCCCATGGTGAATATGGCAAGCGCAGGTGGGCACCCCTCGCTGTACGAGCAGGCGCAGCAAAGCCACGGAATCTCTTCCACCGCTCAATCCCAGCACAACGGCTTGATTCGGACAATCAAAAAGGCTCTCCGCCGTTGACGCCATATCCAAAAATTCGGTGCGTCAGCGCGCTTTTCTCTCCTTGGTGGGGATAAGCTTTTCGGGGTTGATTTTTCGGAAAAGCTCAGCGGGATCCACGTTCTCCTCGTCTTTGATTTCGATCTGCTGCACCACCCCGCTGGCATAAGCCACCAACAGCGTATTGCTGTGACGTCCCAGCGTGGGCACGACCATCTTCTTGAAAGATGCAAGACCGGTCACGCTCTGCTTCCTCACCGGATTTCCGTCACTGAGCCACGGCAGCATATCCAAACGTTTCTTACCCAGCGTACGTATCTGTGAGTTCGGATTATCCTCATCCTCCGAACCATCCGTCCAGGACACATAAGAAACCGTCTTCGTACTCGCCTCCATCAGCATACCATCCTGCACCTTCGCACGGTGATCCCCCGGACAATGAAAAATAGTGGCGACCTTCATCTTGTGCTTGCGATCTGTCGGCAAAACGGTGGAATCCAACTCCTGCGCGAGCCCCAGCCACCAACCGTCCGATTCATTCATCTCAGGCGTATCTTCATCATCCGCCATGCCGCTGGTCGGCAGCAGATTGCGCGTCGCCATGTCCTGACTGTACTTTGTCCCCAACTTCGCCAGCTGATCAATGTTGGCCCGACACTTCACCACGTCCCCGGCATTAATGTAGCTGAAGTACAGGGGAGAAGATATCCCCAGCAGCACCGCCAAAATGGCAATCACCACGATCAGTTCGACCAAAGTGAATCCGCGCGTGTTTCGTGTCGCTCTCATGCTCTTAATCTACCACACAGCGCAGTCATGTCAAGCTGCGATTACATACTCCCGGGACAAACGCAGTTCAGACGCGTTCAACCAAGGGGCAGGGCAACCGCATTAGAAAATTGGATTCATTTTAAGGAAAGAGACAAGAGGTTCATTTATGCTCTAATTCGTTACCAAACAATATATCATCCAGTACATCCGTATCCCACGTTGCCCTCAGTCTCAGCCTCTGGAGTGGCACTTTCAGTCCCTCATGACGCGTCTTGTACTGTTTAATAAGTACAAGCGCGAATCTCAAAACCCTCGAAAAGTTCTCTGCACTGTTCCCTTTCCTCTTGCGTCCTCGATCCTCGTTGAACACTACGTCCAACACCCAATGCAGACTGTTTTCTATCCCCCAGTGACTCCTTATGCTTCGGGCAATCTGTTGTGCGCTCGCATGCCGATTGCTCACGATGTAGAAGCGTTGTTCTTGCGTCGTGCTTCCGCTCTTTTTCTCACAGCTCTCTTTGCTCACTCTCACCACCGCCGCTAATCCCTCCCAGTTCCATGCTGCGCTAATGTGGCTCAACTCATGGTATAGTTCGTACGTACGCGTTTCCACTCGTCCGTGCTCTCCACTCGTCTCCGTATAGATCGAGTCCGGCTTCTCCAGTCTCGCTGTGTCTTCTATATCCTCCAAAAGCCTCCCCTGATTCTTCTTCACGGCAAGCACGTAGTGCGCTTTCTTTTCTATAATCTTCCTGGCTATATCCTTCTGACATCCTATCGCATCGATCGATATCGTGTTCCCCTTCAGCTCAAGCGAATCTATCAACTTGGGAATCGCCGTCACTTCATTGCTCTTCTGTTCAACTCGCGTTTGTCCCAACACCAATCCGCTCTCGCTCTCGTACGCACTCACCACGTGCACATTGTACTCTTTCCCGTACTTGCCCGCTCCACAGATCGTTTTGCCATCTATGCTGATGTTTCTTTCTGCCGCCTGCTCTCCTGCTTCTTTTTCTCGTCGCTGCCTGAATTCTTCGATTAATTCCCGAAACATATTTTCAAAGCCCTCTCTGCTCAGCATCCGAAATACCCTCGCAAACGTGTCGGCCGATGGTATCCCTCCGGGCAGTTCCAAATACTTGCTGAAGTACTCTGTGTGATGGCTTGCGAACTCTTGTATTTCTTCCCATGTTGACATACCCGCTACGACTGCCGCGATTACCATAAAAACGATGTCCGTCAACTTATGTATCTTTGCGTTGCCGGTTCTTGGGTCTTCCATCAGGTCGATTTTTGCAATGAGTTGGTGCATTCCTGTATCCTATCACATTTTATATTTAATATCAATAATTTAAATAATTTATTGATGCTAAATTCCATACGTCCAATTCTGCTCCCAGGTTTTCAAATGCGTTTGCCCTGAACCAAGGGGAGGGCTCCTTGACGATGCGGCATTCATGTGGTAGAATACGAGCCTGTTGGGAGGTGCATATGAACGCGAATTCATCACAACCTTCGCGCGTGGCTGTGCTGACGGCTTATTTCATGATCTACGTCGTTTGGGGGTCCACCTACTTCTTTATCGGAGAGGCCATGCGCTACTTTCCCCCCTACGTGCTGGGCGCGGTGCGCTTCACCACGGCAGGACTGCTCCTGCTTACCTATGCCAAATGTCGGGGGGAACAGATATTTTGCCCGGCCATGATGCGGGTTTCTGTTCCCTGCGGTATGATTATGCTGTTCACAGACATGACGGTCATCATGCTGTCACAGAAATACATCTCGAGCAGTCTGGAAGCCGTACTGGCAGCATCCACCATGATCTGGATCACTCTTTTCAACGTACGCCGCTGGCGCTACAATTTCCGCAATTATCGTGTGCCGCTCGGGCTGGTGGGCGGATTTATCGGCGTAGCGCTACTCTACCTGCATGAACTCTCCGTCCCGGACAGCCGAGGCGAAATCGGCGTATTGATTTTTTTGGGAGGCATGGTTGCCTGGGCCCTCGGCTCGCTATTCATCAAGTATTACGCCTCGACCCAAGAGCATGTCAATGCCTGGAGCGGCACAGCCTGGCAGATGTTTGCCGCCGGTCTGGCTTTTTTGGCAACGGCTTATTTCTCGGGTGAAGCATCCGCCATCCGGTGGGGCAGCATCCCCTGGCAGGGTTGGGCGCACGTAGGCTATCTGGCGCTTTTCGGCTCTATCTGCGCGTACACCAGCTACGTGTGGCTGCTCAAGGTGCGTCCGGCCACTGAGGTAGCGACTCATGCCTACGCCAACCCCTTTATCGCGATTCTCCTGGGGGCATGCTTCGGCGGAGAACAAATCCTCCCGATGCAATGGGCGGGACTCGCCATGATTATCGCAAGTCTTGTCCTCATCAACAACCGTCACAAAGGGCGGCACAGGAAGAAAGGCCCCGCCGAGATCAAAGTCTGATAGCTGCGGAACTCCATGTGAGTCCGGCCCCGAAAGTAACCATCAGCACAATGTCTCCCTTTTTGGCGCGCCCGCCGCGAATCGCCTCATCCAAGGCAATAGCGCAAGCGGCGCCGGACGTGTTGCCATACTTTTGCAAGTTCACAAAAACACGTTCCGGCGGGATGCCCAAACGCTGAGTCACCGCATTGATGATGCGTAAGTTTGCCTGATGCGGAATCACCAGCGAAATGTCTTCCGGCTTGATGCCCGTGCGGTGGATGAGCGACAGTGCAGAATCTCTCATGTGCGCCACCGCATGGCGGAATACCTCGTTACCACGCATGGCCAGAGTGTAGAGTTTCTCGTGGATGTTCTCCTCCGTCGTGGGTATGGCCGACCCTCCTCCCGGCACCATCAACAGGTCCGTCAATGTGCCGTCCGATCCAATGTCAGAGGCAAGTATCGCGCTGTCCCCGGGCTCTCCGGAGCCGGTGCGCAGCACTGCTGCACCCGCGCCGTCTCCAAAAAGCACGCAGGTGGTGCGATCCTCCCAATTCACAATGTGACTGAGCTTCTCCGACGATATGATGAGCGCCGTGCGGGCCTGCCCGCAGCCGATAAATTGCACCGCCGTCTTGAGTGCATACAAAAAGCTCGAACAGGCAGCCGATATATCAAACGCCGCCGCATTCACCGCGCCTATGTTCGCTTGCACGTAGCACGCCGTGGAAGGGGTAAAGGTGTCGGGCGTCACCGTGCCGACAATGATCAGGTCAATCTCCTCCGGCTCCACTCCGGCTGCCTCCATGGCTTTGCGAGCAGCATTGGTCGCCATATCACTCGGCTTTTCATCCGGAGCCGCTATGCGCCTTTCTTTGATACCGGTGCGCTCCACGATCCATTCATTGGACGTATCGACCATCTTCTCCAAATCCGAATTCGTCAACCGGTGCTCCGGCACGTAGGAGCCTGTACCTATGAGAGCCACCGGTAACCGCTTAAAAGGTTTGGTCAAATCATTCATAGCTTTCTGTTTGATGAACAAACGGCAGGTTCCCCCCTGCAAGCGGGCGGATTATAGCACCCCTCCGCCGCTTTGACAAGCCCCTTCTCATGCAAACGATTGTTAACCCGCAAAATGACTTGCGTGACTTGCGCATAGGATTTCATTCGTCCCTGCCCGTTTTTGCGCCACCCCACCTTAATGAACAGAAAAAATAGAATATATAGCACTGATTTTTTCTTGACGATACTACCCCTTGTGGTACGATGTTGGCATGCGGTGCATTCAATGCGGATACACGGAGGACAAGGTGATTGACTCGCGCACGTCGCGTGAGGGGACTTGCATACGGCGGCGGAGGGAGTGTCTGCGCTGTGGGTATCGCTACACTACTTACGAGCAGCTGGAACGCACCGAACTGAGGGTCGTGAAAAGGACAAACGTCCACGAAGCGCTCAACCGCGAAAAGATACTGCGAGGAATGATTGAGTCGTGTGAAAAGAGACCGGTAAGCATGGAGCAGCTGGACTCTGCGACTGATGAACTGGTAGCTGAGCTGCATCGCGATCACGTCCGTGAAGTGCCGACTGCGGTGATCGTGATGAAGATCACCGAAAAATTGCAAAACATTGATCCGGTGGCTTGCATCCGTTACAGCTCCAGATACCTGCAGTATCAGAACGCTGACGAATTTATCGACATCGTGCGCAAGATGGAAAGTCTGCGTGCCAATGATCCTCTGCAAGGCAAACTTAAACTCGGATGATCCAATCAGTATCCAGACGTCCTCTCCTGCAAACCGGCGAGTACATCACCTCCGACTACGATTGCGAATGGCTGGAGCATGTGCTGCGCGAAGCCGCGCAAATTGCCGGCGTTTACCTGCCCTGTGAGCATGAAATAGCCCAGGGGGTTCTGCAATACATGGAACATTATTGTCCCTTGCGAACCTTGCCGCTCAAATACTTCTTCGGACGCTTGCGCGGAGCGTTACGCGAAATCGGCTTGCCGCGCGTGGCAGACGCATTGCAAGAGCAGTTGCCCCCTGTCTCCATCCCACTGGACACGCTGGCTGGTGAGCACCCTCTCCCCCTTTTCTTTTATACAGAGTTAAAGCACAGGATGGACGATTTGCGACGCCGGGGACTCACATCCTATCGATTTTCCGGAGCGCACCGTTGCAGCCTGGTGCTGGGCAGGCGACGCAGGTCCTGTCCCACCCAGCGGCGAGCTTTTAACGAGCTGCAGTCCTTTTTAGCCGTTCACGCGGCATAGACGATGAACGTGCCCGGACTTCTGGGAATTGCCGTGGCGTTGGCAGTGGATGCGGCGACGTACTCGTTTTCCTACGGGTTGCAACTGCAGGTGCACAGACGGCGAGCCGCCCTGGCGTTAGCGTGTACTGTCGGGATGTTTCAGGCGTTCATGCCTTTGCTGGGGTACGTGAGCGGAGCAGGACTGCGCGAACCGGTGCAACAATGGGGGCCACTGTGCTCCCTGCTCATATTCTGCTCCCTCGGGCTTGGGATTATCCATAAAGCGTTCCGAGGAAAGCATGAGGAAGCATCCTGCCTGCCACTCGGACTGCCTGGTTTGATTTTGGCGGGATTTGCCACAAGCATGGATGCGTTTGTCGTGGGCATCTGTATGGCATTAGGCCGTGTGGTGGGAGACAATCTCTCGCTCCTGCAGCTTGCGCTGTCGGCGGGAATCATCGGACTGGTCACCTTCGCGGGAGCGCTGATCTTTTTCCGTCTGGCTCACGCATTGCGCCACCTGCCCGACCGCCTGCTCCAAATAACAAGCGGCCTCATTCTCATTGCTCTCGGCGTCAGCTGTGTGTGCTGAGCAAGTATTTCATGAGGCAGGATCCGCCGGAGCAGCATGATGCAGCTCAGCCTCGTCGTCGCGGATAATACTCATCACATCTTCCCCGGGTTCCGGAGTGGGAGGCAGGGGAGAAAGTTCCCGCACATCGAAAGGAGCGAAGTCTTTTTCCGGCGCAATGTCTCCGCCCGTAGCCAGCGAAAAATAGCCGCGTTGCGGATTAATCCGGCAGTTAATGTTGTTGTTCGGGTTGGCATCGCGAGTGAAGCGAAATTGCGTTGCCTGACGCCACGCCTTACCATCCCACCGAAAAGCAGGACCGAAAGTAGCGCGTCGTTCGCGTCCTTTGGATTCGACGTTGCGCATGAAATCTTCCACAAAACCGCAACCGCCGCCCAGTCCTTGTCGCACCGCTTGCACGCGCCAGCAGCTCATTAACTCCCACTTGCCCGCATCGGGGTTGTAAATGTAACCGGCAATGCGCCGAAAGTCTTCCCCTTCCTTGCGCTCCACCACCAAGGTGCGAATCACCTGCCCCTCTTTCCAATCAAACTTGCGCATGGACTTGCCGCCGGTACCCTCGCCACCGAAGCGCTCCGTCCTCACATTCTCTCCACGAGCCACCAGTTTGGCTCTTTCCTCTTCGGGAGCGGCGTGCGGATTATCGCCCGTATCTTTGGCGTCCCAAATCGAGAAAATAGCGACGCGTATGGGGTTTCCACGTTCGTCCTTTTCACACAGCTCCTGCACTCCAATGTACCCATTGGAAAAATTATTGCATGAAAAATAGGTGCCGGGGGCAGACTTTTCAACTACCGTCTCCTGATAAGCTGCCGTATGCGCAGGAATATCCGGCAAGTAACTCAAATGCACGGACGTACACTGCCGTTTCGCCATATTCTCCGGAGACCAGTAGTCTGAATACCGATCTCCCTTTGCTGACGGCGATAGCGCCACACCGGCACAAATCGCACCAATCATGATCTTTGCAAATCTTTCCATGGGTTTCATTTTACCAAAGTACGCCCCGCTCAGCAAGCAGAAAAATCCCTTTTTTGTCTTGCTTGCACGGCGTGGACATGGTATATAACGCGCGAGTTCATCCGCCACGTCCCGCCATGCCCCACCGTAAATCTCAGCCCATTCGGCGTAAAGTTAAAAACTGGACATCTTCTGATTCTGCCGAGCTGTACTGCGTTCCGGACTGGAGCAATGGCTTCTTCGCCGTCTCTAAAAACGGAGAAACCACAGTGAGACTCCAGGACAGCAACGGCGAAATGCGTAACGTGAGTTTGGCGAGTCTCATGCGAGAATTGGCGGACCGTGGCACGGCAGCCCCGGTATTGCTGCGCTTTCGCGACTTATTACGCGCCAGAATCGACGAACTCAACAAAAGTTTTGCCGACGCCATCCGCAAGGTGGACTACCAGGGGGTATATCGTGGGGTTTACCCAATCAAAGTGAACCAACAGCGTCCCATTGTCGAAGAAATCGTCTCCTACGGAGCGCGTTACCACTACGGACTGGAGGCGGGCTCCAAACCTGAACTCATCGCCGCCATGGCTTACATGCAGGACAGTGAGGCGTTCCTCATGTGCAACGGATACAAGGATGATGAGTTCATTGACTTGGCGCTCATGGGACAGCGCATGGGATTGAATATTCACTTGATTCTTGAGATGCCCAATGAGCTGCCGGCCATTCTGCGCCGGGCGGAAAAGCTGGGTATTGAACCGAACTTGGGCGTACGCGTCCGGTTATCCGCCAAAGGCTCCGGACATTGGAGCGAGTCTGCGGGCGATAAATCCGTTTTTGGCCTCAACTCTGCCCAGGTTATCGATGTGGTCGATCATCTGAAAGCTGTCAACAAGCTTCATTGTCTGAAGGTGTTGCATTACCACCAAGGCTCTCAAATTCCCAACATCTCAGTTATCCGCGAAGCGCTCTCCGAGGCTTGCCGTATGTACATTGATCTCGTGCGTGAAGGAGCCCCCATGGGGACCCTGGATATGGGAGGCGGCTTGGCCGTGGATTATGACGGATCCCAAACCAACTTTCATTCCTCGTGCAACTACTCAGTGGAAGAGTACGCACGTGACGTGGTGGAGATCGTGGGAGAAATGTGCACTCGCAACGGAGTGCCCCACCCCATATTGGTCACTGAATCCGGACGCGCGATATCGGCCTACCACTCGGTTTTAGTGTTCAATATCCTGGATGTAACCAGCACGCGTGGCTATGGCGTTGGATTACCCAAGCTGCCCCCCAATGCGAGCGAGGTTTTGAAAGCGTTGGATGAGACCTACCGTATGCTCACGCGTAAAAACATTCAGGAATGCTATAATGACGCCAACTACTACCGTGAAACGCTCCGCATGCAGTTTGCGTACGGCAATGTGAGTCTGCGCGAACGGGGGATCGGCGAAGCCATCTACTGGCATATCATGGAATTGATCGCCCACCGTATCGCCGAGATGAGCGAAATCCCCGAAGACCTCAAGGAGGTCTCTGACAATATGGTGGATTTCTACTACGCTAACTTCTCTCTTTTCCAAAGCTTGCCTGACTCATGGGCGATCGATCAGCTTTTCCCGGTGATGCCTATCCAACGCCTCTGTGAGCGCCCAACGCAGAAAAGCGTACTCGTGGACATTACCTGCGATTGCGATGGGAAGGTGGCTCAATACATCGACCGCGAGGATGTGGCAAAGTCCCTGCCCTTGCACGAAGTCGAGGGCGATGAGCAGTACTATGTAGCCGTCTTTTTAGTGGGCGCGTACCAAGAGACGCTCGGGGACATTCACAACCTGCTCGGCGACACCAATGTGGTCAGCGTGCACCTGGAGAACGGACGTCCCGTGTTTACAGGAGAGGAAGAAGGCGATTGCGTGGCCGATGTTCTTTCCTACGTCAAATACGACACCAAGGAGCTGGTGAAACGCTTCCGCGAACTCGCAGAAAAAGCAGTGGAGCTGGATCTCATCACTCCCCGCCAACGCCGCGAAGCTTTGGAGGCGTACCGCGACGGTCTCAACGGCTACACCTACTACGAACTCTGATTGCTCTCACGGGCGCCCCCGGGCTGCGCACAAGGACCCTTCGCCCGTGTTCGCTTCTCAAGCCAAAGCGAGATGACCTTCAGCGCCAGCCGACCGCTCTCGTCCAGCGAAGCGGCGGAGATGCGCTGCATATTGTCTCTCTGATTGTGCCACCAGTTGCTCCCCATGAAGGAAGCGATGATGTTGAGAGTGGGCGTCCCGGCTTCCATGTAGGGACGGTGATCATCCCAATAGGAACCGAGATGATAGGTCCAGCGGTCCTTTGAAAAGCCCAATTCCTGCACGGCCTCCATATAAATATCGCACATTGCAGGCACAGTGTCCATGATCGGCACGGCAATGATCTTGCCCGCGCCGCCGACCATATCCAAGTTGACAACGCCATCCGGCATGGCTCCTTTTCCTCGCCTGTTCACGTCATAGCGAGAGCCGTACAAACCATCCTCTTCGGTAATGCGTTCACCGAGCGATTCTTCTCCGTCAAAAAATATCAACTCCACCTGGCGCGCCGTCTGAAAATCCCGTCCCAGCACCCTCGCCAATTCCAACAAAACCGCCGCCCCGCTTGCCCCGTCATCCGCTCCGAGGATGGATTCGTCGCCTTGCCCTTTGGTGTCAATATGGCAGGACACCAGCAACGGACGTCCCCCCTCTTCTGCTCCGAACTCTGCACGAAGATTCACCATAGTGCGTCCCGCATGCGGAGAAAAAACGTCGCGCTGCACTCGCCACCCGGCTGCTCGGAGATGGCGTTCAAGGTAATCGAGCTGCCGCGCATAAGCGGGAGACCCCGTGGGGCGCGGTCCCATATCGCAAATGGCGGCGCAATGGAGATAGGCATTCTGCCCGGAAAAATCTGTCGTATCCTCTATCGTCGAAGGCCTCACGTTCTGCGCTTCAACGAGGACCTCTCCACTACGCTCGCACCCGCTCGGCAGCAGCGCAAACGCCACCGCGCACACCCACAATCGCATTTCCTGAAAGCGCCGGGCGATCATGCCGATTCTGCGGAATCAACCGCGTGAAGTGATCCCAAAAATCTCCAGCAGACGCGTCAGCTCCGCTTGCCCGGTGTAGCTTATCTGGATCACGCCGCTGCGTCTCCCCTTCGGGAGTATGTTCACTCCAGTCCCCAGGCTTTCGGAAAGTTGGCGGCAGATGGCTCTGGTAGCGCTGTCCATCGGGATCGGCTCTGCTGGCTGCGGCTCGCACAACTCCGGCGGGTCAAGCACGTCGCGCACCAGCTTCTCAGTCTGGCGCACGGTCAACCCGCGCCGCACAACACTTTGCGCCGCACGCACTTGCTCCTCCGCGTCCTTGAGCTGCAACAGCACTTTGGCATGCCCCACGGAAACCTCCCCTCTGGTAAGCATCTCGCGCACGGGAGCTGTGAGATCCAGAAGGCGCACCATATTGGCAATCAAGGCACGAGACTTGCCCACGTGGCGCGCAATCTCCTCCTGCTTGAGTTTGAAACGCGTTTGAAGCAGATGATACTGCTCCGCCTCTTCCAGCGGGGTCAGATCCTCGCGCTGCAGGTTCTCAATCAGCGTAATCTCCGCCACCTCCTGATCAGTGGCCTTCATCACCACCACCTTCACTTCCTTGTGACCAAGACTCTTCACCGCTCGCAGCCGACGCTCCCCTGCTATCAACTCAAACTTCCCTTCCACGCGCCGCACCACCAGCGGCTGCACCAGCCCACGTTCACGTATCGACTTGGCCAGTTCCTGGATCTGCTCGTCTTTGAAAATTCGACGAGGCTGAAATGGCGAAAGTTGAATTTCGCTCACTTTAGCCGTAATCACCCGTTTCTCATCGCTCATCTGCTGCGTTAACGTGGCAGATATCTCGTTTTGCTGTATGAGGGCGCTGAGTCCCTTCCCTAAGACCTGTCGAGCCATACGCGGCGCATTCTAGCTGATACGATCGTGAAATGCAACCTCTTTTTATCCATGTATTCGAACCCCAAAAGCGGGCTGGCGCATTTCGTCATCACTTCATCCTGTGCGCTTTTTCACAATACACCACTATATCATGATAATTCGCGCTGCTCCTCCGCCCGGTTTATACGTGTTATTTTTTTGCGCTCACGCCTTCAACGCTTCGCCAAGCGCCTGCAAACAGCGATCATTCTGTTCTGCGGAGCCTATGGTAATGCGAATGTACTCATGCAAACCGTAGCCGCTCATCGGGCGGAGAATGACGCCTCGTTTCAGACACTCATGGAAGATTCGCTCCCCATCCCCCACATTCACCAGGACAAAGTTGCCCTGACTCGGCACAAAAGGAACTCCCCACGCACGGAAGGTCTCCTCGTAGCGTTTCCTTTCGGCGCGTACCAGCTGCACCGATTTCTGCACATGCTGCTCATCATCCAGTGCGGCCAAAGCCGCTGCCTGGGCAAGGCTGCTCACGTTGAACGGCGAGCGAACTTTGTGCAAAAGTCCGGCAATTTCCGTTGTGGTGACAGCAAAGCCGATGCGCACTCCCGCCAAGCCATACGCCTTCGAGAAAGTGCGCATCACCACCGCGTTCTTCCCCTCACGCACGTAGCGCAAAGTATCCGGCTGCGGATCGGCAAAGTGGATGTAGGCTTCATCAAAAACCACGATGACATGTTCCGGGACTCCCGCCATGAATTCGTCCAGCTCCTGCTGCTGTACCATGGATCCTACGGGATTGGTCGGATTGGTAACGAAGACGACGCGCGTGCGCGGAGTGATAGCGCGCAACATAGCTTGCAAGTCATGCGTCCAATCCGGTTTATTCTCCACCTCCACGAAGGCAGCGCCGAACAGTTTGCACATCAACGGGTACATGGCAAAACTGTAACGTGCCGCGACCAACTCCGTCCCCGGGCCCAGGCAAGTATGACACACCAGTTCAATCAATTCACTGCCGCCGCTGCCTACCACCGTCTGATCCAATTCCACCCCAAAGCGCTCAGCTATTTTCGTACGCAATTCATAAGAAGAACCGTCCGGGTAGAGGTTGATCTCTCGGGCAGCCTGTTGCATCGCACGCACAGCCAGCGGCGAAGCCCCCAGAGGATTCTCATTGGAGGCCAGTTTCACAATATCCTCCGGCTTCATGTGAAGTTCACGAGCTGTCTCTGAAATCGGCTTCCCCGGCTTGTAGGCGCGTATCCCCTGCACATAACTGTGCGCGTACGGTAAAATGCTCATGGGCGTCATTATACCCCCGCCGCCGATTGAAGACAAGCCCGGACCGAGATAACCGGGAAGGAGCGCGCTCACACGAGATGTTTTGCAAATTGAGAATTGCAATTGTCTTGGTTTCCCTTTTCTTTTGATGTAAAATAGGGACATGACGAACGAGGCAAAACGAAATAGTATATTGGTTTCGGCAATGATCGCCGGGCTGGCGATTGTCTCTCTGATTTGTTGGGTGCACTCCGCGTCCATCACTCGCTCTTCCATCGGCAAATTGACTGCCGATGAACTTGTTCATGGTGATTTTGATCTGAGCTTTGACTACAATCTCGGCCTTCCTTCCCCCTATACTCGCTTGGTCGGCGCTGAACACTTCGACCCCTTCATCCGCATTCCGGACAATGCTCCTGCTCATGTGCGCCTTTTCACCCATCGAGGCGAACTCTGCGGCAGCATCTCCTTGCCCGATGCGCGTGAACTCCCGGAAGGCATTAACGCAGTCGGCAAAGTGAGTCAGGACTCTCTCATCTATCGCCGCCATCCGGACGGATTACGCCATCCTCTGCGTCGCGTTTTGTTGACTTTTGAACTTCGACGAGAGAAGGAATCCGAACCACTTGCAGTGCTTCTGCAGCTCATTGAATTGGACATCATGGCTCATACGGCAGACTTTGTACCCTGTCTTACCATGCCGGATGCTTACGCCGCGCGACCGTACAAAGACATCAGCATACCCTACCGGGGTGAGTTGCCCTCCAAAATTGACGCTCCCCCTGTACCGGCTGCCATCCTGCGCTTGGTTTATGCTCTGGCAGCCGTTGAAAACCAGACCCAGGCCGATACTGTTGCCCAGGCTCTGCGTGAGTACGCCGATCGCATTATCCGCTACGAACCCCTGCCCTACCTCCCCTGGCCGGACAACTGGGGCGAATTCAAACCGGACGTTTGCGCTGCAGCCCGTCTCATGGCCCCCACTCTTACCTACCTGCAGGAGCATGAGTGCTTCCACTCTGCACAGCTCGCCTCTTTTATCAACGGTCAGACTTTTGAAACAATCTTCGGGGTACGCTTTGATGGCGACCCAAGCGACCACGTGCAGCAGCAGTCTTTCCCCGTGTACCGCAAACCGGATCTGCCCTGCGATACTTGCGAACCTCAGAACTGAGGCATCTCTCGCAGAGGAGGAGAGCTTTTCTTCGTCGGCGGCAAAAGACCGTTGGATTGCCCTGTCGGTGCAGTCGGTCGATGATTCGCAGGGGGCTGCGCGTTGTTCTCCGCCTCCTTCTGCCAGGCGTTAAGCGCCGATTGCAACTGCATGTCAGGATACCCGCTGTACAGCACGCGCGAATGCTCGTTGACAAGCACCGCATGCGGCAGTTGACTTACCCGGTACGCTTGACCGGCAGAACCCCGTTCATCGTCCATGTAGCACAAGTCCACCCCATTTTCCAGAAGCGTCTTCTGCAACTCATCACGGTCCCGATGAACTACCACCGGACAAAGTTCAAGCTGCGGATATTTTGTCGTGAGAGCCTCCTGCTTACGCATAATGGATAGCCCCACATCTTCTTCCGGATCCCAAAAGAAAATCAAATTCGCCTTACCCACCACGGGAAACAGTCTCTCGTTTCCTCGGACATCCGTTATCTTGATGCGAGGCGGAATAGCTCCTTCCTCCAATTGGTGGATACGGTAGATGAGTTCCTGAGCAGCGTCCGTGAGACTCACCGCACCGAACATCTCATCCTGAGGAGCCAGCACGAGGGCCTGGCGAATCAGGTAAATGCGCTTGGCTCTCGCCCGAGCCCTCCCTCCCTCTTCCCCTGCCATCGCCGGATTGGCCAGCATCACGCTCATCGCCAACGCCGCAGCGGCGCGGGCGGCGGGATCAGTATTGTGCTCGTAGATTTTTTGCAACGTCTCATACACATCTGCCCCATTGTTTTCTGCCAGCTTGGCACACGCTTTACCGATAAGCGGTGAAGCGTAATGACGGTAGCGCACAGAGTTCAGCAACGCCTGCGCGAAAATCGCCAACTTCTGCGGCTTCCCCTCGTAGATCTTTACCAGACTCTCCGGGTGATTCAAAAACCACACCACTGCAGGAGCCGCCCATTCCTCATCCATTTCATACGTGTTGATCTTCTTTGGCTCTTCTCCATTCAAACGCCCCCGCACGCCGGAAGAATCAACCGCCACATTGCGCACGCCGGTGGAACCACGAATGGCTTTCCACAAAATTTCCGCAACCTCACCCGTGGACGGCGGAAGAATTGAATCCCGCTGCTCCGGCGTGGTCGCCACATCAAGCGCAGCGCGGTATTCCGCCTCCTGCTGTTCCCAGAGTTTCAACGCCCGCTTCATCTGCTCTTCATTGGCTTGGCAGAGCTGCATAGCAACCGTCAGCAACGCTGCCCACGCTATGTGTCGCATCTTCATGCGCCCATTATAGAACCGCATGTCCCATTCATCAAGCGTTAAAAGAAAGCCCACGCCATTTGCCTTCGGGCTTCCTCTTGCCAAAAGCAAGGAGCTGTGATAGGATGGAACCCGATGAGGAGATGGATGACACGCGCCTTGCTGGTACTGCTGCTTGCGGCGTTGACGGCAGGTGTCTTCTTGTGGGTCAAAGTCAATCGAAGAACAGAGCAGCTTCTCCAACCCGTCAATCCCGTTTACCGGGGCTACTCGGATCTGCCGGACAAAACTCAGGGCGTACAGCTCACTCCGTTCTCCCTGACCGGCAAGGACGGTCACCGCATCCAGGCCTGTCTTGTACGTGCCTCGGCCGGGGAAAATACCACTCCCCGCCAGCAGGTTCTGCTGGAGCGGTTGCACAATCATGTCCCCGACCGCCTGCAGAATATCGATTTTGTACTCATTTGCTCAGACTGGGACCACGGCATCCGCTCCTCGCTCCCCCTGGCTGAACAGCTCGCCGCCGTCGGCATTACCTGCGTGCTCTGGGAACCCCGAGGCAGTTCGTCCTCCCGCCCTTACTGCACCCACGGCGTACGCGAAAGCGAAGACGTACCGCTCATCATCAACGCACTGGAGGAGCAAGCCGGCCGCAAGGACCTTATGATTCTGGGCGTAGGACAGCGCTTCGGATCAGAACTCATGCTGCATGCCGCCGCTAGTGATCCCCGGCTTCGAGCCGTAGCGGCCATTGATACTCGAGCGCCTATGAGTAACCGAATCAAACGCAGCGGCACCTCCCTGCTTCTCGGCGAACTCATCGGCTGGCGCATGAAAGCGCTCACCAACTTGGAGCCTTTTGACATTGCCGCTGTGCAAAGCCTCTTCCACCTGCCGCGACACGTACCCGTCCTGCTGGCGTACTCTCGCGAAGATGATCCGAACAGCCTGCCGGAAGACTCCATCGCTCTCTACACCCAACTGCACCCGGAGCAACGCAGTCTCATCACGCTGCGTACGGATAGAGACGCTCCCGACGCCACCACGCGCGATGTCGTGTACACCCAAAAAGGGGGCACGCATGATGTACAACAACATGCGGAAGCCGTCCTGCTGCAGGATGTCGATGACATTCCCGTGCAGATCTTACTCTGGATGAACGACAAACTGCCCGCACTTCAGGAATTGCCGGTCGATGCTTTGCCCACCAAATCATGATTCCCTTGCCGTGCCTCGCTCATGAGCATCCCATCACCAGGACAAGTTAATGGCAAACGCCGCCGCGAAAACCGCCTGCGGCGCGGCTTTGAGCTCACGGAACCGCGTCACATGATCCCCGTACTCATCGTAGCGGCCGTCGTTGCCACGATCTTTCATTTAATGGCTTTTCGCGCCACTCCCTGGCTGATGCGTTTGTGGCGCCAAAGCATTGACGTCCGCCAAACCGAGATTGTGCCCGATGACTCCGCAGCCCGCGTGGTGGTACGTGACGCAACGACCGAGCTGCAAGAGGCGGATACACCGCCGCCCACGGAAGACTCCCTTCCGCCGGAACAACTGGAGCAGGACCCACAGGAGATCGACCTGCTCGACATAGATGTGCAGGAACTGGTCATGGCCCCCGGAGAGACGAACATAGCTCTGCCCGAACCAACGCCAACCGGGGAACCGGAAACTCTGGAAGCGCAAATGATGCCGAACGCTCCAGCTCTCAGCAATACCGCTCCGGACCTTGATTCCAACCTGCCTGCCCTGCTGCCGGAGCCTACCCCCATCACTGCCAATTCCGTCGTCATCAACGCCTCTCCCCAACTTCAGGACTTGGATGATGCAGAGGGATTGATCGAAAGCGAGCTGCGCCGCCAAGCCTCTCGTGGAAACGCCTCGCTTCCTTCCGATACGCGCACCCTCGCACAGCTTATGAGCATTCCCAACCCCGGCGCTTCCTCCGGTGTGGCGCGTCTCGGCTCGGACCTCCTCTTTGCCTTCAATGAAAGCCGCCTCAAGAACTCCGCCCGAATCTCCCTGCTCCAACTGGCTGCTCTCATCCACAAAAACCCTTCCACCACTTTCATTATTGAGGGCCATACCGACAGTATCGGAAGCGAGGAATACAATGCGCAACTCTCCTTGCGCCGTGCGCAGGCGGTCGTTTCATGGCTTGCCGGAAATGGCGTTCCCATCAACCGCGTGTTCCTGCGCGCCTGCGGAGCCACACACCCGCTAGCGCCGACTAATTTGCCGCGCGAAGAGCAAGCTCTTAACCGCCGCGTGGAAATCCACATGCGCAAGCCCGGAGAACTCTTGCCTGAGGGGTGTGTACCCGCAAAAAAATGAATGCGTCGGCGCCACTCATTCTCCGATCGGAGGAGGAAGGGGATATACTTTTGCCCGGTCGCACCGTTCCCGCTGTCGGTTCTTGCTCTTTCTTGGCATCGCTGGACTACGACGGCACGTTGCGCCGTAAAAATGGCCGCCCGGAAGATGTGGACATGCGGAGTTTTCCTCTGCTTGGGCAACTGCGCCGACATGGAGTTCGTTGGGGCATCAACACCGGACGTTGTTTGTCCGACATGGCTGAAGCGCTTCGGTTTCTTCCCCTGCAGCCGGATTTTCTCTGTACTTGCGAGCGTTATGTGTATTTAGCCGGAGCGGACGGCTTGCTCCACCCTCTTACTCAGTACAACGCTCAATGTCTCGCAGCCAATGCGCGCCTGCGCAGCGAAGCGTTACCCGCGTGGAATGCCGCTCTGGATTCTCTGCGCTGCGAACTGCCGCACGCACAGTGGAACATCGCAGACACCGATGCGCTCTCCATCGTAGCGAAGGATAGCGAAACCATGGACCTGCTCATGCCGCGCATTCTGGAACTCGCCTCATCTCTGCCCGGAGTCGCTGCTCAACGCGCCGGTAAATACCTGCGCCTCTCCGATGCACGCTTTAACAAGGGAACGGCCCTTCGCGCCGTCATATCCGCCTGGCATGTCCCCGAAAAGCGCCTCTTCCTCATGGGAGACGGACACAATGACCTGGATGCTTTCCGTCTGTTTCCGAGCGCGTTCTGCGCCGTGCCAGCGGATGCGCACAGTGATGTGCTGCACTGGATATCGCAACACCACGGTCGCCTCTTCCCTGATGTGTCAACGGCTCTCCTCGCTTGGGGAGACACATTTTCAAGCGCGCTTGTCTCGGATGTGAATTGCAAGAACAAAAGCAACATATGACAGAAAGAGTTGAGGTCATGAGAAGAGAGGGGTAAAATAGTGACGG